>NZ_JBQRUM010000003.1:0-349646 GCF_053485795.1 Thalassotalea ganghwensis
GGAGCTTTAAGCTCCCTAAAGGGTCGTTGGAGACTACAACGTTGATAGGTCAGGTGTGGAAGTGCTGTGAGGCATTGAGCTAACTGATACTAATTGCCCGTGAGGCTTAACCATACAACACCCAAGTGGTTTTATAAGTGTTGTCTGACAAATTGGTCGAACCCACCATCCGTGGTTATGTTCGACACTAGTGCATCCTTGCACGTCGCGTACTTAATGAATTGAATTAGATATATCGCTTTCCGAATTATTACTTACCTTGAAGTTTCAAGTTAAGTAAACGTTTTTGTCTAGCGACAATAGCACTGTGGTACCACCTGATCCCATTCCGAACTCAGAAGTGAAACGCAGTCGCGCCGATGGTAGTGTGGGAGTTCCCATGTGAGAGTAGGTCATCGCTAGACTCCTATTTAGAAACCACCCGATACAATTGTGTCGGGTTTTTTCGCCCCTGTGGAGGGGTTCCCGAGTGGCCAAAGGGATCAGACTGTAAATCTGACGGCTCAGCCTTCGGTGGTTCGAATCCACCTCCCTCCACCATCCTTTTCTTCTTAAATTAATCTTCTAAACCGTGTGTGTGAAAAGCCAACAAGCTTTCATATTTACTCTTTAATTTTAAATACCGTAGGTACGATTCACTTTCTTGTGAAAGGTTTTTAAAACCATCGATAAGTACTTTTGCTTGTCTTAAATCCTCTATTCTTTTCTGATCGTGCTCAAAAGAGACTAATAGTACCTGCAATAAGTTGAGCTTAATGCCAATATGATTTGGAAAGTAAACAAGCGCTTGGTTTAACTTATCAATAGCAAGTACATAGTGACCTGCATTGTATAAGCTCGTGCCTAATGCTAAAGCACTTTGCGCGGCAGCTTTATCCGCTTCACTAACAGGTTGTTCAAATAGCTCCGCTATTCTCGATAATACTTCAATATTGTCAGGGTTCTGCTCAGAAAGTTGCTTTAATAATTGTTTGGCTGTTTCTATTTTATGTAGTGCTATCAGAGAACGAGCGATGGTAAAGGAGCCTTCAATCGATATGTTGTCGTCGATTTTATTCAGTAACCTCTCAGCATCACTTAAACTTGAGCGTGCTAGCGCTGTATCATTAACTAACCTATGTAATCTAGTTGACAATAAGTTGGTTATAACCCTTAGCTCTGGTTGATGATAAACGCGATTCATTTCTGCCATGACGTCAAACGCTTTTAAATTTAATCGACGCTTTTGTGGCTCATTTAGATCCTTACTGTATTTTAATAATGCTTCGACAAACTGTATTGAGTTATATGAGTCTTTATGAACAGAGTGGTGCGAGAGTTCATTAGTTTTTGAGAATGCTTTCGTTGCCTTTGCCAATTGGTTTGTATCGAGACATAGCTGCGCATAGTCTTTAAGACGCTTAACTGATCGAGGAGAAACGAGCAAAGCTTGTTCAAGTATTTGTTCAGCTTTTTCTTCTTGATGATTTGCTTTATAGGTTCTTGCTAACCAGTCATAAGCAGATAAATAAAGTGGATTATCGTCAATTACCGCTTGAAATAGTTTCTCAGCTTCCTCAAATTTATTCTCTATCAAGGCAATTTTACCTAAACCTAAGGCAGCCCATTGACAATTGGTTGATCCAAAGTACGTTTGATAAATACGTTTTGCCTTATCATATTCTTTTAATTGGAAATATTGTCGTGACTTTATGCCAAGACATTCGTGCTTATAAGCGGTATTTGCTTTAATTGCGCGATCACACAGATGAATGACTTTATGATGATTACCTTCATCTAATGCACAATAAATTTCATGCATAGCAACTTTCTTATCAAAACAACGCGATAGCCTTACACTCAAATCTTTTAATGTATAAGGTTTAACTAAATATTCATCTGGTTTATGTTCTAATGCAGCCAATACCATGGCTTGTGATATCTCTGCGGTGATCATTACAACAATACATTGGCGTGATATTAATTGTTTCGCACGAAGCTCTTCTAATAGTTGCTGACCATTTTTTCTATTATCCCCAAGATCGTAACCCAGTAAAATGACGTCATAACGATTATTTTCACATAGTTGAAGGATATCAGCGGGATGATGATTGGTATCGACATGCTTTACACCCAAGCTATAACTGAATATCTTTAGTACGTCACGTGATTGCTTAATGCTATCAATGACTAAAAACTTTTTGTGTTCATAATCGAGTGTCACCATTTAATCCCTTGGTCGTTTAACTCTTTGCCTAGATAGCACTTTACCACTATTATTATGATGTTAGTACGAAATAAACAAAGCGCGAGCTATTTTCATACTATCCAAAGCAATGGCTTTGATTATATTGTGATCAGGTTTACTATGTCATTATCCGAGTAAAAACATTAGCGGCTGTATATATGCAAAAAATTCTTTTGATTGAAGATGACAGTGTTGTTTCGTTAACGATAAAAGCTCAGTTAGAAAATGAGGGATTTGAAGTGACACAAGTGTTCAATGGGTCCGCAGCGCTTCGTAAAGTTATTTCAGTCAATCCTGATGTCATTTTACTAGATATTGGATTGCCAGATAAGAATGGTTATGACATTTGCCGAGAACTAAGACAATTCTTTCAAGGGGGGATCGTTTTTCTCACGGGTCATGAGAATCCTGAAGCGGAAGTAGCTTGCTTTGGTTTGGGAGCGGATGATTTTGTGCCTAAAAGTGCGCCTTTTAAAGTACTTCATGAGCGCATCAAGCGATTAGGTTATCGTCCAAAAGAGCGCAGTAACTCTCAAGAGTTAAGCTTTGGTGATTTACAATTTGTTCCCACTAAATTCGATTGTATTTATCAAGGACAAGCAATTGGTTTAACGCAAGAAGAATACGAACTTTTTTATTTTATAGCCCTACAGCATGGCAATGTCGTTTCTCGGCAAATGATATTAAAAGTACTAAAAGGTTCTGACTACGACGGTGTCGACCGCTCTATTGATATTAAAATTGCAAGGATTCGAAATAAAGTTAAAAAAGTAGGGCTTGACCCTAGTATTATTCAATCAATACGCTCTAAAGGTTATAGCTTTCATTTCGAATAGCCCTTGAGATGCCTAACTAAAGTTCATTGTTTCAAACCGTACTATACTGTATGCTTCACCGCCCATCGTAACAGTATCAGAAGAATATCATTATATGGCTTTTTCCCAATTAGGTTTGTCATCCCTCATTGTTAAGGCGATTACCGATAAAGGTTATCTAAGGCCTTCACCAATACAGGAAAAAGCAATTCCTGCCATCCTCTCCGGTCGAGATGTTATGGCTGCCGCGCAAACCGGTACTGGTAAAACAGCAGGCTTTACGTTACCTATCTTAGAAATGCTATCGAAAGGTAAACCAGCCGGTGCTAACCGAACCAGAACGTTAATTTTAACACCAACAAGAGAGCTAGCAGCACAAATTGCTGATAATGTAGAAACTTACGCCAGTGGTTTGAAAATACGATCAAATGTCGTTTTTGGTGGCGTAAAAATTAATCCGCAAATGATGAAGTTGCGCTCTGGTAGCGATATTTTGGTCGCTACACCCGGTAGATTATTAGATCTTTATCATCAGAACGCGATTAAATTTGATCAGTTGGAAGTACTGGTTCTCGATGAAGCTGATCGTATGTTGGATATGGGCTTTATCAGAGATATTAAAAAAATTATCGCCTTACTGCCCAAGCAGCGTCAAAATCTTTTATTTTCTGCGACTTTTTCACCGGATATAAGAGCATTAGCAAGAGATTTTGTCTATCAACCAATTGAAATATCGGTGAGCCAAGAAAACTCTGCTGCTCGAACGATTAAGCAATCGGTGATCCCAGTTGATAAAAAGAAAAAATCAACGCTATTGAGTTTTTTGATTTTAGAAAATAACTGGCAACAAGTACTGGTCTTTACCAAGACTAAACATGGAGCTAATAGGCTGACTAGAGAGCTCGACGCTCAAGGTATTCAAGCAGCAGCTATTCACGGTAACAAAAGCCAGGGTGCGCGCACTAAAGCCCTAGCTGAATTCAAAGAAGGTAAAATAAAAGTGCTGGTGGCAACTGATATAGCGGCTCGAGGGCTCGATATTGACCAGTTACCGCAAGTAGTTAACTTTGAATTGCCCAATGTTTCTGAGGATTATGTTCATCGCATTGGAAGAACGGGACGAGCAGGAGCCGATGGCTTTGCGGTTTCCTTAGTTTGTGCGGATGAGCATAAGTTATTAGAAGATATTGAGTACGTTATTCAACAACATATTCCTCGACGAATTGAACCTGGATTTCAACCTGTTAATGAGCTCCCGCCCTCAAGAGAAATTCGACCTTTAAAGAAAAAGAAACCGAAAAAGCCAAAAAAAACAAAGCCTGAAAACACTGAGCATAAAAATGGGCAACGTTCTGGTGAAGTAAGTAGAGGCCATAAACCAACCAGTAAAAACAAGCAGCATGTTGTGAAAGGCAAAAAGGCACCTAGTAATAACCAAGTTAATACTTCGGCTAAACCTCGTAAAAACAGATAGCCGCAAGCATCGTTGAAATAATTACTATTGGCAGAGGGCGAGGCTAAAATTAGTTATTGTACATTTTCAGCTATCTGATAACTTGCATCGCTATAGTAGTCGATGGGTATTGTTATCTCGAAAACAAAATGACAAATTAACATTGATAAGGAGATTGTCATTAAATTAGTGACTAAATTGGCCTGCGTAGTTTTTGTAATATCACTCATTAGCAGTTGCTCTAAGGATAATCAATTGTCAAAAAACACAACGCAACAAATAGAAAAAGAAGTCATGCATGCGTTCAATGGTTTAGTCGAAGCCTCCAGCGCTTTAGATATGCAACGCTATTTTGACTACTTTGACCAAGAAAAATTCGTTGGCTTAAGCGCTAATGGCATTAATTGGAATTCAATTGATGATCTAAAAGCGTTAATCGAGCCAAGTTTTGCCATGGTCGATAAAATAGAGTCATTAACCTTCACTAACGTTCAGATATCGGTGATTGATAGCAATACGGTGATATTGGTGAATGAATATGAGCAAAGCGTCGTCCTGGCATCTGGTGACAAGGTTAAAGGTGCAGGAGGTGGTACACAAGTGTGGTCGAAGGCATCAGGTAGTTGGAAGCTTGTCAGCGTTTCTGCAAGCAATAAGTCAACGTGACCATTGACTTTATCGATAATGAAATAGTAGTTATTTTAATCAGATCAAGCTCGGTCATTAATCTCAATGTTGACTAACTTCTCGATAAAAAGGTTTTTGCTACTTTCGCTATTATTCAATTTACCACCGATATTGGCGATTACCCAAGTATCCCTTCTTTTTCTTCCTATGCTTTTATGGGTAAATATTCCCGTTTTATATACGGGGATAGCAAGTTTAATGGGCACAACGCACTTTAAAATTGCAGAGTTTGGCGCAATGCCACTAACGATAACAGCCTATATCGTGGTCGTCGCTATTTGGCTGGTGCTAGCGGCAATAATTACCTTGTTGATAGGTCGATTTAAACGATAACCATGTAAATTCGCCTACAGATGCTAGGCAGAAAAAGGGCGTCATACATTGTTCTGTGCAGAGCGCTTTTTTTGGTTATCTTCGTTTACTATTCACTAACCATTTATCGAGATTATTGGCAAAAGCTTGTTTGTCGCTTTGACTAAGCGGTGCAACGCCGCCAGTTTCTATACCACTAGAGCGCAAGGTATCCATAAAGTCACGTATATTCAGCCGCTGTTTAATATTGCTTTCGGTATACAGTTCACCTCTAGGATTTAAAGCGGTAGCATTTATAGCGACTACCTCTGCTGCCAAAGGTATATCGCTCGTGATGACAAGATCATTGGCATTACACCGTTTAACAATTTCATTATCGGCAATGTCGAAACCAGCACTCACTTGAACAAACTTAATCACTTTTGAAGGCGGTATACGCATTGGGTGATTAGCAATTAACGTTGTTTCAGTGGCAGTGCGTTCGGCTGCACGGAATATAATTTCTTTAATTGCGACCGGACAAGCATCGGCATCTACCCATATTTTCATAATGTAAAACAATTACTCGACTAATTTGCAACTAATGGTAATGTACTCTTAATATAAAGTGAACTCCGTTTTGATAAGAGTCGAAGTCATGAGTAAACCACAAAGAGATATTACGTTACGTTTTTTAGCAGAGCCTCAAGATGTTAATTTTGGCGGTAAGGTGCATGGTGGCGCGGTAATGAAATGGATTGACTTAGCTGCCTATGCTTGTGCGGCAGGATGGAGCGGACGTTATTGTGTAACTGCTTACGCAGGGGGAATAAAGTTTGTTGCCCCCATTCATGTAGGCAGCTTGGTTGAAGTTGAAGCTAAGGTAATTTATACAGGGAACTCTTCAATGCATATCGCATTAGAAGTGAATGCATGTGATCCTAAGTCATTAAATCGTCGCAAAACAACGCATTGTATTGTCATAATGGTGGCGGTTGATGAGACGGGTCATAAGGTATCTATTCCTGAATGGATACCCGAGAGTGCAGAAGATAAAAAACAACACGACAGTGCTGTAAAACTCATGGCGATGAGAAAGCAAATAAGTGAAGAAATGCAAGTGTTTGCAAGTTAATAGGTGGTATTTTGATCGAGCTCACGGAAAAAGAAGTAGAAGAACTAGCGAATTTGTCAGAAGAAAAAAGAACCGAGTATTTTTTTACCGAAGTAATCAAATGCAATCAGTTGTGGATCTTGGTCGATGAGCATGGCAGTGTCATGCTAAATAGTGATGAAGGCGACTGTATTCCGGTTTGGCCCAACAAAGAATTAGCGCAACTATGGGCAAATGAAGAATGGCAAGCTTGTCAACCCCACGCGATTAAATTGAAAGAGTGGTTGCATCGCTGGACGAGTGGCTTAGTCGGTGATGATATATCAGTAATAGTCTTTCCTAACGACTCCCTCACGGGCAAGATTTATGATCCAGAGTACATCGCTAAAAAGTTAACCCCAATAAGTTTAAAGCAATAAGCCACCTCTTGTTGACGAAGACGTTCTGTTCGATTTCGAAAATGGACTAAGTTTAACGGGTTTTAACACAGATCGTGTTTGGACTCTTTATTGTCTATCTTATTGATAATTATAAGTTTACTTTAAGGTTCTCCCGTTGGTATAAGCTTTGCTATGTTTCTCTCCATAGTTAATCAATAACATTTACAAGAGAGTTATGATGCGTATTATTCGTTTTATTACCTTAGTTATATGCGTAGTTGGCTTATCAGTTAATACCCGTGCGTATGCAAAGACACTGACGTCGACATTTGCTAAGGCGTCTTTTGAATACCAAGTGATATTACCTGATGATTACACTGCCAATAATCATAATTATCCATTGTTGCTCATTTTAGATGGCCAAAATTATGGTGAGCTAGTTGGTAAAAACGCCACATTTTTAGCTGATGTAGGCGATATTCCTGCCCATGTTATTGTTTCGCTGAACGTCGTTGATAGGTTAAAGCATTATACACCGACAGACTCTGTTCATTGGGTTGGCGATGGTGGAGGACCACAATTTTATCAGTTTATCGAACGGGAACTTCTACCTAAACTAAATCAAGAATATCGCTTGTCCGAAATCAAAGTACTTTGGGGGCATTCAGCTGCTGGCTTATATACGATGTATGCCTTCTTACAAGGTGATTCAGCATTTAATGCGTTTTTGGTTAATGATGGGTCATTAGATTGGGACAATCATTATGTAGTAAATGCATTGAAAACTGGGTTAGACAAGGCACGTAAAAAGCCTACCTTTCTTTATATTAATCACAGTTTTCTTGACCCAAATGCACCCCAAGAATACCGCTATATCGAACCAATTTTATCTGTCTTAGCAACCAATCAAGATGAGCTACTTACAACAAAGTATCAAGCGATGCCTAATGAAACACACGGCACTATTCCATTAATGGGGAGTATTGATGGATTAAGAGCGCTATATCAAGGGTATCGTATTCCAGAGCAGGTTATTTTTTCAGGCTTAAAGGCTGTGAAGCATTATTTTCAAGCACATAAAAATGCTATTGGCGCTCGAGACTATATTCCTGTTGAAGTTATTGAACAGACTGGCTTAGTAACCTTGTTTTCAGATCCTAAAGCATCAGTAAAGACATTTGAATATGGTTTAACCCTCTATCCACATTCGATTAATTTGCATGAATTTTTAGCCGATGCCTATGTTAATTCAGGTGAGACAAAACAAGCAAAGCGGGTTTTGTCTAAGGGCATCACTTTAGCAGAAAAAATAGATAGTGCTAGAGCAAAAGCATTAAGCGCTAAACTACATCAACTAGCAGCCTCTCAATAAGAGATTTAGCTTGAACTTCGGCGCGAATTAATTGGCCAGGTCATGATGATTTTAGCGCCGCCTTGTTCAAGATTATTAATCGTAAATGAGCCTAAGTGATTTTGAACGATTTCGGCACATAAACTTAAACCTATGCCAGAGCCGTGACTTTTAGTGGTATAAAAAGGCGTTAATGCATTATCTAAATTTGCAAAGCCTGGCCCGTTGTCAATAAATTCTATCGTTTGTTGATCATTATCAATTGATAAAATTATCCTAATTTTTGTTTCGACATCTATGTTGGCTTCATCAGCATTTTTTATTAGGTTGATCAACACTTGAGCGATTTGAGTCTCATCACCATAAGCATGCTTTTCACCTAAGCATTGTATTGAAACCGCCTCTTCTTTAACTATAGATGTCGCATCGTCAACAATTTCTTTGAAAACGAACCAATCAGGATGTGGTTTGGGGAGCTGTGCCAACTGTTGATATTGCTGAATAAAATCAAGTAGTCGTTTGCTACGCTGGTTAATCCGGGTTAATACTTGTCGGGTTTGTTCAGTGTCTAAGGTCTGACAAGACAATAAGGTTTCTGTCATCGAAGCCATCGGAGTTAAGGAGTTACGCAATTCGTGACTTAATACTCGAATCAGATTTCTACGTGTAAGGCTTTGTTTTTTATTGATAAGGTGACTATTGTTGATGGCTGCAACAAACCGATACTGGCTCTGTTGCCAATTTAATTTGACCAACTGACATTGCCAGTCGTCGTTAAAACTAGGGTGAGTGATTTCGTGCTCAGTTTCACTAAAACCGAGTGTATGAATGTCGCTACCGATAATCATTGGTTGTTTCAGTTGCTCATGCATCGCTTTATTGCGGTAAACAAGCGAATCGCTTTGGTCAAAAACAGCAACGGGAACAACCCACGCATGGATAATTTGATGAAGAACTTCAGAGATAGGTTGTTCTATTTCCGTATTTTTCTTTTTGGCTAATGCGGTTATTTCATTTAATAGCTCTCCAACTAAACTGTTTTGATGATTGGGCTTAAAACGAATGTTGACGTCGCCTTCTTTAAGCATTTGGGTATAACTAGTTAACTGACGGATCGTTTGTTGCCAAAAATTATAGCCTTTCCATGCCAACCAAATCAGAGGATATGAGCTTAAAAATAATAGGGTTGATACAATTAACCAGCTTGAGCTTATTGACCAAGATAACAGTCCCAGTAATGTTAAAATGACAATGACATTGATGGAGAGCAATACTATTATTTTTCTTTCATCACGCATTATTATGACTCGTAATGAATGTTAAATTTATCTAGGCGGCGATAAAGCGCGTTTCTGGAAATATCGAGCAGCGCGGCGGCTTGAGTTACTGAGCCTTGGCTTTGTTGTAGTGCTTTTTCGATTAATTGGCGTTCAGCTTTCTCTAAAGGTTGCACTAGAATGCCTTGTTCATGATGGCTACCGTGCTCAATAAGTAGGTGCTCAGGTAGCAACTGTGTGGTTGTCGACATTAACACAGAGCGCTCTATCACATGACTGAGTTCTCTAACGTTACCTGGCCACGTGTGTTGCAGCAATTTGTTAATAGCGGCTTTGCTTAACGTTAACGCTGATTTGCTATATTTTTTACAGTGCTTATTAATAAAATGCTCAGCCAGCAATGGAATATCTTCTAATCGGTCTCTTAATGCCGGCATCTCAATAACCAGTGTGTTTAATCGATAGAGTAAATCTTGTCTAAAGTCACCGTCTTGTACCATTTTATTTAGATTGGCATTGGTTGCACTAATGATACGGGTATCGGCCACTTGCGTGTTGCTGGTGCCTAAAACTTCATACTCACCGGTTTCTAAAACTCGTAATAACTTGGGCTGTAATGTAAACGGCAGTGAACCTATTTCATCAAGAAATAAGGTGCCTTGTTGTGCTAATTGAAATCGACCGGTTCTATTTTGTTTCGCATCGGTAAAAGCGCCTTTTTGGTGACCAAACAACTCACTTTCAAATAAGTTTTCAGGAATGGTTGCCATGTTTAGTGAAATAAAAGGTTTGTCTTGTCGTTTTGAGAGTCGATGAATACGTTGGGCAAGCAAAGATTTACCGGTACCATTTTCACCAAGCACCAAAATGTTGGCATCAGTTGGAGCAACTTGCATGATCAGTTGTTCTATATTTTGCATTTTCGCTGACGTTGCTATCCACTCCAGTGGCGATTCTTGATGACTCAATAACTGTTGGTAGCCAGAGTGCTCTTTGCGGATTTGTTGATAATTTATGTGCTGTTGGATGCGATTAATCAAACTTTCATTGTGCCATGGTTTTTCAATAAAATCGCAAGCACCTTGCTTTAAACCTTCCACGGCAAGGTCGACGCTTGCCCATGCTGTCATTAATATCACTGGGATTTGGCTATCTTGTAACTGTTGTAATATCGCTAAACCTTCTTGTCCACTGGTGGTATCACGATCAAAGTTCATGTCCAGTAAGATGAGATGTGGCTGATGGCGTTGAGCGTAGATCAAGGTTTCTTTGGCATCAGAAGCTTCAAGGGTATGATAACCATGTTTACCTAAAAGTAGTGAAAGCGCTAAGCGAATATCTTCATCATCATCAGCAATTAGTATGGTTGCTTGATGTTTTGTATTACTCAATTAATAATCTCCAAATACAAAAAGTGACTGAATACCAAGTGATTTAACCATTAACTCACTTGGTATTAAATGATTACATTGGCTATAGTTGCAAATTCAGTCGAAATGTAAAGCCACTTTCTCGTTTTATTATTCGTCTCTTAACGTTTGCATTGGATCACGTCGAATAATTTGCCATGCAGGCCATAATATTGCCAAACTAACCACTGCAACTAACGAAATATTTAAGCTGATGATCGCTGACCATTTAAACGGAGGTAATGCTGTCATATAGGCTTGAATATAGTCATAGCTAAATACAGATAAGATAAAACCAAAACCAAGTCCTAATGCTGTCAACCAGCTAGCATGAACAAATAATAATTTCAGTAATCTAGCTTGTGATGCACCTGTTGCCATGCGAATCGCCAGTTCATGTTTGCGATGATTAGTCGTCATTTGTGTTAAACCACCAACACCAATGATTGCTAGAACCGTGGTAAGTAAGGCCATAGCAATAACCATATACAAACTGGTGCGCTGTCTAAGCGTTTGAGTACTCCATAACTCGTTTAACGTTTCCGACTTTATTTCAGTGATTCGTGGAAAGCGTTGTTGAATTTTTTGCTGTAAGGCCATGTCGTCAATGGCAATATCGTCAGGCATTTTAAAAGTAAAGCTTAACAACTGACGAAAACTCTCATAAGGTCGATAAATAATCGGCGTTTTCTTATCCATTTGATGTCCAGCGGTAGTTTTTATCGTCGGGGCAACTCCAACTACTTTATAGCTTCGTTCATTACCAAGCTTAAGCTCTTTACCGATAGTTTCCTGTATGCTTAACTCAGGGAAAAAGACTTGTGCAGCAATTTCGTCAATGACTACGATCTGCTCTTGGCTTTCAATCATCGCTTGGGTGATATTACTACCAGCCAATAAATCAATGCCAAATTTATCAAAAAAGCCAGGCATTGTGCGCTTATAACTTAGCATCACTTGTTGTTCTGGATCATCAGGATGAGTAGTGACGCTGAAACTCATTCGGTAAGTTAGCGGGCCATCAGTGGCAATTACAAATTCGCTATCAGGTAATTCTTGGCTTAGTAACGCGGTAATTTCTTCCTCGACACTTTTTATTTCACTGGTGTAATAGTTGTCAAAATCGGCGAGCTGTTCAACCCATTGTTCATCATCGATACGCATACTAATGTGGCGAGTATCGTTGATTTCGTAGCCCAAATCTTGATAAACCAAGTGATAGCTTTTAAACGCCAACATGGTTGCAGCTGTCAGCAGTACGCTAGCGATAGCTAATTGCAAAATCATTAGTCCCTTGCTGATTGCTTCATTGGCTTGTCCTTTTGTGCCTTTACCGCTGCTGTTAAGGTTTTCCATCAACGACTTTTTATTAATATCGACAAGACTTAAGCTACTAAATAACACATTTAACACAAGGATGATGGCGATGGCAGCTAAGACGACATAAATATCAAGAGAGATCTGGTCAACCATAGGGAGATTGTTACCAGAAATAACGGGCAGCATTTTAATTATCCACCCTGCAGCCAAAATACCTGTAATGGTGGCTATCATCATGCTCGGCAGATTTTCAATAAAAATAAGACTGCGTAATTTGTTTTGGGTCGCCCCCATGCTTAGTTGAACGCCAAACTCTTTGGTTCGTCCTTGGTAATGAGCGATAAATAAGTTAAGCAAATTTAAACATGCCATTACCAGTAAACCGACAACGGCAATCAGTAAAATGACGATCAGCTCACTAGTATCGCCTAAAATACTGTCTCGATAGGATTTACTTTCTATACGCGCTTCTAAGTTATTTAGGAAATCCATAAACGGCTGTATCGCTTCACTTGGCGCTTTATTTTGAATAAAGTCTCGTTGCCATTGTTTAATGGTATCTTTGCTCGGTATTTGCGTATTCGCTTGATTGGCGCGAAACAATAGGTGGGGTAAGACTGAGGCAATATTCGTAGTTTCGGCTTTATCTAAGTATTGAGTAAGGTTTTCGATGAACCATATTTGTTCAGTAAGAATTGGCTCATGGCTATCCACCGACATCAAATCTTCAATTACCCCAGCTACAACATAGGTTTGACCATTGATATCAATAGGGCTATCAATCGCTGAACTTAGGCCGGCAAATTGTTGTTGCCATAAGCTGTTGGAGATCCAGATGAGCTTGCTTGGGTCTTCAACGTTTAATGCGCGACCTTTGATTAGTTTTGTGCCTAGTACATCGAGAATATTATCTGAGGCGTTAAATGAGGTGACCGCAAGGTTGATGTCATTAATGTTAATCTTGCTTTGAGTAGCATTTATGCCGGCCCATTGCCCTAATTCATTAAAAGCTTGGTTAAAATTCGCTAAACGGGTGAAATCCCAATAAGAAATATACATCTGCTCATTGAATTGAAAATCTAGCGATAAGGTGTATAAATTATCTTCATCACGAATACCTTCTAGTGGCTTTAACATCAAGGCGCTAACAATGGCGATGACACTTAAGACCGCACCTAAGGTTAACCCTAAACTCGTGATAAGTGGCAGGCTTAAGCGTGGCAAGGTAAAAACCTTGGCTATACCCGCTAAGAAAAACTTCTTGAAAAGTCTCATGCCGCCCCCTGAAGTTGTTGCTCAGTGATAATTTTGCCATCGAGTAATTGAATTTGGCGACTAGCGCAGCGAGAGTAACGACTGTCATGGGTAACCATTACAATGGTAGCTCCCTCTTTATTGAGTTGCGTTAATAGCGCCATGACTTGGTCGCCATTTTTACTGTCTAGGTTACCTGTAGGCTCATCTACCAAGATTAAATCTGGATTACCAACCAGTGCGCGGGCAATAGCAACACGTTGCTGCTGTCCACCAGACAGCTGGGTCGGTTTATATGCACTGCGAGAAGACATGTCGACCTGTTCAAGTACTTGATCGACACGTTGTTTGATTTCGCTGGCTTTGCAATTACGATGCTCTAGCGGTAGCGCAACATTTTCAAAGACTGTTAAATTATCAATTAGGTTAAAGGATTGAAAAACAAAACCAATATGCTGATTTCTGATATGGGTACGTTGGTCTACTTTTAAGCCATGCGTATTGATGTCAGTTAACTGATACTCGCCTTCATCTGCTGTATCCATTAACCCCATAATCGATAAAAGTGTCGATTTACCGCAACCAGAAGGGCCGGTAATAGCGACAAACTCGCCTTGGTTGATGGTTAATGAAATCCCTTGTAAAGCATGGGTTTCGATTTGCTGTCCTTGATAATGCTTGTGAATATTGTTCATGGTAACGAGTTGCTTCATCTTAAGC
Source organism: Thalassotalea ganghwensis (assembly GCF_053485795.1). Taxonomy (NCBI): domain Bacteria; kingdom Pseudomonadati; phylum Pseudomonadota; class Gammaproteobacteria; order Alteromonadales; family Colwelliaceae; genus Thalassotalea; species Thalassotalea ganghwensis. The sequence goes on from NZ_JBQRUM010000003.1 coordinate 14,299, forward strand.
TCCTTAATAGCGAAGTTCGATGCGGTTGAATTGTGAAAAGGCATCCATGTTATTGGTTACTAGTTGGCTGCCTTGAGTTAATCCTTGTTCAACAAGGATTTTGTTGTTTGATAGATCGCCGAAAGTAATATCGACTCTCTCTAAGGTGTCTTGATTCGTTTGAACAAAAGCCGAGGTTTTACTTCGTGGTCTTATACCTGGCGCTTGAGATATATACAGTGCTTGTGGCTGATGCTCGACAAATATTTGTGCAGAAATACCGAGAGAGGGACGAGCATTAGAAGTGAGCTCTCCAGACAGTGTTGCTTCAGCAAGTACTGAGCCCTCGGTGACAATACTTTCAATTCTAGCGATATTGCCATGAATAATGCCTTTGGTGGTATTTATCGCAACTGCCGCGCCTAAGTCAATTTTATCGGCCTGGTATTGTGGGATCCGGAGTTTAGCAATTAATTCTTTGTCACTGCCGACTTTCGCTATCGTTTGGCCAAGACCTACTTGTTCACCTAACTCAATAGCCAGAGACTGCAATGTACCTTCAATATCGGCTTTCACTTGCATATCATCAAGTTGTTGTTGCAACATGCCCACTTTTGCTTGTTGTTGCTCAATGGCGATATTACGTTGAGTTAATTGATAGCTTTGCATTTCAACGAATTGCTTATATTTCTCTCTTTCAAAGCTTAAGCGCTTTGTTTGTTGCTTCACGGCAAGTTCAGCTCGTTGTAATTCGATTTTGGAAGCGACCCCTAAGTTTTGGAGATTATTGTTTACTGATAACTCCAATTGCGCTTTTTCGAGTTCTGCTTCGATATCAGCAATGCGACTCTGATAATTTAATCGTTCATTTTGTTGTTCATATTGAAACGCTTGTAATTGTGCGTTGAGGTTAGCCAGTTGTCCTTTTGCATCAACTACTTCTTGTTCTAATTGAGGATTGGTTAATACAGCGATAATTGAATCTGGTGTCACTTTGGTACCTGGCCTGATTAAGATAGCAGAAACCTTTCCTTGTGCGGGTGCTGTTAATAAACGCTCACTTGCAGAGGCGAGCTCACCATAAGCGTTGGCGTAAATATCGAGAGGGCCTTGCTTCACCGTTTGTAGCTGAATTTCACTAGCGTTTATTTGAGCCGTTGAACGGCTACTCGCAGCTAAACCTGCATAAGCAAGCAATAACACAAATAGGCTAGCGAATAGCCAAAGTTTAATCGGACGTTTTTTGGTTAATTCAATTTTCATAAAGCACAACTCGTTAATGATAACGTATGGTGACTATGAAAATTCTGTACCAATACCGATTAATGTATATTTTTTAAAGGGTTAGGTGTTTTGGGGATAAAAATGTACACGAATGCTGTTCGGTTACAAGACATCATGTTTTATAACCGAACATTAAAAACCTTAGCGGGTATTAGTCTAACGTTAATAAGTAATTGATCAGCTCTTTGTATTCAGCTAAAAAGTTTTGCTGATCTAATGCGCGAGAATTAATCACATATTTTCCGTTAACAACGAAGGTAGGTACGCTTTTTACGTAACGACCTTTAGATAAGACGTCTTGGATTTTTTTATTACGCTTGGCTTCACCGACAACCGCGAAACTTTTCATCCCTTTATCAAATTTTTCGCCGTCGCCGCCGACCGAAACGTAAATTGCTTTTAAGTCGTCTTGAGATGAAATTGCTTTACGTTCTGTTTGTAAATAATTAAATACTGCAGGCCCAAAAGCTTTCGCTAATCCAGTTTTCTCAGCGACAATATGAGCCGTGCTGATCATCAATTGAATATCAGATGAGGTATGCTGCATAAAGTCTACGTGGGTCTTTTTAAATACGGCATTTTCTGGAAGGGTGTCTTTAATTTCTGGTAAATACGCTTCAAAGCCACGACATGCCGGACAATAATAAGAGAAATACTCACGTACTTCAGCTTTGTTAGTTTTTTGTGTAGGGGCTACAGAATAATGCTTTCCTTCTTCCCATTTTGCTGCTGAAGCGGAAAGTGGTAATAAAACAATGGCACATAAGGCTAGTAAATATTTCTTCATAAAATTAAACTCTTATCGTTATTTTTAACAAATTACTGTGGCTCATGATATCACTAAAATTAAGATTAGGTAACAGAGTCGACAGATAAGACCGTCTACTTCAACTTTTGTTTTACGGTAATTGTAAAAGTTCGTTTCAACTTTATCCTAAGTTCTTTATAGTGAACCTAAGCTGAATTAAAGCTGAACAAAAAGATCTCTACCCAAATGAAAACAAAAGTCATTGATGATTTTGGTTACTTCACCATACTCGGTTGTTTGATAAAACGCCGACGTTTGCCTTTGTCGGGCTTTAAACCGGTAAGTTATCGGTTTAATGATCTCACGGTGAACAGTAAACAAGTCGCTGAATTTAAATCGATGTTTCAATGCCCTGAACTACCTTGTAGCTATTTGTATGTTGCTGCGCAGCGCTACTTAGCTTTCTTGTTTGTTAATAGTGAAATTCCAAGCCGTTTATTGGGGCTAATTCATTTAAGTACGAGCTATCAACAATATGCTCGACATCTTTGGGAGCAGTCATTTGACCTCGAGGTTGTATTAACTGGCTATCATCAGGATGAAAAAGGGATCTATTATCATCTTGAGATCAACGCCTACCAAAACAATGCAAAAACGCTAACTAGCAAAAATATCGTTTTAGACAAAAGTCGTTCATACCGCTCAAAACGAACTAAGCGTAAAAAACAACAAGTAGACGATGTTCAGGTCATCGAATCTGCTAAGTTGATTAAAGGACTGGCGAGGCATTATGCCAAGGTATCTGGAGATTATAATCCGATTCATTTAAGTGATCGACTAGCAAAAGTTTTTGGAATGCGCTGTGCTGTTATGCATGGTATGTACAATGTTCATTGGTTATTAACTCAACCTGATTTGCGTAAGCTCAGTAGTGGTAAACTTATCACGGTGAAGTTCAATCGACCTTGTTATTTGCCTACAACGGCGGCTCTTGTGCGAAAGAGAGATGTCGCCAATCAGTATAGTTTGTTTAATGACGATTTTTCTCAGCAATATTTGACACTAATGCTTACCTAAAAGTTGTCGCGCATCACAATAGATTACATTATAACGGTACTAGAACAGAGGAGAGTTATTATGCGAAGCCATGAAATAGATTACGAAATAATTGGTCATTCAATGCAAATGGTCGAGGTAGAGTTAGATCAAGGTGAAACCGTCATCGCAGAAGCTGGCGCGATGAACTATATGGAAGATGGCATTACGTTTGAGACTAAAATGGGCGACGGCTCTGATGCTAATCAAGGGTTGATGGGAAAATTATTCTCAGCTGGAAAACGTGCATTGACGGGCGAGTCTGTTTTTATGACCCATTTTACCAATCAAGATTATGGTAAAAAACGCGTTGCTTTTGCTGCACCTTTCCCTGGTTCGATTATGCCGGTAGATCTGATGCAAGTGGGCGGCGAAATAACCTGTCAAAAAGATGCTTTCTTATGTGCTGCTTTGGGCACAAAAATCGATATTGCTTTTAATAAACGCCTTGGTAGTGGATTTTTTGGTGGTGAGGGTTTTATTCTTCAAAAACTACAAGGTGATGGAAAAGCGTTTTTACATGCTGGCGGCACTGTCATTGAAAAACAGCTCAATGGTGAAACCTTGCGCGTTGATACGGGGTGTTTAGTCGCATTTAGCCAGGGAATTCAATACGACATTGAATTAACCTCAGGCTTAAAAAGCATGTTTTTTGGTGGCGAAGGCTTTTTCCTAGCGACATTATCAGGTCATGGTAAAGTATGGTTGCAAAGTTTACCGTTTTCACGATTAGCTGATCGCATTATTGAACATGCTCCAAAAATAAGTGGTAGTCGCCAAGGGGAATCATAACGTATGTTCGCAGTAATATTCAGGGCAAAGGTTGGTCAGCAAGACGCCGCGTATAGCGAAACGGTTAAGACGATGCGTCAACTCGCTTTTGAAAAGTATGGCTGTATTGACTTTATTGCTGTTACAGAGGGGCTGGATGAGATCGCAATTTCTTACTGGGAAAGTGAACAAGCGATCAAAGATTGGCGCAATGACGTAGACCATCAAGTTGCTCAAAAGTTTGGTAAAAATAAGTGGTATCAGTCTTATCAAGTAGAAGTAGCTGAAATCAAGCGCTCTTATGCAACAGAACGTACTGAATAGCAAAGTATCTTAAACAATAACGATAAAAAGGCTCTCTATTGTTGGTTAGAGAGCCCATATCAATTTACGCTGCGTTTTGTGTTTGTTGTTCTTCGCTTCGAATGAGGTAATCAAATGCTGAAAGGCTAGCAGTTGCGCCACTACCCATGGCAATGATGATCTGTTTATAAGCACAATCTGTCACGTCCCCGGCTGCAAAAACGCCAGACATTGATGTCTCTCCCTTGGCTGATACGCTGATCTCTCCTCGAGCACTCAGCTCAATCGTGTCTTTTAACCATTCGCTATTCGGTATTAACCCTATTTGAACAAAAATACCCGCTAGCTCAACATGATGTTCTGTACCAGTGATACGATCGTTGTAGCGTAAACCATTGACTTTCTGGCCGTCACCAAGCACTTCGGTAGTTTGTGCATTGGTGATGATCGTAATATTATTCATCGATTTTGCTTTACGCTGTAACACCTCATCGGCTCGAAGTTTACTGTCAAATTCTAAAACGGTGACGTGCTCAACAATACCTGCAAGATCTATGGCAGCCTCTATGCCTGAATTGCCACCGCCAATCACCGCAACTTTTTTGCCCTTAAATAATGGCCCGTCACAATGTGGGCAATAAGCGACGCCTGCGCCCTTATATTTGTCTTCACCAGGGACATTCATCTGACGCCAACGTGCGCCGGTTGCAACGATAACACTTTTACTTTGTATTGAAGCGCCATTGTCTAATTCAATGTTTACAAGGTTATCACGACTGAGCTTAGTCGCTTTTAATCCGGTCATGATATCGACGTCATAATCATTGACGTGCGCCTCTAAATGCGAGACAAGCTTTGGACCTTCGGTTGCTTTAACCGAGATAAAATTCTCAATGCCAACAGTATCAAGTACCTGACCACCAAATTTATCAGCAACAATACCAGTTCTGATGCCTTTGCGAGCCGCGTAAATAGCCGCCGACGCTCCTGCAGGTCCACCGCCAACAATCAGCACGTCGAAAGCTTCTTTTTGATTAATTTTCTCTGCTTGTTTCTTATCAGCGTTTTTATCGACTTTCTTTAAAATATCAGCAAGTGTCATGCGGCCTTGACTAAATAGCTCACCGTTTAAATAAACACTTGGCACTGCCATGACATTTCGATCCGCTACTTCTTTTTCGAATAACGCACCGTCAATCATGGTATTTTTAATATTGGGATTAATAGCTGCCATCATGTTTAGTGCTTGGACAACATCAGGACAATTCTGACAACTAAGTGAAATATAGGTGTCGAATTCAAACTGACCCTGTAGATTTTTGATCTGTTCTATTTCGTCATTCGAAATTTTTATTGGGTGACCACCGGTATGCAACAGTGCCAACACTAATGAGCTGAATTCATGTCCCATCGGCACCCCAGCAAATCGAATGGTAGTACCATTTTCACCACTTACCTCTAGTGACGGAACTCGAATATTTTCAGCTGCGTTATTTTCGACCGAAATAAAGTCAGACAGCTCGGCAATTTGCTCTGCAAGCGCCGAGAGTTCTTTTGATTTATCTGTTTCATCTAAGGCTATACGCAAAGTAATCGGAGCCTTAACATTTGTTAGGTAACTTTTTAGTTGGTCGATAATTTGTTGAGAAATCATGTCTACTCCTTAATCAATACCTTAAATGAAGAAGAGCGCTGCGGCTAAGCAGCGCAAATGCGATTTAGATTTTGCCAACCAAATCTAAAGAAGGAGCAAGTGTTTCTTCACCTGGCTGCCATGCCGCCGGACAAACTTCGCCGTCATGTGCTGCAACGTACTGAGCCGCTTGAATTTTACGAACTAATTCTGCTGCGCTACGTCCGATGCCTAAATCGTGGACTTCAGCAACTTTGATTTCACCTTCTGGGTTTACGACAAATGTACCTCGAAGTGCTAAACCATCTTCTTCAATCATTACACCAAAACTGCGGGTAATTTTGCCCGTTGGATCGCCGATCATTGGGAATTTTATCTTGTTGATGGTGTCTGACGTGTCGTGCCACGCTTTGTGAGTAAAGTGTGTATCTGTAGACACTGAGTACACTTCAACACCCATCTCTTGAAGTTTTGCGTAGTGATCCGCCATATCACCTAATTCTGTAGGACATACAAAGGTGAAATCTGCAGGATAAAAGAAGAACACTGCCCATTTGTTGGCAATATCTTCATTTGATACTTCAACAAATTCACCGTTATGAAAAGCGGTTGCGTTAAAAGGTTGAATTTTTGTGTTAATTAATGATTGCGTCATAATGTGCTCCAATTAATGTATATAAGTTTGTTTTGACGATGTAATGATATGGATTATCTTTGTATTAATAAAATTGATTGTATTGATGATGATGTTCTAATAAATAGAATCACAAGATGGCATAGATCTTTCTTGTTTATAAATAGCAAATTACACAGTTATGCTGTTAAAGTAGAAGAGTCATTGACTCCAGTTTTCTAGGAAATCGCCCTAATATGGCTAAAATTCTTGTCATAGATGATCGACCCGATATTCGATTGAGTTTAGTTGTGTTGCTTGAAGCACACGGCTATCAAGTACTTGAAGCCGATAGCCCTCAAGTAGCACAAATGCAATTAAAGCAAGAGGATTGCGCATTAATTTTATTGGATATGAATTATTCGCTTGATACGACATCTGGCGAGGAAGGCATCGCCTTTTTAACATGGCTTAATAAGCAGGAGGTAAATGTTCCGGTAATCGCAATGACGGCATGGTCTAACGTAGATTTAGTGATAAAAGCGATGAAATTGGGCGCAAAGGATTTTGTTGAAAAGCCTTGGCGAAATAAGCAATTACTTCACGCTATTGAACAGCAACTCAATATCCAACGGTTAACCTTACAAAACTCTCAACTGAAGCAATCTGATTCTGCTGATACACCATTTGCTTATCAGTGGTGTTCACAGGCGATGAAAGCTTTATATAAAAAAATTGATGCCATTGCCGACACCGATGTTTGCATATTACTTACTGGTGAGAACGGCACGGGTAAAACTGAATTGGCACGGTATATCCATCAACAGTCCAATCGAAAAAATCAGGGCTTTATTTCGGTCAATATGGGCGCCATTAGCGAATCTTTATTTGAAAGTGAGATGTTTGGTCATAAGAAAGGAGCGTTTACCGACGCCAAGTCTCATCGTATTGGGCGTTACGAGTTAGCGGAGAACGGTTCGTTATTTCTTGATGAAATCGCTAACATACCGATGTCGCAACAAGCTAAAATGCTAAGGGTATTAGAGAGTGGCGAGTATGAAGTGCTCGGCTCTAGCGATACGCAGAGAGCAAGCGCTCGTATCATCTCAGCGACCAATGGCAATATACAAGAATTGATTGAACAAAAGCTATTTAGAGAAGATTTATATTACCGTTTAAATACCATTGAATTTGAACTTCCTCCGTTAAGGGAACGAAAAGAAGACATTATCCCATTGGCAGAGTTTTTTATTGATAAGTTTTGTAAACAATATCACAAACCAATGAAATCTCTAGCTCCAAGTGCTGTATCATCAATCAATGCTTACGGTTGGCCGGGGAATGTTAGGGAAATGAGTCATGTTATCGAACGTGCTGTTTTGCTAAGTGACCAACAGCAGATTGCTTTGCCGGATCTGTCGATAATAGGTTCAAACAAGCAAAGTGAGTCGTTAGAGTCAGGTAGCTTGCCAATGATGACTTTGGCGCAAGCGGAACAATATTTAGTGGAGCAAGCGCTGGAGCAAACCGAGCATAATGTAGCGAAAGCCGCACAGTTGGTAGGGTTGACGAAAGCTTCAATGTATCGGCGTCTAGAGAAATATGGCATTAGTAAAAAGTAAATCACTTGAAGCACACATCATCGTCAAACTGGCATTTCTTTTTGTTTTAATGTCGACCATCATTGCTGCGTTGCTATGGCAAATAGGCGTTGCCTTACACTGGTTGATTATTGTCCTTTTTTCGATGTTTATATATGCTTTTTGGTATATTGTGACATTTAAGCATCAGGTGATGAGGGCGTTTACTCGCGCGATACTTCACGTAGATGCCATATCCCAAGAAGACTACAATCAGTTTAGTAAATCTTCTTTTCAACAAGGTAAAGTAAAGGTATTACATCGACAATTAAGAGTGCTTAGTGAGCGTTTGCAAGAGCAAAAGTCACATTACGATCAGCATGTTTATCTTGTCTATCAACTGATTGGTCAATTGGATTCTCCAATCATTATATTTAATGAAAAACAACAGCTCACCTTTGGAAATGAGGCTTTTTATCATTTGTTTAGCCAGCCGTGGCAGATGTTTCGTTATGCTTCTGCATCATTACTAGGTCTTGAATACCAAGATCAAACTTGGCAATTAATGGATAAAGATAAACGCGCGAAGTGGCAGATACGTCATAGCGAGTTTATTAATGAAGGTGAGACACATCAATTGCTCGTTTTTATCAATATTGAACCCGCATTGAGAGAACAACAGTTGCAGGCTTGGCAGCAAATAATTCGAGTGCTTAGCCATGAAATAAGAAACTCACTGACTCCTGTGTCCTCTATGGCGGAAACATTAGCGGATAAAAGCCAAGATCAGAGAGACAAACAAATTCTTGAGGTTATTACCGAACGTTGTTTGCATCTTCAATCTTTTGTTGATCGCTATACATCGTTATCAAGAAGTTTGCCGATAAATTGTCAATGGTTATCAGTTAAACATATGACAAAGGCGTTGCAAAAGCTTTTTAAAGATATCGAGATTAAGGTCACCTCATCGGTGGAAGAAATATGGGCAGATAGAGAGTTTTTTGAACAAGTACTAATCAACCTTGTTAAAAATGCTCAAGAAGCAAAAGCGAAACGTATCGTTATTGATTGCGCTAAACAAGATCAATTCTATGTTATTGAGGTTTGTGATGATGGCCAAGGTTTTTCAAACTTACAAAATGCATTTGTGCCCCTGTATACGACAAAACAAAATGGTCAGGGAATAGGGTTAAGTTTTTGCCGAAATGTTGTTGAACAACACCAAGGTATTATGGAAATACACAACAACGATGAAAAAGGGGTGACTGTAGTGGTGGTACTGCCAACGCCTGGCAAGACTAATAAAAACAAGGGAAGTTCGGAATTGAACTAGTCAAAAGTTTCAAAATCGGACGAATGTTGCAATCTTTTTGGCTGTAAAAACTAACGATGGTGTTACTTATTAAAGTTGCAATATCCAGATCAAACTTGTCGTCAATGCAAAGTTAAAACTACGGAAATTTTTATTTAATCATTGTAATGGATAATAGAGTCTTTCTATTTTTTTACGACTAATGCTAGAGTAATAGCACTTTAATATATCTGGCTAATAGCGTTTATTTAGCCGAATCAACTTTCGAATAATAAAAGGGATAACTATGAAAAAACTAATCGGTTTTACGATTGCCACTGCTATTGCTGCAAGTTCAATGAGTGTTGCTGCACAAACAGCTAAATCAGAAAAACAGGCTCAAAAAGCAACAGAGTTGCGCCAAGCTATCTTTAAAATATTGGGTGCTAATATGGGACCATTAGGTGGCATGGCGCGCGGAAAAGTACCTTTTGATGCTGAGAAAGTTGCAGTAAATGCAGAACGCATCAATCAAATTTCTAAAATGGTTGTCGATTATACCACAACGGATACTTCAAGTTTTAACGTGAGCACAGAAGCTTTAGATAAGGTTTGGCAAGACAGGTCGGCATTTGAGAAAAGAGCGCAAGATCTTACGATCGCTTCAGCGAATTTGCAAAAAGTTGCGTCATCGGGTGATGAAGCTGCGATCAAAGAAGCAATAGCGGGTGTCGGGAAAACGTGTGGTGGTTGCCATGACGACTTTAAGAAAGATTAACGATTAACATCATAAGTTTAAAAACGCGCGGCTACTTTGTAGCCGCGCGTTTTTTTACGTTAAATTTTTATAACTGACCAGTATATAGTCAATGGAAGTTATCGATACGTTAATTAGCTGATTATTCGCAGACCAATAGACGACTAATAATAGTATTCTTCTGCAACTGGTGGATTAATAAACACAAGCCAATAAACAAACCCCGCGACAGCGATTGCTGAGATAATGGCTAAAAACAAGTGAGAATGCCCTTTGTTGATTTCATGCTCATCTTTATCTTTATTTTCAGGGTTAATGATCTTGTATCCAAGTATCATTGCTTTAATTAAGAATTCTTTTTTGACAATATGATAGTAAAGCACTGCAGCGATATGAATAACAGAAAGTACTACAATCAGATCAAAAGACCAGTGGTGGATAATAGCCATTAACTGTTGGACATCTTTAGATGCAGAATCATAGTAAGGGCCGTTAGTAAAAATATCATCGGTCATAAACAGACCACTTATCGCTTGCGACAACACTAGTACGATCATTGCAAAAACCATCAGCGCACCAAGCGGGTTGTGCCCAACGTAAAATGTTTTCTCACCTTTCACATAACGCATGATACTTTGTAAATTGGGGACGAACTGCGAAAAACGCGCATAAGTTGTACCGATAAAACCCCAGAGCACTCTGAAGATGACAATCGCTAAAATGAAATAGCCAATACGCAAGTGCCATTCTATTAAGCCTCGTTCGCCGTCACTGGTATACCAAGCGGCAAATAGTGATAGCATTAACAACCAATGAAATAACCTGACTGGGATATCCCATACCAATATTTTCTTCATAGCCACCTTCTGATCTTATGGATATCTTAAAACGCTGAGATTATAAAGTGAGTAGACGTAACTTGCGAACCTAACAAGTTCAGATTCGAAAAAATAGCAGATACTTTGGCTAGCAATACGCAATGAAATGACTATTACCTTTTGTTTTTAATGCCTTTTTTATATCTGGCACAACATTAGCATTTACCTTGGTTAAATGTTTACATTGATACTATATTAAAGCCAATGGATATCGTAAAGCAGAAAAATTCGACAGGTATTTCCCCAAAACTTAAGAAATGGTTAGCGCTAACGTTACTTTTTATCTTGGTAATCGTTTACGCTAGTTATCAAACTTCTTTAGTCAAACTCGCAAAAAAAGACTTACTGATTTCAACGGTAAAGCAGGGGGACTTAGACATTGTTATTCAAGGATATGGAAAATTTGTGTCAAGTAAAGTGGTTGCCATTACGACAAATTCCCGAGCAACTGTTAGTGAAATACTATTAAAACCTGGTGCTGCTATTAGTAAGGGGCAGGTGTTTTTAAAGTTATCTAACCCTGAGTTAAACCAACAGCTAGAAAATGCACAACAAGAGTTGAACTTAGCCGAAGCAAATTTGCGACAGTTAAAGTTAACTCAAAAGCGAGAACTACTAAACGAACAGGCGCTGCTGGCGCAAATAGTTGCAGCCTACGAAGCCGCGGTATTAAAACGAAAAGCTGAAGCACAACTCGTTGAGCAAGGCATAGTTTCCCAAATCACTTTTCAAGAAAGCCAATTGAATGAACGCCAGTTACATAAACGCATTGCGTTATTAAAGGAGCGTTTGACACAGCTGAGTCTTGTTCATATCGAGGCTGAGAGAATCGAGAAAGAGAAGATTAACCAAAAATTAGGTTGGCTGGCGGTAGCACAAAATAGAGTGGATGCCCTTGACGTTAAATCGTCAATAGACGGTGTATTGCAGCGGCTACCCGTGAGCTTGGGCCAAAGCTTAACCGCTGGCGAGGAACTTGCCATCGTGGGTAGCACCAATTCTTTAATTGCCTTGGTTCGTGTTTCGCAGAGTCAGGCGCAACAACTTCGCCTAGGGCAAGTGGCTTATGTCGATTCTCGACAAGGCGTCATTAATGGGCATGTAGAGCGCATTGATCCGATCGTTTCTGATAATACTGTTGAGGTTGAAATAATCTTTAGTCGATCATTGCCAGACAGTGCTAGGCCTGAGCAAAACATTAACGCTGAAATTCTAGTTAGTACCTTGAAAGATATTAAATATATCGAAAGACCCAGCAACTTTAAGGTCAGTGAAACCAATGCTTTGTATCGCTTAACTAAACAGCGTGATCGTGCACAGCGAGTAAGTGTCACTTTTGGTGAGTCAAATGGGCGCCTAGTGACTGTCAATAGCGGGTTAATGGTCGGTGATGAAGTCATCATTTCAGACCTCAGTAATTATCAGGTGGAAGAGATCAGCTTGAACTAGTTACTCTTATATAAAAGTCAGTTAATCACAATTTTAGGTATAAATACGGTTAATAGGAAAGAAAAATGAAAGAAATTGTTCGTATGGAAAATATTGGAAAGATCTTTGAGACAGAAGAGTTAGAAACGCATGCGCTTAAAGGGGTCAATCTCATCATTAACGAGGGTGATTACCTCTCCATTTCTGGACCATCAGGATGTGGAAAGTCAACGTTATTGTCAATTATGGGCTTATTAGATGTTGCAAGCGAAGGAAAGTATTTTATTGAAGGTGAAAACGTCACTGAATTAAGTCTTAATAAAGCTGCCGAAAAGCGCAATGCCAAAATAGGATTTATTTTTCAGTCTTTTAACTTGATTGATGAACTTAGCGTATTTGACAACGTTGCTTTACCGCTTCGCTACCACGCCAATAATTATTCGAACGCTGAAATTGAACAGCGTGTTAATGAATGCTTAACGCTTGTCGGTTTAAACCATCGCACGAGTCATAAACCGAATCAATTGTCGGGTGGACAACAACAACGTGTTGCCATTGCTCGTGCTTTAGTTGCAAAACCCGCAATGTTACTGGTTGACGAACCGACGGGAAACTTGGATTCAAAAAGTGGCGACCAAGTCATGGAGGTTTTAGCACAACTTAATAAGCAAGGCACAACGATTTGTATGGTAACCCATGATCCACGCTATGCCGATATGGCTACGTCAAAAGTACAGTTACTTGATGGCATGATGTTGCAGGCGCCAACCAAAGCACTCGCTAACTAGTATCAAAGATTACCGATGAAAATTATTAGGTGTATTAAATGAACTTTATAGTTAAGCAGGCGATTAGTAACCTTAAGCGAGAGCGAAGCTTTGCCATTAGCGTGATTTTTACCCTAGCGTTAGTGCTTGGCTTGTTGGTTTGTGTGGCTACGTTGACACATGTGGTTTTATTAAAACCCCTTCCTTATCCTAACGCTGAGCGCCTGTATCAAGTTCAACAGCAACAAGTTAAACATGATGGTGAGATTGATAATAGGTTCTACACCTATCCAGGGTTACTCCATCTATACAAAAACCAGTCTTATTTTGATAAAGCTGCATTACTATACAATACAGAGGAAGTGATTACTTCGTTAGATAAGCAACCTAGGGCGTCTTTTAGTTATGCGACCCCCGAATGGTTTGAATTATTTGATGTGCCAATGCTGCATGGAAGACCACTTACCGAGAAGGAAAATCTTTACCAATATAGACAAAGCGCGATTATTAGTTATGCAACTTGGCAAACACTATATCGAGGTGATGAAAATATTCTTGACAAATCACTCACGGTCAACGGGAAAAGTTTTAGCATAATAGGGGTTGTAGCGCCTGAGTTTATAGAGCCGAATGTCTACTCCAATGGTAATGTCACCGAAATTTGGTTGCCTTTTGATTTTCACCCTTATGCACAAAATGAGGAAAGGTGGGGGAGGATCATTGATTTTCGTTTTATTGGGGCTTTGGCTTCTCCATTGTCAAAAGAGCAGATTGAAGCGTCATTATCTCAATCAGAGTCACTAGTTTGGCAAGAAAATACTCAAGATGTACCGTTCCTTAAGGGGTGGCATATCGAAATGAAACTTCAACCGTTGCGAACGGTTATTATCGGAGAGACAGAAAGCACAGTCTTATTGCTAATGGCAAGTGCCGTTGGTTTAGTGATGATCGCTGTTGCTAACCTGACCAATTTATTTATTGCCCAAATTGCACAAAGACGACATTCCTTGTCAGTGTTTGCCGCACTTGGTGCAAAACGATTTCATCTGTTTAAAGGGTTTTTAGTAGAAGCTGGATTGTTAATGTTAATTAGCCTGGCGTTGGCATTAGTAGTCGCTGAAGGAGGATTTCTGCTGCTTGCCAAGTATTTTGCAAATGAACTTCCACGTTTGAATGAGCTACGCTTGAATACCGCTTCACTTGTTGTCGTTTTATTATCTTTAATTATTTTTAGCTTGCTCTTTGCTGTGGCTTGTTTAAAAAGTATTGACTATCGTCAGTTAGCGATCAGCTTACAGGCAAGTGGAAAAGGTAAGGCGTTACAAGTATCTCGGCACATAAGAAATATTCTAATCGCCAGTCAAGTTATGATCGCAACACTTTTACTATTTTATAGTGCAGGATTGTTTAAACAAGCAATCGATGACATGTCTAAAGACATTGGTGTCGAATTGAGTGAAGTACACAGTTTACGCCTAACCTATGCGGCACAACCTATTCCGGACCGAAATTTCTTTGCAGATACCATGAAGCAATTGTCGGCGCTACTAGAATCTCAGCCAGAGGTTAATGACGTGAGCCATTCAAGTTCACCATTGTTACGCTTTGGGCAATGGCCAATTTATGACGTTGATAAAGAGCTAAGGTACACCACTTTTGTAAAAACTATTGATGAAAATTACTTCGATATTCTTAGCCAATCTCTTATTGAGGGCAGAAGCTTTACGGAAGAAGATCTAGAATCACGGGCGAGAGTTTGGGTTGTTAATAAGCAGCTGGCGGATCATTTGGCACCAGATGGCAATATCATTGGTTATCGAGTGATGTTGGGTGAAGAAAATATTTATACCATTGTTGGTGTTGTTAATAACATTTATCAGCCTAATCAGGAGGGTACTCCATTTCGAATGTATATGCCGGGCAGGTATCACCCACAGCGCTTATTAGTTAAATATAATGCTAACCAAGTCTTTAGTCGTGAAGTGTTAACTCCGTTAATTCAATCCGTTGATAAGAACATGGTTATTTATGATTATCATGCCTTAACTGACAAAGTAGACGAGCTATTTAAATCGCAGCGAATTACCTTGTATGTTACTGCACTTATCACGCTATTTACGATAGTGCTAGCGACCTTAGGAATTTATGGCGTTTTAAACTATGCAAGCCAAGTGCGACAAATAGAGATTGGCACTCGACTGGCAATTGGAGCAAAGCCAAAACAAATCTTTATCATGCTTTTCAAAGAAAACATCACTGTGATCGCCGTTGGTATTGTCGGGACTATGTTAGTACTGGCCATACTTTCGTTATTTGCCATCAATGTTGCCAGTATGCTCTTTAGCTCAAATGCATTGTTACTTTTTATCACATCTGTAGGTGCGATTATCGCTATGGCATCTATCGGCTGTTACTTACCGTTACTAAAATATGTAAAAAACCCTGTAATCAATTCACTCAGGGGAGGAAATTAATATGGGAATGCTTATCTATCAGCTCAAACAAGCTTTTTTGAGTTTACAAAAGTCTAAAGGGTTTGTTGCCAGTGTTATTATCACTATCGGTATTACCCTTGGTGCCCTGATTTGTGCGAGTTCACTTGCCTATATCATGTTTATTAAACCTTTGCCTTATCCTGAGCAAGAACGGTTGATAAATGTTGAGCATCAACTTATCGACCACAACGGTAATGTTGATGGCCGAGCCTTCACCTACCCGAATTTGATGTACTTATATCAACAGCAAACTATTTTTGAGCAAAGTGCGTTGATATATCGAGATGGCGCGGTTTTAACCTCTGTCGCCAGTGAGCCAATGTTGCCTGTTTCTTATGTTAATCCTGAATGGTTTGAAATGCTAAATGCAACGACGGCGATAGGTCGAGGATTCGAATCAAGCGAGCAAATTGACCAGTTTAATCCAGTAGCGGTGATCTCTTACCAACTATGGCAGGAAACTTTTGATGGTACTCCTGATGTGTTAAGTAAAAGTCTAACGTTTGCAGATAAAAGCTTTCAAATTATTGGCGTGCTGAGTGAGAGTTTTGTTGAGCCACAAATTGCTGGTCCTGGTTTTGATACACAAGTATATATTCCTTGGGATTATAACTCTGTTGTAGAAGAAGAGCGCAATGCTTGGGGAAATGACGACTCGGGTCTATCATTCATAGGTAAACTCAAAGCGCCTTTAACAGCGATTCAAGTAAGTGAAGCATTAGCCACCTTAGTCAATAGTAATTGGCAAGCGCAAGTTGCCGAGCGACAGTTTTTCAATAATTGGCGCATCGGCATCGAAGCTACCAAGTTGCAAGATTATATTATTTCCGATAGTGCTCAAAATGTTATTTTATTGGTTATTGGCTCTTTAGGGCTTGTCATTATTGCGTGCACCAATATTGCCAATCTGTTTATTGCGCGCACCGCGCAACGTCAAAAATTATTAGCGACCATGGCTGCCGTTGGCGCATCCCGTAGACAGCTTTTTGGTGGTATGGTGGCAGAAACCGGTATTATGATGGTGTTCGCGGTTTTGCTGGCGCAAGGTATCGCGATTGCGGGCTTTAACACGATAGAACATTATTTGGCTGACGAATTACCGCGAATTGATGAATTGGGTATCAATGGTTTTTTCATATCTATTTCACTTGTTTTGGCGACTGTACTTACCTTAATATTTAGTTGGCTAACACTTAGGATGGTCAACTATCGTGTATTGAGTGCTTCATTGCAATCGAGCGGCAAAGGCAATGGAGTTCAGGTTTCCAAGCGGGTAAGAAATTTGCTCATCAGTTGCCAAATCGCTATTGCAACGCTGCTTGTTTTTATCAACTTGTTGTTATTTCAAGATGCCATCAATATGGTCAATCAACCTCTAGGCTACGAGACAGATAACCGGTATGCCATGGTCCTAGCCTTTCCTTCAAGTGAGCAGAGATTAAATGAAGACCAATTAACTCAGTTAAAAAAAGCGTTGCATGCTTCGCCCAAAATAACTGACGTTAGTCAAGCTATGCGACCAACATTGTTTAGTACGCGTGCGATAACCGTAGCAGAGACGCAGCAGCGCTTGACCGCAAGGGGAAAAGATATTGATCACCACTACTTTCAGTTGGTTAATCAGCGTTTAATTGCTGGGCGAAACTTCACCGAGGAAGATATCCAAAACCGTGAACGAGTTGTTGTTGTCAATGAGGTACTTGCCCAACAATTAGCCCCGAATGGCGAGGCAATTGGCGTAACTTTTACCAATGGGGCAAAAGTTATCGGTGTTGTTGAAACCATTACTGTGCCTGGGCAACGTTATACTGAGGGAAGGTTTTATTACCCCGCATCCTTATCTCGTAATATGCTGCTGGTAAAAGTAGCGGAGCATCAAAAACTATCTCGTGAAGAAGTGGTGACAATATTTAAAAACGTAGATCAGCAGCTTAAATTATTTAGTTTCTCAAGCTTAACCGACAATAAAAACGCGCGTTTGTTTAGTTCAATTAGTACTGCTTATACGACGCTAGTTCTGGTGATATTAACATTTGCTCTGTCAGCACTTGGTTTATATGGCATTCTTCATTTCGCGACTCAAATGCGACGCGCTGAAATAGGTACTCGTATGTCAATCGGAGCGAAAGGAAGCGATATTATTAGATTGATTATCAAAGATAATGCGATAGCGATTTTGACTGGGTTAGGGATTAGCATAGTGGTATTAGGCGCTGGTTATTTGGTATTCAATAGCTTACTAAACGATTTAGTTTCTAAAGGCGTGCTCTTATCGTTTATTGTCACGCTTATGTTAATAAGCATGGTAGCATTTTGCGCCTGTTACTTGCCATTACGCCAATATATCTATCAACCGGTCGTCAAATCACTAAGAGGCAGTCAGTAGTTAGTAGTTAAAGAGCCTTGTTGTGCAACAATCATGGTAGAATTTACTTCTAGCATGATTGTTTTATCTAAAAAAGCGCTTAAAAAACTCTATAACATTGGCACGAGAATTCTCAGGCAAATGAAATTCATAAGAGTCGCTAAGTAGCATTAAACGGAGTGAATAGGTTCCGCCATGTCCCCAAGGCCACCAAATGGCGACCAGTGTCGGACACTCTTCTGTAGGTGCTGGTAAGGTAAAAAGTTTTTGCTCTTTATTGAGTTTTCGTAAATCGCCTAATTGTTGCCTTAAATCTTTTGGCGCTTTGCTGATATTGTGTTTTGTCCATTCATGTTCGAAAAATGATTTTAATACCGACAAGACGTCTTGCGACTTATTCTGTGCAAATTCGCTTAGTAATACATTGAGTCTCTCATCCCACTGCCAAATAAGATCAGAGCGCAAATGATTGCGTAATTCACTGGTGTATTGTTCTATTTGATGTTGTGTAAATGTCATATCGTTTATACGGTGATTGCTACGATAATGAAAGTATAGGGTTTATGTTACATCGGCATTAAAAAAGGGCAAGTGAAATTCTTGCCCTTGTTTTTTAATTGAAAAAATTGGTCTTAATCAGCAGACTCTTCTGCTTCTTGACCTAACCAGGCATGTAAAAATGCCGTGTGTTGTTCAGTTAACTTGTCTTCATCTAACCGTTTTACTTTCAGGGTTGGATCGGCAATAAAGGTGATTTGTTTTTTAACCGTATGGCCACGTTGTATATACTCAATTGTGGTTGTATCACCAATTTCAAACTGCTCGAGAGCTTTTTCCCATAATTCCTGTGAACGAATAGTACGTCGACCAAGTTTTACAATTTGATCACCTTGATTGATACCCGCTTTATAAAGCGGTGAGTCAACTAAGGTTTGGTTAGCAACAATTGCTGCTTCCCCGTTAAATTTAAATTTAACCTTACCTAGAAAGGCGCTTTCATCATCAGCTAACTCAGCCACTAGGCCAGCATTTTCCAATAAGCTATGATAATCCGGTGTATCAAAGCCATGTAAATAGCGATCAAAGAAATCATTAGCAAATTTCTCATCATCAACCACTTCGGCTAGTGTCGTTTTTATGTCATCACGAGAATATGGTTTTTCCGTTCGACCAAACTTAACCCACATTGCTTTCATTAAATCATCTAATGATTTACCAGCGAACTGAGCGCGGATTGCTAAATCGAGCGCTAAGCCACGCGCGCGCCCATAGATGTAATAGCTAAAATAAATGTTGCTATAGTTGGTCTTATCTATTGAGACACCCGCGTCGGTAAATGTGGCAAAGCGGCTAGCACCCTCAGGTGTAAAGTAAAGTCGACCAGGTTTTTGATAGGCTTGATTTACAATGGTTGAAACGGTTTCTAAATATTCATCTATGGTTAACTCTTGCGCACGACGGATAGTGAGGTCGTCATAGTAGCTTGTTAACCCTTCAGCAAACCATAAACTCGGTGTCATATTTGCGCCGATAAAATTAAAGGGCTCTAATTCTTTAGGGCGAATACGTTCAACATTCCATGTATGGATAAACTCATGAGATAAAGTGCCTAACTGTTCAAATTCACCCTCGTCTAAAGAAGTACTATTGGTTAGAATTGTCGAGTTTCTATGTTCCATGCCATCACCGTTTACGTGAGGCAAATAGCAAGCAATAAAGGTATATTCGCCATAATCAAGTTTGGGTAGTTCACCAAAAACTTTAATTTGTTCGTCAACGACCTTTTTGGCCATTTCAGTAAATTTGTCCAAATCTTCATCTATGCCATCATGGTGAACGGCAAGCTTAATGGTTTGAGTGCGGCCATTTGAGGTGGCTTGCCAAGAGCGAACTTGATGATTGCTGAGCTCAGTTGGGCTATCTAAAAAGTATGCGAGGTTTGGCGCGGTAAACTGGAACTTATTGTCACCCTTGGGTAATTGAGTGGCAACTTTCCAATCAACACTAAATGGACGAAATTCGATTGCAATTTCTCTGTCTTCATGACCTGTTGCCCACATGAACGTTGCAGGCATATTTAAATGCGCATGTGTGCGATCGATTTGGCTGTAGGTACCATCAGCGCGGTCACCGAAAAGCGTATAGGTGATGGTAGCTTCACCGTCATGATTGTCTACATGCCATTGATATGGGTTAATTTTGTAGATCTTAATCGGTTGACCTTGACTATTGACCGCGGAAACTCGATAAACGTTTTTTGCAAATTCATGCATCGCATAACGTCCCGGTGATGAGCGACTCATTTGTACTTCTAGCACTGGTGTTTTTATATCGGTGAAGGTTACTGATATTTGCGCTTCATGATGGACGGCGTTGTCAAAAGACACTTGATAAGTCGTTTCTCCATTGGCTTGCACAAAAGGGCTAGCGAAGAACGCGATAAGCGATAGTAGCTTTTTCATCATCTTTCCTATGCGAATTTTCTAACGTAAGTTGGGATAAATTTTGAAGATTATACCGTTTTTATTCAAATTAAAGAACTGTATACAATGCTTATTTTTTATCATAAGGGCAACGGTTTAATTTGCGGCACATTAAAACCAATGAATATCCTGCGTTATGAGTTTTTTACGTATTTATTAAACAATAATTTAGCAGATAAAATGCAAATCCGCTTTTTTATTCAAATCTATCAATGCTGAGCGAATTATTGCTGATTGTTGTTAATGCGCTGGTGCACTATCTTTAGATAATTGAATAAAAAATATAGAGGAGTGGAGATGTCGAGTAATAGCCGTGAGCTTAAAACAATTACGCGAGGTATGCCTGCATCAGATGGGGCTGGTGTGAAGTTAACGCGCTTAATTGGTTCCCCTGAATTACCCATGCTCGATCCTTTTTTAATGCTCGATGCATTTGAATCAGATCAAGCTGATGACTATATTGCGGGCTTCCCACCGCATCCTCATCGAGGCTTTGAAACGGTAACCTATATGCTAGCGGGTAAGATGCGTCATAAGGATAGTGTTGGTAATGAAGGGGTTATTGAAGCAGGAGGTGTACAATGGATGACAGCAGGGTCGGGCATTATACATTCAGAAATGCCAGAGCAAACCTCGGGTTTAATGCAAGGGTTCCAATTGTGGGTCAATTTACCAAGTTACGCCAAGATGACGGCACCGCAATATCAAGAATACGATGGCGATCAGATCCGTCAAGAATCGCAACAAGCAGGGCAAACGATTAAAGTTATTGCTGGTCAGACTGATCAAGGAACCGCTGGTGTAATTGTTAATGACTATGTGAAACCCATTTATATGGATATTACGTTACCAACATCAACGTCATTTAGTCAGCAGGTTGATATCGATGACAATAGTTTTATCTATGTTATTTCTGGCGAAATAGCTATTGGTGAACAACAACGTAGTCTATCAACTCGTCAACTCGGGGTGCTAGGCTTAGGTGATAAAATTGAGGTGACGGCTCTTGCGCAAGCACGCTTTATTTTATTGTCAGCAAAACCGCTGAATGAACCCGTTGCCAAAGGAGGGCCTTTTGTCATGAACACTCATCAAGAAGTTGAGCAAGCTTTTCGTGATTATCACAGCAATCAATTTATTCGTTAGTTAACTTTGGTTTTGTATAAGAAGTAGCAAAAGTAAAAAACCTGCATCAGCAGGTTTTTTACTAACAGCCAATCGTTATTGTATTGACCAACACTGCTCTAAGCGACAAACACTTTTATCTTCGTTAGCCGCGGCGTAATTTTTCTCACGGTGAGCATGACCGAAATTTCGGGTAATCAATCGTGGCGCGTGCTCACTGATGAGGGTTTTCTCGTAGGTGTCGATAAGCTGCTCTAAAGAAGTGCTTTCTATTGCCTGCGACAATTGTTCGCGTTTATTAAAATCTTGATAGCCGGAAAGCAAATCTCTCCATAATCTTGAAGAGCGACCGATTAAGTTCTTATCCTTTTTATTAATGTTAGTGAGCAAGCCAGCTTTATGTTGATTAAAGCTGTTTACTGACATGGATTTTAATAATTCAAATTGCTGAGCAATAAAATCATCAATGCGTTTATTGAGTTCTACCGGATCGACTTTAGACGATTGAATATAAAAGTTTAACGTTGGTAAATTTTCTCGATCGCCGGCACTTGCTCCAACAATATAGCCCAGTTGTTGATTTGTCCGCAGTTCGTTAAAAAATGCAGCCCCTAAGATCTGACTTAGCAATTTTGTTTGGGCAATGTTGTCCATTGATGAAGCCACAGGGTAGGTAACAACAATCGCTGAATCATCATGGTCGATGTCCATTTCAATGATGTTTCGCTCACCTTTGGTCATTTGGCGAATTTTGGCTTGAACCCCTTGACCGACATTATCACTGCGAAGGAAATTTTCACGAATATTATTGGCAATAGCGATCGCTTCGTTTTTACTGCTGTTGCCATGAGTAAATACTTTGACATTAACATCGCTTAGCAACGCATTCATGTAGTGTTTTACCTCGTCCAAGGTAATAGGCACTAAGGCGTTAGCTAAAGCAACACTTGCGTATGGATCAAACCCAAGTTCTCGACGAGTGCGAGAAAATACTTGGCTTATTGGACGATCAAGCTTGGCATTATTTAAGTCACGTATCACGCTAGCTTTTAGCATATCAAATTTGTTTGCTTCGATATCAAAATCAGCAATGGTTTGGTTAATGGTTTTAATTAACTCAATTTGCTTATCGTTATAACCGTTGACGGTGTAGCCTAAGCCCTTATTTGAACTAAATATGCGATATCCCAGGCCTGCGAGTTTAGCGTCATAACCATAGCTATTGAGTTTATCTTCAATTAATCTATTGGCGAGTGCTAGCTTGGCGCGGTTTTCCATATTATTGCCCGCTAGCGGAGATTCTAGGCGCATAAAAACACTCGATTTAGGCACATTGAAACTCGTATCTTGATAGTGCCATAAGGTTAAGCCTGGCTCTTGAACAATAATATTTGGCTTTTCATCAGATGAAGTTGATTTTATCGCAATATCTTGGGCAATAAATGGATTCAAATTGGGCAACTGCATCGTGCTATCAGCTTTTGCATCCCGCCAAGTCGCTAAACGCTCACTAGAAATTTTTTCAATGGTATAACCAACATCATATAGTGGTTCGACGTGAGTGGTTTTGACATTAGGTGCAACTAACGTTTGTTGCATGTTATCTGGGGTTAATTGAGCTAAAAATTGCTTGGTTAATGCGGCGTCAAAGCCCTGGTATTGGTAATAGGTATTTAAGACATTTTGCGCCGGTGTATCTTGCAACACAGGTGCTAACTGATACACGGTCGACATCGGGTTGCGCTTTTCTTGAAAGGCAAAATCTAAGTTAGCAATATTCTTAATTTCATCGTAGTAGGCCTGAGTAACCCCTTGCTGTTCGATTAAATCAATATACTGGAAAATCTGCGTAGTAATGTTGTCAATCTCGCCAAGGCCCGATTCTGTTAATTCTACTGAAATTGTAAAAATATCGAGTGCGTCAGTATCGGTTTCATAAGCAGAAAGTGACTCAATTAATCCTTGTTGATTAAGCCTTTGATATAGCGAATGCTCTCCTTCATGCCCTAGTAGGTGAGCGATAATAGCTAACGGCTTTTTGGCGCGAAATTGACTGCTATCGGCAATAGGAAATGTGAGTGTTAATGTGCGCATTTCACGAAGTGGCTCGATCATTACCCGTGTTGCTTTTTCATTTTTAGTTAACAGTTTATTGTTAAGTTTTGGCTTAGGTTTACCGTTATTATTAATTGCGCTGAATTTGCTGCGAACCATTGTTTCAAGTTCTGCTAATGGTTGGCTACTGAGTACGACAAGCGCCATGCGATTAGCTGAATAGTGCTCTTGATAGCCTTTTAATAGCGCATCATAGACCTTGTCACCGTCACGGTCTGCCAAGGTCTCTAAATTACCAACGCTAAACTTGCTGTAGGGATGCTCTGGATTAATAGCTTGTTTGTTGGCTTCTGCAATCCTGCGACTATCGTCTTTGATTTTTAGTGAATATTCTGAGTCGACTGCATTTTTTTCTCGTTCGACAAATTGACGGTCCATCGTCGGCGCGATAAAAAACTGTGCAAAGCGATCAAGCGCTTCTTCGAACGCCTGATTTTTAACATCAAAAAAGTAATTGGTATCTTCAGTTGATGTATATGCGTTTGAAGAACCACCATTCTTTTTCAAAAATTCATTATATTCACCTGCATTAGGGTATTTTTCGGTACCTAAAAACAGCATGTGTTCAAGAAAGTGAAACAAACCTTCTCTGTCCTGTGGCGCATGAAAAGCACCAACTGAAACATCCATAGCCGCGGCGGATTTTTCGGTTGTTGGATCAGAAATCATTAAAACCTTTAACTCGTTATCTAGCGTTAGGTATTGATATTGGCGCTGATCAGACTGGCTTTTAATTATTTGAACGCTCTCTTGGGTTTGCGGTAAAACCGAAAACGACTGAGTCGTGCTTTGACAGGCTGAGAGGCTCACAACAATAGCTAGACTGATTAAGGTTGGTTTAAATGATTTCATCTTGATTCACTTTCTTGACTATCTCTTTATTCTGACGGGCTAACTAATAGCAGTTCACTTCAATTAGTGTAGAGCATCGGTTGTTAATGAAAACCGACGTTTTGTAACATTTAGTTAAAATAACAATAATTGACCGCCCATTATAGCGAAAAGTAAGCACTTAAGTTTGAGAAATTTAAAAAAGTCGCTAACAATTAGCTTAAGAATTTAATAATCAGCTAAAGTGTTGAAGATATGTCACAACAAGTTGAACAAGAACAGCCCGTGGTTATTTTTGATCATCATATTGCAGCGATGAGTGGCATGCCGCTTCATCGGCACCCTCGGGGACAATTCTACTTTGTTAAGCAAGGGGCTTTGGCTGTGGTCAATCAGCAAGGTCGTTTTATTGCTGCGCCAGGCCATGGAATTTGGGTGCCAGCTGAACTTGAACATCAGGTTATTGCCAAGACTGATGCCAGTTTAGCGCATTTTTATTTTGCTCCGGAACTCTGCCCGTTAGACAGTGAACATTGTATTGCACTGCAAGGCACAGGCCTACTCAGTGGTTTGGTCAATGAAGCGCTGAACATTCCAAAAGATTATCAATGGGCTTCAATTCATGGCAGGATCCTGCGCTTGTTAAGCGACTATATCTTTTTAGCTAAACCGCTAGATACGTATTTACCATACCCACACGATAAACGCTTATTACAAATTACTGAGCGATTACAAAAGCACCCATCGATTAAAAGTGATTTAGTCGCGTGGGGAAAGTTTGTTAATGCCTCTTCACGTACTTTATCGAGAAGATTTAAAAAAGAAACGGGCATTACTTATAGTGAATGGCGTCAACGCTTAAACATTCAAATCGCGATAAAGCACCTTGTCCTTGGCGATAGTATCTCCGATATCGCACACATGCTGGGCTATGAATCAAGTTCTGCGTTTATCTATATGTTTAAAAAGCAAACAGGGGTGACGCCAAATAACTATATCAAGTAAATATATCAATATCGTTTACTTGATATAGCAAAGCTCGATAATAATAACGCTAAGGTTCGCTTCGATAAATTAGTGTTATATGCGTTTTGCTGACAATCTTTTTACAATAAAATCACAATACGTCTTTGTTGTGCATGCAAAAGTTACTTGATACGCTCAATTTCGCTTGCGTAACATTTTTGTGTTCTTAAATGGAATTCACAGATACTGCAACATCGTTAATCGTTATTGATAGTCTTGTAACGACAGTTTTTAAAGGGAGTTAATTATGTGGTTATTAAATAGACAGTGCCCTCATTGTAAAAACTCAATTCCTTTAGGCAAACGTGTAAATCTTATCTCATCAGGGGTGTTAAAATGTGAACAGTGTTTATATATTTTACAGCCAACTATCATGTGGAGTTTAATGGTAAGTATCCTCATAGCTCCTATTCTGTATTTTTCTTTTTATAATAACTTTAAGTCTATCATGGGAAGTGAAATAGCGACGATACTTGTGATAGCACTTGTCATTCTGTGCAATCGGATACTAGAGCCTTTAGCCAGCTTAAAGGCGCATGATGAGAATGAACTATTATAACGATGAGGAATTAACGCTGTGTTCAAACGATTGTTATTAACGTTTTTGCGGTTGCATTCCTTTATGGTGCAAGTCTTGTCGATGATTTATATTTTACAATTTCTCCGCTCCAATTGCTGTTGTAAGGAATCGTCATTTTTATTTTTACAAAGCCCTTCGTCAAGAGATAAGACGTTATAAGAGTTTACTCTTTAACGCCTTATCACAATGTAAAGAACTTTCGTAAAATTTGAAGGCTGTTGAGTTAAATCATAGCCTGTGTAAAACCAACTTATCGAAGTGTTAAGTTAGCCTCTGTGGCAGAGACTAAATGGTGTGTGGTTTCTGGTTCAATCGAAGCATGCCCCGCGGTTTTACTGACCACTAATGTTGATTCGGGTAACGCCTGGTGTAACAACCAAGCGTTGTCAAAAGGACAAACTATGTCATAGCGGCCATGAACGATGGTTGTTGGAATGTGAGCGATTTTTCCGCAATTGGCCAAAATTTCATTGTCGGTTAAAAAGCAATCGTGAGCCATGAAATGGGCTTCATGGCGGGCTAGTGTCCAACAAGAAGCATCAGATGTTGCAGCCTTAACAAATTCTTCGTTAGGCTCAAGTGTACAGCAACGTATTTCCCATTCAGCCCACGCTCGCGCTACTCGCTCAGCCGCTTGCTTATCATCGCCAATCATAATGTTATATGCGGCACTAACACTGGTTTGTGTTTCACCTTCTGGCAGCGCATTTAAATATTCTTGCCAATAGTCAGCGAAAATTCGGGTTCCTCCGCCACTAGCAAACATCCACTGTGTATCTTCTGGCCGCCCGAGAAAAATCCCTCTTAAGGTTAAACTTTTCACTGAAGTAGGGTGAGTTTGGGCGTAAACCAGAGATAGCGTTGAACCCCATGAGCCACCAAAAACATGCCATTGCTTTATGTTTAAGTGCTCTCTTATTTTTTCAATATCAGCCACTAAAAAGCGGGTATCATTGTCTTCAAGGCTGCCGTGTGGTTTGGATCGGCCGCAGCCACGTTGATCGAATAAAATAATATGATAGCGCTCAGGATCAAAAAATCGACGATCGTTTGTCGAACAACCCGCGCCGGGGCCACCGTGAATAAACACTACCGGTTGCCCATTAGGGTTGCCACATTGTTCAACATAAAGTTGATGTTGGTCATCTACTGGCAACATAAAATCGGCGAAAGGCGAAATTTCAGGGTAGAGTGATTTCATCAGAGTTTCCTTGTGGCTAAGTCAAAATTAAATTTTCGGATACAAGCAAGGCAAATACATACTTTGCCTTGCTTTTCTTTGGCAACTTTGTCGATAAGGGCTTTAGAAACCACTTCTTTTGTGCACCAACACGGGTGTTTTTCGTTTAACTGACACTGATTATCCTGTTGGCATAATGGACAAATGGTCGTTTCTTCAGTAGACATAGAATACCTTTTGGTATGCAATATACATTAATGAGTTTGAAAATTAAATGTTGATCTTTAAGCTTATGTTCTATTAGCTTAACTTCCTTAGTTGTAAAGTGCGAACAGAATTTAACCGAGAAAAATCAACACGTGCATATAAATAATGGAAGCAGCACGGACTTAGTAACGCGACATAATAGCTATCATAAACACTTTCTTGAATTGAAATACAGACTGTACAGTTTGTAACATTTCACAACTCCCGCTAGATCGTATTATGTGCTAATTTGGAATGATGTAAAAAAGGAGAGAAACATGCGTTTTTTATTACTAGTATTATCAGTGCTTTGCACAAGCGCATTTGCCAACTCAGTCTCCAATAGTGATCAGCAACTTGCTGCAGTCGAAAAAGCGGTAAACTATTACCTTGAAGGCAGTATTTTGGGAGATCCTAAGGTTATTGCTAAAGCATTTCACCCCGATGCGATAATTCAAGGGATATCTGGTGGTAAGCATCGTGTTTATCAGTTGAAAGAATTTTTGGGTGTTTTTACTCCAGGAAAGCCAGGCACGCATACCACCAAAATCATTTCAATCGACATTGTCAATAACGCCGCGTCGGTGAGGGCTGAATGGGATATGGGGACGTGGAAGTATATTGACTTTTTATCTTTACTCAAGATGGGAGATGAGTGGAAAGTGGTCAATAAAATCTATACCAGTGTTAAGAAGTAATTTGGCATAGCATCACCGTGAAAACCTTAGTTGAACAATACATCAAAAAAGCATTTGGCGATCACTTGCTAGATGATTTACGCATTGTCTTAGGCACTCGATTTAAGCCACTTCACTTGCTTGATTTCAACACAGTTCGCCACCCCGAAAGCGAAATGAATTTTCGAAAGCGGTATATTCTCAATAAGGTTAAAGCAAAGTTTAGTAAACGTTATGCGGCGCTTAAACCCAAAGCTGACAATAAAGCGGCGCGTGTCCTATTTGTTAATGGCATTGTTACGCCATACCCGCTAGCAAGGCACCAAGCAGACATACTTGCTCAATCTATTGGTCGAGATGTTGATGTCATACACAATGAAACAGAAGGCCTTTTTCGGGATTTGTTAGAGTGTAATCAAGGTCGACAAGGCATCATTAACCCAGTTACAAAAAAAGTCATTCAGGCGATTGAAAATAAACTCGAAGATGATCAGTCCTTAATTATCGTCGCCTACTCTCAAGGGGCAATTATCGCATCTTCAGCATTAATCGCACTATCAAAACGGGTAGCATCTGAACAACTCAGTCGTATATCTTATATTACTTTTGGCGCAGGCTTTAAAGATAGCGTCTTGCCAAAAGAGATTTTTTGCGAGCATTTTGCTAATCGTTATGATCCAATCACCCATTTGGGCTTGCAACATCAAGACTTTGATTTCTCAGGTAAACTTTTCATTAGAGAAGCTCGAGGACACTTTTTTATTGCCGACTATTTATTACCAATGATGGCTGGAGAGCGTTACGGTGATTCTTGGTTTGAACAACAACTCCTTTGTCGTACTGCTAACAAATAATCTTTTCAAGATCCCAATGAATTTATTTGATTAAATACAAAAGCTTACCTTGCACTTAACTGTTGGCTATCGCAGTTAAGATACATTGTCCACTTTAAAAAATTGTAAATATTTAGTGAAATAACTTGATCGAATGTGGATATATTGTATACATTGTGTGCAGTTTTATGGAATAAACATTACAGATAAACAGCAGGGAGATAAGAAAAATAAGCTAATAATAAATTTAACTACTACAAGGTAGAAGGCATGTACAGAAAAACACTTATTCATTCTCTGGTGGTTACAGCGCTATCAACATCCGCTGCAGCACAGGCGGTAAAAATTCATACAGTAGGTCATGATCATCAGACGCCAAAAGAAGCTAACCAGCCTTATGACGGAATGGCGAAATACATTAAACCTTTCAGCAATGAACAGATAAACCGTATCGCAGATCCAGCTGTTACTAAAACTTCAGTAATGAAGACCCAACCAACGTTAAAATCTTTTTCAATAACATCAGCAAATATTCAAGCAAATGCAAATAGCTGCGCTGATGCGAACTCTCTAGCTTCACTATCGATTACTGAACGAATAAACCAACTTAAAAATGCTAGCGACTTTGATTGTTTAAAGGACAGCCTATGGAACGTTGATAAATCACTCATGCAAACGCTGTTTAATCAAGCCGATATGATCAAAGTGCTTAATGCGGCAACAGCCGAAGCGCTTGGCTATGATGGTGTTAATGTTGCGGTGCTTGAAAATTTAGTGCTTTATATTCGTGTAGGACGTTGGGCGCAATGGGGTAACGAAGATATCATTGGTGCTTATGACCAAACTTTCCATCAAGCATCGTATCAGTTTTTAGACACTATCGCCGCCAACAGCAATTTTTACGCGACGAGTGAGAGCCACGGTAAATTAATTAGCCAAATTATTATTCTTATGGGTGGTACCGACTACAGTGTTAGGTATATCGATGTCGCTAAAAATTGGCTTTCACGATATAACAAAGATTGGGGCTACGACATGCAATCAGCATTCACTAATGTCTTAACTTTGATCTATCGCGGCTCTTTTGACCCGAATTTTGTTGACCACGTAAATAGCGATACGTCTATCGTCACATCACTTAAAAGCTTTATTGATAACAATGGCGCTCTAATTGGCGACTACTATGAAAATCAGCTTAATGATGCAACCAGTGAGTTAGGTCGAATGCTAGGTTACGGCGGCGCAACGTTTACTAAAGTTAAGCCGTTAGTTAAAGATGTTTTGACAACATACTCGATGACGGGCAATGGCGCTGGCGCATGGATCAATGCCGCGAACATGGCCAATTATTACGATGGTGATAATTGTGATTACTATGGCACTTGTAACTTTGAACAAGAGCTAGAAGCGCAAGTTTTACCTATACGTCATGAATGCAGTGATACCCTGGTTGTTAGAGCACAAGAGTTAACCAGTGAACAACTCACGCAAATTTGCTCTAGTTTGGCGATACAAGAAACATATTTTCATCAAAAACTTAACACCAATAATACCCCAGTGCCAGACGACTTAAATACCGCGCTAGAACTGGTGATCTATGATTCAAGCGCAGATTATAAGCGTTACTCAGGCATCATATTTGAGCATAGCACCGATAATGGTGGGATCTATTTAGAAGGTGTACCCTCTGAGCAAGGCAATATTCCGCGCTTTTTTGCTTATGAAGCCGAGTGGGAAAAACCTGATTTTGAAGTGTGGAACTTAAATCATGAATACACTCACTATCTTGATGGTCGCTTTAACTTGTACGGTGGCTTTGAGCTTGGCAATAGTTACGACACCGTGTGGTGGAGTGAAGGTTTAGCTGATTATATCGCCAAGAAAAACTTTAATGATCATGCCGTTAACGTTGCACGCGATAAGCTTCATTCACTTAGCTCTTTATTTAGAAATAACTACAACGATTCGACGCAAGAGCAAATCTACACCTGGGGTTATTTAGCGGTGCGTTATATGTTTGAGCGCAGAAGAGCCGATGTTGATCAAATGATCGCGTATATGCGTGCGGGTAATTTTGACCAATACGCGCAATTGTTGGATAGCATAGGAACGAGCTATGATAGCGATTTCAACAGTTGGTTAGAAACGGTTGAAAGCACGGGTGGGCCAGTTGAACCGCCACAAACTAACGAGTTAGTTAATGGCGAAAGTGTTGTGGTATCGTCAGACGGTAGCGAACAACCGGCATTTTTTACTTCAATACCTGAGAATGCGAGTAACTTAATCATTTCGATTAGTGGTGGTAGTGGCGATGCTGATTTACACATTAAACAAGGCCAAGAAGCAACCACGGACGTTTATGACCATCGCCCATGGTTAAACGGTAATAACGAATCGGTTACGATTGAGCAACCAGTAGCAGGTCCGTGGCATATTATGTTGAATCCTTATCAAAACCAAGGATTCTCTGATGTAACATTATCGGTTTCTTGGGAGGCATTTTCGTTAGCGAATGCCTGTGACACACAAGCGTCAACCACCTATGAAACGTTAACTTCGGGTGAAGCAATTTGTGTTGGTCAATCGCCAATGACTTACTTCTCTTTTTGGGTTGATGAGGGCACAACTGAATTAACCATTACCTCTGCACACGGCAGCGGCGATGTTTCGCTTTATCACAGTAGCCAAACTTGGCCTTCAACAAGCGACTATGAAAACAGTTCAACGGCGCCTGAAAGCAATCGGGAAAATATCACGGTAACAAACCCAAGCGGTGGCTGGCACTATATTAGTGCTACTGGCCATGAAAGCGACTTTACCTTGTTGATGGAACAAAAGTAACAAGCCGATTTTCTGTTAGTGAAAAACCAGCGTTTGATACGCTGGTTTTTTTATCTTTGATGCCGTCATTATAGAGTTGTTCCAATAGTCAGCAAAGCAGTTGATAAGGTTTGGTTAAACGACGATTAAAATCATTTAGCTCAATACCTTTATCATTGGTAATTCGCTAGCAAGGATGTTAAAACTGGCTCATTAAGAGGAACGACCCTTGGGTTGCTTTAATTTTGTTAACGACTAGGAGAGTTCGAAACCTTGAGTGACCAATCAATAAAAATTGTCAGTTACAATCCTGCGTGGGTAGCGACGTATCAATCAGAAAGGGATTTTTTGTCTTCACTACTCGGAGATTATGTTCAAGGTTCAATTGAGCATGTTGGCAGTACATCAGTTGTTGGAATGGTCGCCAAACCAATTATAGACATTATGGTTGGTGTAAAATCACTTGATGCTTCGAAAGGTGCAATTGAGCTGCTTTCTGATAATTCCTATTGTTACTACCCCTATAAATCTGAGCTGATGCATTGGTTTTGTAAACCATCACCTGAGATTAGAACCCATCATTTGCATTTAGTGCCTTATAACAGTCGCTTATGGATTGAGCGAATAGCATTTAGAAATTTGTTGCGAACCAACCCAAGTATTGCTTTTGAATATGCAACGCTAAAGAAGGAATTGGCGCAAAAATTTATAAACGATCGAGAGGCTTATACACAATTTAAGTGGCCATTTATCAAAAAAGCGCTAGATTCAGTAGGCTTAAAACCAATTGAGTCCAATTAACAATAAAAGTTTTAGATAAGAGTCGGTCTGCACGCTAAGGTCAGCAGACTGAAAAAAGTCGGAAGATAAATCTGGCCCCAATTTTTCGTTTCTGCTAACAACCAAGGCTCAGCCTTTTTCTACTGCTTGCAATGCTAGAATTTCACTTTTAATTTTTTCAGCTTCTTCGGTGATCATTGAATAAGATTTTATATCGCCGTTACGCTGGGCATGCATAGCCTCTTCCAGTTTTTGCTCATAACGCTTATCTAATTGTTTGATCGGGTCTCTCTTAAATATTGAGAACATATTGCTTAACCTTGGTTTCAGTGTCCAAGGTTATACGTTAATTCAGGCACTTTGGTTTGGTTAAATTTTAACGTTAACCTCTTTCAAGCTACCAAATACCTTCTTCTACCTTACCTTGATAGTTGATGTCGGCCTTTTTGAATGACATATCTTCCTGGTTTTTTAATTTGCTTTGGTAATCTCGTGTTAACGCGATGATGGTGGGGGTTAGTAAAATGATCGCGGTGATGTTGACTAAGGTCATTAATCCTAATGCTGCGTCTGCCATTGCCCACACTTGCTTTAATGTTGCACTAGAGCCCCATAAAACCATGCCTAAGTAGGCTAAGGTGTAAAGTGTTCGGCCAACTTTATTATCTAAATGAAATAAATGTAGGTTACTTTCGGCATAAGCGTAGTTTGCCACCACTGACGTAAAGGCGAATAGCGATATCGCAGCTGCAACAAAATAGATGCCGGCATCCCCCATATGCGCGGTCATCGCATCTTGAGTCAGTCGAATACCTTCCATTTCTCCTGAGAGCGGTAAATCAGCTAATAAAAGGATCACCGCTGTGCAGGAACACAACACGATGGTATCGATAAACACGCCAAGCATTTGCACATAGCCTTGGGCAACCGGATGATTAGGCGTTGGTGCGGCACTGGCAGCAGCATGAGGGACACTACCTGCTCCCGCTTCATTAGAATACAAGCCACGCTGAATGCCATTTTTTATCGCTGCGCCTAAGGCACCAGCTCCTGCCTCTTGCAAGCCAAATGCCGACATAAAGACGTCGTAAAACATCCCAGGTAGGGCGGTAAGGTTAATCAAGGCGATAATGAGTGCAGTTAAAATAAACGCGATTCCCATAAAAGGAACGACACGTTCAGCAAATCTGGCTATACCGCGTAATCCGCCAATAACAATGCTGCCCGCTAGCAAGGTAATTGCAATACCGGTATACAGAGGCGGAATATCAAAAGCATGATTAACTGCGTCGGTAATGGTATTTGCTTGCATGGCACTGAAGCTAAACCCGTAGCCGAGGAATAAACATAAGGCAAAAAGAATAGCGAAAGGTCGGCTACCCAAGCCCATTTGTATATAGTAGGCAGGGCCGCCACGAAACTCTTTATGCTCGTCTTTGACTTTATAGAGCTGGCCGAGGATACTTTCGGCAAAGCCGGTTGCCATACCGAGCATGGCGATCACCCACATCCAGAATATCGCGCCACTGCCGCCAAGCGATATTGCTACTGAAACTCCGGCGAGGTTGCCAGTGCCAACGCGGGCTGACAACCCGGTACATAGGGCTTGAAAAGAGCTAATACCGGATTGATTAGCACTAAAGCCATGTTTCATTACCGTGAACATATAACGAAAATGTCGAAATTGGATAAAGCGAAGGCTAAGAGTAAACCAAATACCGGCAGCCACTAATATGTAGATAAGGAGTTGACCACCACCCCATAACCAATCGTTTAAGATGTTCACTAGTGTCATTATTACCTTACTCCTTGTCGGTTTCTCTTGATTAGCTTGAAATATCGCTAGTAACGGAAGGTTTTCGCGGTAAATGTATACCTGCTAACATACAACGCAATGACCCTCCTGCCAACTCTATGGTGGGAATTGCCATTGGCACTAAGGTGACAAATTCCGCTAGCGTTTGTCTTTGTAGTTCAGTTAATGCGCCATAGGCGGTCCTAGAAAGCGCTAAAATATTGCCATTTTTTCCTTTTAGTTCCAAAGCATTACCACAAAAAGAAGAAATTTGTTTTGCGCTAAGGTTAACTATGGTGCGCTCAGAGTCAACGAGCTGGCTTTCGACTAATTTTCGCTTGTTTGGATCGGTGATAAGGTCTAATGCAATCAAAGCAAAGCGCGTACCGACACACATTAATACGTTGGTGTGATAAATAGGGATTTGCTGATCATCAGCGGCTTCAAACAGCATCGGTTGATAATTAAAGTGCAAACAAAAACGAGCTAGCGCTTGTCCATTGGCACGGTTTGATGCCACTGTATAGGCAATACGTTGAATACGGTCGAGCACCATAGCGCCTGTGCCCTCAAGAAAAATACCCTCTTGCTCAAGCGGCGAAAAATCGATGATTTGATTGACTTTATAGTGCTTTTTTAAATAGTCAATAATATCAAGCCTACGCTCCTTACGTCGATTTGGAGCATACATAGGAAAGAGTGCAATAGCGCCGTCACTATGCGTACTAAACCAATTATTTGGAAAGACACTGTCAGGCGTTAATCTGCTGGTATCTTCAAAAAGGTGCACATCGACACCGTGTTGCTTGAGTGTTTCTGAAACATCGGTTACTTCGTTAAACGCCTTGCTAGCGATAGTTGCATCAACACTACCATCTAGCGTTTGTTGAAACGCATTGTCAGCGGCAGTTTCTGGATTAATGCTAAAGTGATGCGGACGGATCATGATTACTGTATCTGGTGCTTGAGCATTATGACAATTCACAGTGGTTACTCCTTTGAAACCTTATTAGGGCATAGTTTAACTGCTCGCCATGAATAGCAAATAGAGTAAATTTGAATAAATTTGATAGATAATTTATGCATTTTGCTATAGCTTGATTAGCAAAATGTCACTATATTGCGAGTTGTTCGAAAAGGAGCAGGTGTCGTTATGGCCAATTTAACCCCGTATAACTATGATGATGTTGATCGTGAACTGATTGCTTTACTGCGCGAGGATGCCAGAGCGTCAGTGTCTGCACTGGCAAAAAAAATGAAAGTATCTCGGGCAACGGTCCAAAAACGTATTGATCGTTTAGTGTCAACCGGTGCCATATTAGGGTTTACCATTCGAGCACACCAGCATATTGAAGCGAATACGGTAAAAGCGATTATGATGATTGAAGTAACCGGACAATCGACACGGCAAGTCATCCATAAGATGCGAGGCATTCCAGAATTAAAAACCCTACATAGTACTAATGGGAAGTGGGATTTGGTTGCTGAACTGGAAACCAATACCTTGGCTGATTTTGATCGCGTGTTAAGACTGGTTAGAGAAATTGATCACGTTAGAAACAGCGAAACCAGTATCTTGCTGAGTACCGTTTAATCACCAGAGGTTGCTTTTTCTGCGCTTGCAGTCCCTTTATACCTTTCCATGTTGTTTCATAGCAGTGTCATTGCTTCGACATAAATTTGTCATCAAATTATCATCCAAGCCTGTTTGACTATGCGCAAAATTTTTGTGCATTTAGATAAACAGGTAAAACAATGAAACTAACTAAAATCGCTATTGCGTTGTCTTTGATCGGTGTAATCTCAGCATGTACTTTTGATGGAGATGACGGAGAAGATGGTGCGCAAGGCGTTGCAGGTGCTGTCGGTGCAGCGGGTCAGGATGGTGTAGATGGGCAGGACGGAAAAAACGCTAGCTTAGGATTACAAAGTCAGCTCATTGGTCGAGCGGTGTTAAATGCTCTAGCCCCAGAAGGAGCTGCTGAGATAGTTGCCTTTCAAAAGTCAACTAACTGGGTATACGCGGTAAATAGTTCGGTCAGTCCTGCTGTGGTTGAAATTATTGATTTAACCAATGTCGATAGCGACGCCTTAACCGCTGATGCTCAAGGTGTTATTACGAACACAAACCTTGTTAGCGCATTCACCTTGAATTTAGAGGCGACTTCAGGCCTTTCTGGTGATGCTAACAGCATCGCCGTCGATGACAATTATAATTTACTGGCGGTAGCCATTGCCTCAGGCACGCCAGGCGTGAATGGTCACGTTGCGGTTTATCATATCTCAGGGGCGACACCGAGCTTTATTAAAAACATCGAAGTGGGTGACCTACCTGATAATGTCGCTTTTACTCATGATGGTGGCAAGATTATTGTCGCCAATGAAGGTGAACCGTCGAATGATTATCTTGTTGACCCAGAAGGTTCTATTTCAATTATTAATGTCGTCGCTGGCGTGCCAGCAGATTCAGCAACGGCAATAAGTTTTGCGGCTTTTAATGAACAAAAGGCGGCGCTGGAATCGCAAGGGGTTAAGTTTTCAAACCCAGATGGTCAAACGCTGAAAGGGCAGGTACGCCATTATACGGTAGCGCAGGATTTAGAGCCTGAATACGTTGCAGTATCAGCGGATAACCAAACTGCGTTTGTTTCTATGCAAGAAAACAATGCATTAGCCATTATTGACCTTGCCACTAATGCTATCACGATCAAAGGGCTGGGCTTTAAAGATTGGAGTCAGTATCAGCTTGATGTCTCAGATAAAGACGGTGGCATTCACTTTGAACAATACCAGCACTTAGTTGGTATGTATCAACCGGATACGATTGTTAGCTACACATGGCAAAATGCCAACTTTGTTATTACCGCTAACGAAGGTGATGGTAGAGAGTATATTGCTTTTGAGCGTGATGCTGTAGAAGATGCTGGCAAAGTTGAATGTGAAACGGATTTCCCACAAGGTATTTATGAATGGGAAGACGGTGAAGAGATATGTATCGCTTATACCGATGAAGCGCGTGTTAAAGATTTAGAAGACTTTGGTCCAGTAAGTGCGTCACTTGCTGCCTATATTGATGAAAAAGGCGGTAAGAACGGCTTAGGGCGTTTATTGGTGAACAATGCCATGGGCAAAAATGAGCAAGGAGAGTATGAAACCTTACATGCTTTTGGTGCTCGCTCTTTTACCATTTGGGATCAAAATGGCTTAAAAGTATTTGATTCAGGTGATGATATTGAACGTATTACCGCGTCAGTGCATGGTCAGGCATTTAACAATGACGAAGATGAGAACAGTGGCGATACGCGCTCTGATGCAAAAGGTCCAGAGCCTGAAGCCTTGGCTGTTGGCGTTATAGGTACTCAAACTTATGCGTTTATCGGCTTAGAGCGTATGGGGGGTATTCTAGTGTACAACGTGACGAACCCTTATAACGTCAGTTTTGTTGATTATATTTTTAACCGTGGCTTAGTTGAAGGCGCAGATATCACTGGCGACTTAGCGCCTGAAGGTATGAAGTTTATTGCCGCAGCTGATAGCCCAACAGGTGAAGCACTATTGCTAGTTGGTAATGAAATTTCAGGTTCGGTAGCTGTGTGGCAATTTAGTGAGCAGTAATCGACTTTACGTGATGATGAAAAAGCTTGGTGCTCGCTTTTTCAGTTAGGTCGATAGATTATCGTTGAATGCGGTTACTTTTAAAGTTATAGTCATAACTTGTTAAATTACTGTAAAAATGGAGTTGTACAGTGAAACATTTTAAGGCCGCAATTGCAGCGCTTGTGCTGATCATCCCTTTTTCTGTATTCGCGACGAATCTTAATGGCTGGAGTGTTCTAAAAAACGGTCGTTATACTGAGTTCGCCGTTGTTGAATCGGTCAAGCAAGGCAATTCTCAAGCTAATTTGATTAACGATGGCGGGGCGGATTTAAAAGCGCTAATTAAGTTAAATGCCGACAATCGTTATGATGCTCAAGTACAACATGGTCAACAAAGGGCATTATCTTTTAAACGTACGCCATTAACCTTTACGATACCGCTGAAGGAAGCGGATTTATTAACTAAAGACAGTGCACAATTAACGTTTAAGTTAGCCATGCAGCCATACTCCAAAAGCAGGGTTATCGATCAAATAACAGATTGCCAACAGTATCAGGGCGTTGAAGCTCAGCAGCTTTGTCAGCTCCGAAGTGCTGCCACTACAGTTTCTGTCTACAATTTTTCAGCGGCGACGCAATTTATCAAACAATTTAGTGTTGAAGATAGTCAAATTGAAAGGTTAGTCAATATTTATCAAGGGGATAAAGTTTTATCTGTGCAATACAATTCAAGCGAGTTTTTTAATTTCATCAATTCTTGGCAGCAAGTCGAGATCATTGGTTATATTGAAGATGACGTCACACGTTACCTTTTAATTCGCCCTTATGACAAAAACAAGAACCCCTATCCACTGCAAGCAATGAGTTTTATTTATCAAAATGATGAGCAAGCACCACGGTTGATCTATGGTCATAATTGGGATGATGTTTATCTGTATTTTTACAACAGTCTTTTTATCAACGCGCTTGATAAAGCATTGAGAGGCTAGGATGGCGAGCAAAACTCACACGAAATTTAATATTTTTCCGTACGCTTTGTATTTTTTTGCCATGCTAACCGCGTTTATGGGCTATGTTTTTGCTCGTAATGTAATCGAGTTTTATTTAGAAGCACCGTTTGTTGATTCATGGCAATTAACCCCAGCCACGATCATCTCAGCTCGAGTGGATCGTATAATGAGTACGCGAGATGGCACGAAAAACGGCATTAAAGAGTGGCATTATGCGCCTAAGGTTGAATACCAGTACGAATTTAACGGCAAACGTTATCAAAATGACCGCGTAGGTTGGACCAATAACTACAATGCGTATGGCCGTTCTAAAGCCGAATATTACATACGTTCATATGAAAACGAACAACCTATTTATGTTTACGTTAACCCAGATTCGCCTGCGCGCTCGGTTATTGAGCCGCAAGTGGATTCTGGTAATAAAACTGCATTGACTATTGCCGCAATTGTGTGTTGGTTAGTGACTTTTGGTTTGATTAAACTCGTGCCGTGGGTTCGTCAAACTAACCAAAAGACAACAGAATAGCTAGGTTCAGATTGATTACCATTGCTGAGTTTTAGTTACCTATGCGTTGTTTTAACAACGAAATGGTATCTTCTTCATTGATGGGTTTGGCAAACAAGTAACCTTGGCCAAATTGACATTTATTAAAGCGCAAAAACTGCTCTTGGCTTTCAGTTTCAATGCCTTCTGCAATTGAGGTTAAGCCCAGCGCATCAGACATCGATAATACCGCTTTAATGATCGCTTGTTTTTGTGGTTGTTCATTGAGTTCAAGCACAAAAGAACGATCTATCTTCAGTGAATCTATCGGTAAATTTGCTAGCCGCTCAAGAGAAGAATGGCCAGTTCCAAAATCATCGATAGATATTTTAACCCCAAGTTGCTTTAACTGGGTAAGTTGCGTGATGACATTGTCGTAATCCATCATCAGCACGTTTTCAGTGATTTCAATTTCAAGGTATTTCGGCGCAATGGCGTATTGCTTTAGGACGTTGAGGACATCTTGATAAATATTAGATTGTGAAAAGTGGTGACCTGAAATATTCACGGCGATTGGAACGCAATGCTGAGCTTGTGCTTGTTGTTTGGCAATCAGTCTAGCGCAGAGGTTTAATACGTAACGACCGACACTCACAATTAAACCAGCGTTTTCTGCAATATCAATAAATTCGTCTGGGGATACGTCGCCAAGCTCCTCATGATGCCAGCGCAGTAGTGCTTCAAGACCAACGATTTTATTAGTGATTAAATTGTATTTAGGTTGAAAAAAGACGTTTAAGGTTTCGTTTTCAATCGCTTGCTTCAAATAGTGCTCAATTTTTAACTGACGCTGCATGCAATGTAAAAACTCTTGGGTGTAAAATTGAATACGCTTTTCACTGTTCTTGATGGCATGCAACGCCATATCGGCTTGATTTATCAATTCTTCAGGACAACAGCTATTGGTTGGTGCAATCGAAACACCCAAATTAATGCCTAAAAATAGGTCGTGTTGTTCAACGGTAAATGGCTCAAGAAAGCTGGCTAAAATACGCTCTAAAAACACATTAAGTACTTGTTGGTCAGTGAATGGATAAATGAGCACGAACTCATCACCCCCGAGACGGCCTAAAAACTCATCGGCTATAACATTTTTAAGGCGCTTTATCCCTGCAAGCATTAATTTGTCACCGGTTTGGTGTCCATAAACATCATTAATTTTTTTAAAGCCGTCTAGGTCGATAAACACCACAGCACAGCGTTGTTCGTTATTTTTTAGGCTCGCGATGTCGTTTTTTAGACGTTGTAATATGCTGAATCGATTAGGTAGATCGGTCAGATGATCACGGGTAGCAAGTTTCTCTAGTTTGCTCTGGTTATCAATGCTGTGAGATAAATCGGTTAAAATGTGCAAGAAAAAGTTATCATCTTTTACTTTATTAGCCAGTGATAGTGAGTTTAATTCAACAGGGATCAAAAGACCTTTTTGACTATGGTGCCATAGTTGCTGTTTGGTTTGTTGCTGCTCAAGGATTTTATGCCAGCTTTGCTTAAAAAACTGCTTGTTGTGAAGCGGAGCATAAAGCTTTTGAATACTTTCGCCTTTGAGGTCGGCACGGTGATAATGAAAGAGTTGGCACAACTCATCATTGACTTCAATAATAAAGCCATTACTGTCCGTTAATAGGGCAGGTTGTGGCAACGATGCCAATAAGTTAGCAAAACTTAATGTTAGCTCTGTAGCGAGCTTTTCTTTGCTATTGCATTGAGCTGTTTCGCTGTCCGTAGCGAGCCCTAGCACCTCTTGAATAGCACTTATCCAAGATTGCTCTATATGTATGGAAGAATTCACAATTACTACCTGACAACAATTGAGAAGTCGCAACGGACACGTTAAATAAGGTCGGGCATTGTATAGAACACTGATTAAAAATCAATCGGTTTTTATGCTTTTATCATGAAAGATTCACATTAATGTCATAAAAGAAAGTTAAATGATTTAATAATCAGTGCTTTAATTTTTTGTATACAAAAAACGTATAATATATAAGAAAGGCTAATTTAACTCACTGTCTTTCCAAAATTTCGTCCCTTTAACGGTAGCCTGAAGTGCTAAACCCGTTTCGGTGAAGGTGTAAACAGTTACATCACCATAATAGGCCTCGCCTTCAACCGATGCGCCTTTTTGGGATGCTTTAGCTGCTGCGTCTGCATTGCCGCCAAACGTCCAGCCTGAGTTAACAAAGTTCTGCATTGCTTTTTTGGTGTGGAAAACCATCACGATACGATAATCTTTTACCCCTAGGCCCAAACCAATGCCACCTTCCGCCATATTCATATAGGTATGTTGTCCTGAAGCCATATCTTTAACGACACCATAACCGGTGCCAGCGGCCATAAAGATCAGGTTAACATTGGCATTTGAAAAAACGGCATAGCCGGGTGCAGCGTTTATTTGTGCTCGCGTATCGGGTTTTTTAGCAAACAATTGGGTAAGTACTTGGTCTTTCATCTTTAGAATTGCTTGTTGTTTTTCTGCTTTTGAGCCATCACCCATTGATGCACAGGCGGAAAGAATGAAAACAAATCCGATGACAACTATTTTTCTAGCGACTAGCATTTTACTTTTGCCTATTCGATGTGGGTCAAGTTAAGTTGAAAGTATAGACAAAAATCAGATATTGCTGATAATTAGCCGTAACTGAGCTAAAAAGTGTTGTGCGGCTGGTCCTAAATTGTCTTTATCTTTGTAAAGTGCATAAAGTTTTGCAGAGCGGGTGGCATTATTTGACAAGGGCAAAGGCTTAATGACTCCCTGCGCGATTTCATTGGCAACATAGCTTTCAGGGAGCCAAGCAAAGCCAAGTCCAGCCTTGATCATATTGGTTGACGTTTGCAAGTGACTGACCGTCCAACGTTGATGGGCACCAAGCCAGCCGGCATCAGCTCGTTTGCCCAGCGCTGAATCTCTCACCACTATCTGTCGATAACTTTTAAGGTCTTCTAATGTTAATTCTTGATTGAGTTGGTGCAAAGGATGGTCAGGATGGGCGACGGCAACAAAGTTGATATCGCAAAGCTCTTCGCTGCTGGCGGTTTCAGTGAGAAAGGGAGAGATGGCAATATCGGCAAGTGAGTTTTGCATTAATTCGCTTGAACCTGTCAACACGGTTTCCATTAATTCAATTTGCAGCAAAGGAAAGGTAGCAGATGTCGAATCAAGTGTTGAATAAAGAATATTTTGTGGAAAAATTTCATCAACTGCGATGCGTAATAGGGTTTCGGTACCTTGACCAATTGTGAAACCAAC
Source organism: Thalassotalea ganghwensis (assembly GCF_053485795.1). Classification (NCBI taxonomy): domain Bacteria; kingdom Pseudomonadati; phylum Pseudomonadota; class Gammaproteobacteria; order Alteromonadales; family Colwelliaceae; genus Thalassotalea; species Thalassotalea ganghwensis. Next base: position 57,178 of record NZ_JBQRUM010000003.1, read on the forward strand.
CGCTTCAACCTTAGCAGCTTCATCAAGCAAAAAATTCGCTCTTTTTAGCAGTAACTTCCCCGTTTCGGTTAACTGGGTGCGACGACCCTCGATATTAAAAAGCTTGATGTCTAAGGTTGATTCAATTTTGCTAACCGCGTTGTGTATACTTGATTGGCTTTTGTGTACTTTAGCTGCAGCTTGGTTAAAGCCTCCGGCCTCAACCACGGCTCTAAACATACGCCATTGCTCTAGCGATATTCTTAACATAAAAAACTCGATTTTATTATCTTAGTGTTAGATTTACAGTGGAATAAATTCATCGGTATCATCAATGACTTTGGCAAACCGTTGCTCTTGCCAATCAAGCTTTGCTTGCTCGATTCGCGCTTTAGTGTAGGCAACAAAATTCCAATGTAAAAATGGTTGTTTATCAAATTTTTCTCCGCCAAGTACCAAAACCCTTGATGCTTTGGAGAAATTGATGTGCTGATCTTGGTTATTCAGTACGACAAAATCCCCCGATGAGTATTGTTCGCCAGTGAGGGTAACTTCGCCATAAATAACATAAATTGCGGTTTCATGTGCTGGGTTAGGAGGCGCTATTGTGTTGTTTTCATTGGCGACCATATCAATAAAAAACATCGGTGAATAAGATGTCACTGGCGATTTTAAGCCGTACGCTTCTCCCACAATGACTCTCATCATAATGCCTTCTAAGTGACGCTGAGGTAATGAGATTTTATTAACATGTTCAAAGTTTGGTGACATTTCTGCTAGTGCTTCGGGAAGGGCTACCCAGCATTGCACGCCGCTAAGCTTATGTTTTGTTGCTCTAACTTCAATGGTTTCTCGTTCAGAATGGACAATGCCGCTGCCTGATGTCATCCAATTGACATCACCAGGGTGTATTTCAACGATATTACCCAAAGAATCACGGTGAAGCATGCTACCTTCTAATAGATAACTGAGCGTAGATAATCCAATGTGCGGATGGGGTCTAACATCGACGCCTTGTCCTGGAGAAAACTCCGCCGGGCCAAATTGGTCAAAGAAGATAAACGGGCCAACCATGCGTTGCTCGGCGTTTGGTAGTATACGTTTAACCTTAAATGCGCCAAGGTCATGAGTTTGTGCTACGAGTTTACTCGCCATATTCTTGCTCCACTAATCAATCATTTATCATAGTTTACATTCTGTTATCTGTTTATATATTAGCGATAATTGAAGCTATTGTTCGTTTATTTCGAATGTTATGTGCGATTTTTATCAATTTTCATTGCCCATTTCTTAGGCAATAATGCTTCATCAACCAAAGTTAGGGGGCTATGATGAAAAAAGTATTAGTGATCAAATCATCGTTAAATGGTGAGCAAGGCAACTCAAATAAGTTAACTGACGAGTTTTTAATTAAGCTGCAAAAGACAACAGACTTCACCGTTACCGAAAGAGATTTAAGTGTTGAGCGGATTCCTCATCTTAGCCAAGAAGAGATGGGTGCTTGGATGGCAAGTCCTGACGAGCGTACACCAGAGCAAATCGAATTAGCAGCATTATCGCAAGCGTTGATCGACGAACTGCAAGCTCATGACACGATCGTAGTGGCAATGCCGATGTATAATTTTGGTGTACCGTCTAACTTTAAAGCTTGGGTTGACCGAGTCGCGCGAGCCGGCATAACGTTTAAATATACGGAAACCGGTCCGGTTGGATTGTTGGACAACAAAGACGTCGTTATCGTTGCGGCTCGTGGCGGTATGTATGCGGGTACTGAAAAAGATAGTCAAAGCCAATACCTTAAGGATTTCTTTAGCTTTATTGGTTTGAGTGATATCCGTTTTATTTATGCCGAGGGATTAAATATGCCCGAAAAAGAGCAACGCTTGGTTAAGGCTAGCGAGCAAATGACAAAGGTAGCGGCAGAATTGGCGGCATAAAACTTACTTAACCTCAGGTTTGTATAAGAAATAGCACGAAAACGATAAAGTCAAACGCTTAAGGTTACTGTGACTTTATAGCGCGCTACTTTTTACGTAATTCAAGGCGAATTGTTGTAGGAATAGCCAGCTATTTCACGACAATATAACGAAGAAGTATGTAAAAATAGGCGTTAGAAATGCATTCCTTATGCAGAGCTGAGGTTACTTAAGTGGCTAAGCGATGATGTTGTCTTGGTAAAGTTTATCGATGACTTCTTCACTTAGCCCTAAACTAGTGCTCAGTATTTCTCTGGTTTGTTGACCAAGTGCAGGTGGTGCACTGCGATAAGAAACAGGTGTTTTAGATAAATTAATAGGGTTTGCGATGGTTGCTGCCAATGCATTATTGTCATGGTTAAACAGCTGGACCATTTGGCGGTGCTTTATTTGTGGATGATTAAATACATCGCTTAGTTGATTGACGGCACCACAGGGAACTGAAAGCGGCTCTAAGTGTTCCAACCACCATTGACAGGTACGTTGAGCGAGTTCTTCATTCAAAATAGCAATCAGCTTTTGTCGATTGTTGACTCGTGCTTGGTTAGTGCTGTACTTGGGATCTTCTGCTAACTCTATTCGGTTAATTAACTGACAAAACTTTTCAAATTGTCGATCATTACCAATGGCAAGAATAATGTATCCATCTAGGGTCGCAAAAGTTTGGTATGGGACAATGTTAGGATGGCCATTTCCATGCCGAGTAGGATTACTTCCGGTTGCCAAATAATTAAAGCCTTGGTTTGCTAGTGTCGCTAGCTGAACATCGAGTAAAGAAATATCGATAAACTGACCAATGTTTTGTTGCTGGCGAGCAAATAAAGCCGCCATTATTGCATTAGCAGCATAAAGGCCGGTCATGACATCAACCACAGCAACACCCACTTTCATTGGTTGGCCATCAGGCTCACCAGTTAAGCTCATTAAACCGCCTTCACCTTGGATCATAGCGTCATAACCGGCTTTGTGAGCGCATGGGCCGTTTTGTCCAAAACCAGTAATCGAACAAAATATAAGCGTCGGGTTGATACTTTTTAGTGATTGATAATCAAGGCCATATTGTTGCAGCCCGCCTACCTTAAAATTTTCAATCACGACATCAGCTTGTTTTACCAATGATTTAATCAAGGCTTGCCCTTGAGCTTTACTGATATCAATAGCAACTGATTTCTTATTTCGATTAGCGCAATGAAAATAAGCCGCTTGTTCGGTATCATTGTGCTGAGAGGGCATAAAAGGAGGGCCCCAATGACGAGTATCATCACCACCTTTAGGGTTTTCGACTTTAATCACTTCTGCACCCAAATCAGCGAGCATTTGTGATGCCCAAGGGCCAGCTAAAATACGACTTAAATCAATAACCTTAATATTTTCTAGTGCAGACTTCATTCGTGCTTATCTTACACTCAAATTAGGGAGAAATATTTGATAAAAAAAGCAATGACGATAACAACATAAGGGAAGGCAACAGTGGGTCTTAATGCATTCTTACCGTACTCAAACATCAATTTGATCGCATTTGGTCGATTTGCTAAAAACTCACTTTGAAATTGAAAAGCCTTCGTTGCTTGGCCATTTTCACTATTAATTGCTGATTCTAAGATTAAAAGTCGTTGTTCAATTCTGCTTTGGAACGTATTCCATATGGCGTTTTGCCCCCAAAAACACAAAGTGAGTACTAATAGCCAAAGGGATAAATAATCATTGGCAAGATAGAGGGCTACGCTCGCTAAACAGACTAATTTTATGATCAGTCCATATTTTTCATAGCTGTCGCATTGGTTTTGCAGGAGTTGCCATTCAGTTTGCAAAGCTGACGTGTTTTTCATTGCTTTTCCTCGTAACTAAGTTAACTAATCTACTTTACACAAAGCTAAACAGCTTAATAGGACTTTGCATCTTAATCTCATCATAACCTATTTAAAATTAATCAGTAAAAATTAATCAATTTACAAGCTTTTTCAACAAGTGCTAAATATTTAATGTTGACTTGGGCTCACTTCCTTAATTAAAAATACCCCATCGAAATGTTGCTGCCAGTTGGACACGTTAATCGCAGCGTTTGCTTCGTAGTTAAATCCATGTAGTTCCAATTGTTGATACTGTTGTTCATCGAATTGCTTCGGGTAAATAAATCGTATTGATTGTTGGGGTGTAAATTGTTGTTTGAGTTGGTATCCAAGGTGGCGTTTAGTTAGCAGGGGTAATGGTTTGACTTGCCCGTCAATATAATCACGATAAGCACCTGAAAGCCCAGCGATATTAACGTGGTATGTTTGTTCTGGATAATAGCTGTTTAGTCGTGTGGCAAGGTTGTCGTAGTTTTTATCGAGATACCCTTTACGATTAACGTGAACATAGTGCCCCCAGATTATGACTTTCTGCTGAGGATAAACATGCTCCATTAACCATCTGATATTATCGGCCATGATCAAATCGTGTTCATCAAAGCGACGATAATTGTGCTCGACCTCAAAGAGGCGAATAACCCCTTTCAGTAATTGCGCGTAATAGCTTGGCGAGTCAATGTTTGGCTGTTTGTCGATAGATTCAAGCGCGGAAATTAATTGATAAGTCTGCTTGATGTGATTAATTTTTTGCTGTTCAGTTAAAGAGGCAGGCTTGCGATCTAGACTCGATTGGAGAAGCGTTGCAAAACTCTGCCAATTTTGTGGCTTTTGACTTTCAAGCAAGTATGTATCGACAATTGTTTTCAGCATTGGCACCAATTGGCTTACCGAATGTTCACCACTTAAACGGCCATCAAATCCACTAAGTTGGAGTGACTTTTCTTGCTGCCTTTGTTGGTCAATGTAGTTTAATAGTTCGGTAAAACCTTGGTCTGTTGCGTAGCCATAAAATATATTGCCAGGGGCAAGCGTGGTTAAGTTTGCTGTCTCAGACTGAGCTGATTTTTTATCTATTTCCTGTACATCGTAAAGGCCACTCTCTAACAACAACACATTGAAGTTATGCTGTTGATGGAGGTATTTAATTAAGCGCGTCTTTAATGCGTAAACTTCATGCTCTCCATGGGTTAACTCATCAAGGTAGATTATGCGTTTATCTTTGATTTGTTCGCCAAAAATAGCTAAATCAGAGTAATCATCTTGAATACTCATAGCGCAAACGGCATTCGCGTGAAAAAACAGAACGATCAAACTGAGCAATTTAGCGAATATTGAAAATGGTTTCATAAAAATCCTTATCTTGTGTGAGATGACTGAGCTTTACCTGTAAGCATGCGAGATAAGGTGTCATCTCGATCAATAAAATGATGTTTTAGTGCTGCTAAAAGGTGCATTATGACAATTAGGGTAAAGAGATAACCTAAGTATTGGTGAATAAAGTCGCCTAAGTTACTGAGCATTAAATTTGGCGCAATAACTTGCCCCTTTTCATTATAATAACTCGGGATTAACTCAACACTCCCTATACTGACGCCGTAGCCACCAAAGCCAGAATATAGCAAGCCTGATATTGGCATTAATAAGCTGGCGAGTAACAGAAATTGATGCGTGTAGTGCACTAATTTTTGATGTGGAGTGCCTAAAGCAGCAGAGGGCCATGGATGTCTGTAGCGGATTAAGAGGCGGATGATGATGATGGCAAGGGCGATAAAACCAATAGCTTTGTGCCAATCATATAAGCCATAGTGGTTACCATCAGACATGTACAGCCCCGTTGACAGTAACCCAATAATAATCAAGGCACTGAGCCAGTGCATGTAGCGTGTTTGCTGTTTTAAATCAGATGACATGCTGTTCCTTTCAATTAAATGTTTTCGCTAAAGCTACCTATAAAAATCCTTTAAAACCAATATGCTGGGATGAATGGAACGATTTTGTGACTAACGAACGGGTGTTTTTTCTTTGTTGCTTTCACGTTTTGTTTCTTTCAGGTTTTGTTTCTTTCAGGTTTTTGTCGAAATTTAACTGGTGCTTTAATTGTTGCTTTAAAAGGCTTTTATATCGTTTGCTCACCGCTACATGTTGGTTGTTGGTCAGTAAAACATAGCCGTTACCAGAGGCTTGATTGGTTAGCGATTTTACTTTTTTAAGATTAATAATATGACTACGGTGACATTGAAAAAAATAACTTGGTAATAACTTTAGTAGTTGTTTTAGTGTGCCTCGTTTTAAGTAATTGCCATGATTGGTTTCGATTTCAATGTAGTTGCCACTAGCATTGACAACAGTGATATCGCAAGTAGCTAATTGCAATGGACGGCCAAGATGTTCAACATCGATATTTTGAGTTGTTGAGTGATTAACTGGCGTTATGGTTGACCTTTTAGATCTTCGCATTTGAACCATGAAAAACCAATATAAGTAAACAGCAATAAAGATGGCGACCTGCTTAGGAGTAAAAAGCACAATATAAGCGATAACATCGTGGTTAAGAATGTAGGTTAAATCGAAAGAAATTTGCAGGCTAACTGCCAGAATAACCATCGGAAACCCTATCGATATTGCGATCAAACTATGCTTATACCGGCTCGATAAAGCGGTTAATATCATTAATGCTAATGGCGTAAAGAAAAACCACACCCCTGAAAGCTTTAGCCACCATAAAAGGTGACTGATAAATTGAGTTTGCCCTTTAGCGACAAAGCTATAATAAAAAATGCTGTAAACAACAATAAATAGCAAATACAGTAAACTAAACCAAGCTAAGTAGGTTAAAGATTGCGCGAATTCGGGGCACAATATTAATCGACGTTTTTGCTTGTCTATTTGCTTTGTTAATTGCCTTTTTACGCAAGAAAATGTTTGACGCTGAGCTTTCAATAACACTTGAAGAGTACATTTGAAATTTCAATGGTATGAGACAGATAGCTTATTGATTACAGGCTAGGATAACAACCGCTAGTTTATTAGACTTTAGTCGTAGTGACGAGGCATTTGGGGCTAACAATTTTTATCTGCTATAGTATCTTTGTTGCTTGGATGTAACGAGTTTTGTCAAGGAAGAGCGTGGCTACTTGTTCTCTATTAATACTTGATTTTGCATTTTAGTAACGTGTGAATTTATTTTAAGCATGAATATATTAAGGAGAATAACATGGCTTACCCATGGCGCGATAATTTTGCTTGCACGAGCGTTTATGCAATTTTACGTAGCAAAAAAATGCTCGATCAATCCACTATCCCTTCAGTATTTAGTCAAGCGGGTGACACGAAACTCGGCAGTTTAACTTATTATCCTAAAACCAGTAACGATCAAACATTGCGAGAGAATCAAGCGACTATCATTGCCAATACTTTTGTTAACTATCTTGATAATTTGGGAGTGGTTGAATCAATGGAAGCCGATGGAACCACAATCGCTGACATTAAAAATCAGTTGAAAGCTGTGTTTATGGATGGTGATAAAACCTTAGTCGATGTTGCAGAAGCACTGGATGATTTGATCAAATTTTTTGACGAATAATGACTACATATTAAGGATGATAACATGAAATTTTTCTCTTCTTTATTGATGGCCGCCAGTGCGATGGGTTATAGCGCTAACGCCATGGCTGATGACCCATTGAAAGAATTATTTGGCTTAGATTTACTTAATAATAAAAATAGCCAAGTTCGATTGGGATTATACGGTAATGATACTGGGGACCAGTCAACCGTTGGGGTTGAGTTTAAGTTCGATAAGCAGTGGAGCTTCAATAAGAAGTTTACCAATCCTCAATCAAATCAACGTGACAATTTCATGAAGCTGCCGAGCAATCTTAGGCCAACGTCACAGGACTTGATTAGCATCGGACAAAATGATTACTCGGGGATTTCTGCTGAAAAAATGGCGGCTTGGTTTAAAGCATATGATCATAATGTTGATAGTTATACCGATTTTGCGGCAAGCCTCAGTGCAGAAGGATTATTAGCGCTAAAACAAGAAAATAACCTCAAAGACTACACCAGATTTCGTGGCGAAGCGCATTATAAAAGTTGGATCGCTAATCATTATACCTATGCAATAGGTGGTTTTACTGCCTATGAAACGGATCAATCAAATGATAATGCTCAATTTGGCTATGGTTTAACCGCTTACGGTCAATATTGGTTTCAACAAGGTATTGCTAATGAATATGCTTTTTTTAAAATTGATTATGCTCAAATAAACCCTAAAGATAACAGTCAACGACTTAGTGTCCTATCAGGAGACGATGACAGCTATTATCGCTGGGAAGTAAACACTACGGTGCAACTCGACGTGTCATTAGAGCAAGTCGATAAAGTAGAGTTTTCCTATCGATACTTTTATGAGCCTGGAGCACCTGAATTAATTAAGCAAGCTGATATGAACAAGTTTAGTCTGGCAACTGTTGGAATCTATTTTGACCAAGGTTGGTTTATTGCTTATAGCGATGGTAAGCTGCCATTTAGCGCCCAAGAGCAACAGATTTACCAAATTGGCTGGTCATATTCGTTTAACTAAGCTTGGTCTAAGAGTTAAGTTGCGATGCCGAGGCTTATCAGGCGTCGCAACATGTAACCTTAAATATTTCGTTGTTTTATCATTATTCATTACAGTAATTGAGAGAATCGGCCACTCATGTATAAGCCATAAAGCAGTCCTAAGGTACCGCCGCCACCACCGATGACCCAGCCAACGACACACCACAATCGAGTACTTTTAACCTTCTTAGCCGCTTGCGGATCTGAAGACGCTTGGCGTTGTAGATTTTCGATACTAATTCGATTGGTTGCTGTGACATTGACTGCTAAGCCCGCAATAAATAAGGCATAGGTAAGCACGGGGAATAGCCAACCTTGAGAATATATATAGCTAAGGCCAAATATAAGTGATGTAATTGCAATGAGTATATTACTGCGCCATTTGATCCGTTTTAGTGTTTCAATATCTGCCTGATTATCGATATGTTTCAGTACCTTGTTAATAGCAAAGCTATTGGCGATTATTGCTATTACACCACCAATGGCCGCACCGCCAAGTGAAGCAAGCAATTTACTTAACCAATGGCTATTTTTTGATACTGCACTATAAGTTAACGTGCTTGCTGCAACTGGGCTTGCGGTCATCGCTGTTGTTGCAAAGACACTCACCAGTCCAACAGGCGCGGTTGCTAAAATAACTTTACCATATTTGGCGAGCACTGAAGATTTAATGGTTTCTCGGGCTCGTTGCAAGCGCTTGCGCACCGTTGTTTCATTTAGTTCGAGTAACTCAGCAACCACTCGACTATTGCTGTCTTCGCGATAATACAATAATACGATTTCTTTGCTTTCATCAGGTAGCGTGTCAAGTAGGTGCCTGATAAGCCTATTCTGTTGCTCTTTTATTAGCGCGGTATCGTGTTGTTCATTTTCACTCAGTGTTTCCAGTAAGCTTTCTAGCGCTTCATCATCCTGATTCTCTTGTCGATAGCTCTTTTTATCACGAATAAAATTGAATGCCGTGTATCGTGTTATTTGCCTTACCCATGGCAGTAAACTGTCATTGTTGTTAAGCTGATCAAGTTGTTGCCACATTTTAATAAAGACCAGTTGGCACACATCTTCACTGTCTTGAACATCTTTCGTGATAGCCAAAGCGATACTGCTGACAGTATTACTGACTTTTGCTAGTAGCGTTTTAAACGCGGCTTTGTCGCCTTGTTTAGCGAGCCCAACATAATGGCTAATGGTATCGGAGCCGCCATTAACATGAGTTGTTACTGACATTATGCTTGCTCCTTAATAAATTGAGTAATTGCTGCCACTAACCATTCGGGTTGATCCCACATCAAAAAATGTCGCCCTTGATTATTCATTTTCAACTCCACTTGAGCTGAGTTTTTCAGTTGCGTTTGATAAAGTTGCTTAGCGGCAAGTTGCTGCTCTGGCGTTGCAAAGCCACCAGATGCTCCTATTAATAGCATAGGTGTTTTAAGCTTGGCTAGTTCACTACGTAAATCTTTGCTCATCACCGAGTGGAAAGCACTTGCTGCGGTTGTGGGATCGGAATTTTCTGCCATGGTGAGAATATCAGCGTATCGCATCGTATTACTGGTTTGAATAGAGATCGCTTGTTGGGCCATCATTTTCATTTGCTCAGCATTTGCGTGTTGATACATCTGCTTTATTGATGTCGCTTGGTAAGCAATATCGTCAACTGTGGTGTCGTTGGTGCGAGTAAATACTGGACCGATAAACGGTAAACCATCTACAGAGATTGCCGCTTTTAAGGGTAATTCTTTCTCTAGTGCTAGTTCAAAAGCCATTAAGCCGCCCATGCTATGGCCGATAAATATGGGGTTTTGCAGTGATGAGTGTGCTATGTATTGCTTTACTTCATTAATAATTTGAGGGTAAATATTGTCTGCTTGCTGGCAAGCAGGGTTTTTGCCAAAACCTGCTATCGATAACTGATGTACTTGATAATCTTTACTTAAATTTTCAGCAATAGGCTGCCAAACTCGCTCATCGCTAATAAAGCCAGGCATAAGCAAAATTGCTTGTCCTTGACCAGAAACTTTTGTGTTTAAGCAGCTAGCATTGGCTTCTGTGCTCAATAGTGAGTATGCGAGGATAAGAAAGTGGAATATATTTTTAATCATCTTAGTGTCCTTAATTAATGGGCTCATTAACAAAGTCACTAAGAAATAGAAAAGTGTGACAAAAAATTTTAATAACTAAAAAATCATTTTTAATCATGATAACGTTGATCATGGATTTGTATGGAGCGAACTTGCGCTAGTGAATAGCGATAAAAAGATTTTTTACGGATTCCCTCATGTGATCTGGCCTATAGAGGGCATTCGCTTTCCAATACTTGAGGCTTTAGTTATAACGATTTTACACGTTATCGTGATCTTTCGTTGAGAAATTTTTATTCATTATTTTATGAGTGTAATAATATATCGTCATGAATCCACCAATACTATTTGACGGTTTCGCTTTTATTCAGCTTTTTGCCACAGGGTTGGCGTTGTTTTTAGCTGCGGTTAACCTAAAAAAACCTAAAAGTGCTTCCTCTACCTTTCCATTTATCAGTGGTATTTTTTTACTGCTCGGGATCAACATATTCCATGATTGGGCGGTTTACTCCCAATATATTTTACAAGCGCCAAATTTGTTAGGCCTTGGCCCAATTCATTTTTATATTATCGGCCCACTGATCTATCTTTATATCGTCCAGCTCTGTCGTGGAAACACTACATCGAACCCAAAAGTGCTTTTGCATTTTGTACCTGCTATTTTTTTTCAATTGGACCGGCTTGATATTTATTTTCAATCGAGCGCTCAAAAGCTCGCAATCATTGAATACCATTTAAGCAGTATTGATAGTGCTGATATGAATCTGCATTCTTTAGAAAATTTGGTGCTCTATTTATTGCCACGTTTACACTGGTTGATGTATCTATTTTTAGCGCGTCAAATAATTTATAAAACTCAAGTTAACAGCCGTTCTAAACCCATGCTGCAAAGGATAAGAACATTTATCAACGTCTACCTATTTCTGCAGATCAGTGTTCTAAGCACTCAATTTGTCGCTGATTACTTGAATTTGGATTATGTCGAGTTGCGTGGTGTGGTTCAGGCGCTTACTGTTTATTTAATTGCGCTACTTGCGATGAATTACTCTGAGCAATTAGCGTCTCAGAAAATCAGTGCTGTAGGGCAGATGACAGAGGAGGAGCATGCACTTTGGCTCAAAATAAAGGCTGCATTAGAGCAACAACATCAATATAGAGATCCCAAATTGTCTTTAAACTCTTTAGCGACTTCTTTATCTTGTAGTACTCAGGAAATATCTAGGTTGCTAAATCAATTTGTTGGCCTCGGGTTTAATGCATATATTAACCAATTGCGTATTAAAGAAGCATGTACAAAGCTCGACGATCTCAGTTACAAAGATAATAGTAGGACACTTGAGAAGCTAGGATATGATGTTGGTTTTAATTCTAAAAGTACTTTTTATCGTGTATTTAAGGCCCAGGTTGGTGTGAACCCAGGCGACTATTTAGAAAATAAACAAGCTGATTAACGTGAAATGGATGTTAATCAACCCAAAGGTATGTCACTGACTTTCTAGTAACGTCTTCAATACTCTCCCCTCAGGGCTTAATAAGACAAACTTCCCACTACTGAAATCGTTGTTAATCAGGCTAACGGCAATTTCTCCAGTTGCTGGTGAGACCGATGGAGCTAAGGCACTCCAGCCATGCTCAGGTTTATACAATGACTGCTCCTGATGTTGAGTATTTAGCAACATTATTTGATTATTCTTATCGTAAACAATATTTTCCCCCCAAAATTGAGGGTGGCTCGCTCTTTCATCACCTTGGGCTTTTGCGAAATGATGCTGCTTGCCATTATTAATCGTCACATGGGTAATAAATGAAGTTGCTTCATTCATGCCAAAGTCCAGCAATATGAATTGACTGTCAAGACTCCAGCTGGGGTGATATTCATTGCTCTTGGATTGCACAAGATGTTTTTCTTCAAAAGTTTCGAGATTAAACAGGTGTAGATCAAAGTTGTTTTTATCAACCTGCTTATCGTAGGCCAACCATTGGCCATCCGGCGATGGTGCAGGATGCATTACCTCGCCAGTTATTTTCGCAAGGTAAGTTACTTGTTTGCTAGTAACATCAATTTTGAAAATACCGCTATTTTGGGCGCTGCGACCTGAAGCATAAACGTATTTTCCGTCATGAGAAAACTTCGGGCTATGCAACCAATATTGATCATCGGTTAGTTGGATCACTTCTTGTGTTTTGACATTGATCATCTTAATCAGCATGGCTTTACCAATGCGGTCGTGGTATGTCAGCCAGTTTCCATCTGGTGACCAAGTTGGCTTCATCGGGACTGCAAAACACACCGTGCTGAACACCACGATCGACAAGATTGTTAAATGTTTAAATAAGCTCATAAGTTACGTACCTTTTTATCCGTTATTGGAATAGGTATTTCAGCAGAACCATTCCTATTTGTATGGTTCAGAGCGTCTCAATTATGTTTTTGAGAATAATTTGACAAAAAAGTAACGGTAATTTGTAGAAAAAGGACTGAAATGCTAAGCCACTTTTAGTGGCAATCGTGCAATACAAATTGAAAAAAGCAACAAGGTAGTGTTAATAGCAATTCTCTTACTGCATTTTTAATATTTCCTGTTTAAGCTGCTGAGCCTGTTCAAAATTGGGGTCAAAGCGCAGAGCGTCATCCAAGTATTTCTCTGCGAGCGATTTATTGCCAGTTTTAACATAGCCCTGTGCAAAAATATAAGCTGTCAACGATGCAGGGTTTTTAGTTTGCCCTGAAATGATACTTTGGTGTAAATCGTCGTCATAGTGTGTCTTTAGCATCATCGCCACATGCGCCGCAATATGCGCCAAAGCTTGGTAATAGTTCTCGTCTTGTGAAATAGGGTAGGCTTTTGACCATAGATACTGTTGAGTATCAATATCTAATAATTGTACAACCAGAGTTGAATGGTCGCTATTATTGCCGATACCTATTAAAACGGTAGCGTCCACCGTGTTGGATTTATCGCTAAACACTTCGATATCTGGGAGCTTAATTAAAACTTCAGATAACATAAAAGAAAAGCCATCTGCAAACGCGCGGTCTTGTTGGCTCCCTTGTTTCGGTGAGACTGAAGCGATGTTTAACTTAATATTGGAAGCAGATGACGTGTAATTTATCATCAGCAAGCTCAGCAGCACTAGTGCAGTAAAACTTACCAACGCGACGATTTGCCATCTGACGCCATGCGTTGATTGGTTGCCAATGACCTTAGAACTTGCATTTTGTATTGGCTCTTCAGCATTATCTATGGCGAAATTAATGTCCTTTTTTTGAACATAATACCCTTTGCTACGTTCATTTTTAATAACGTCTTCGCCGTGGCATTTTTTTAGCTCTGAACGGAGTAATTTTATTCTTTGGCGCACTGTATCTTCGCCAATATGTTCGGTTTGCCAAACCAGTTTTTTAAGTTGTTCTACCGATAGTGGTGAGGGGCTGTGCTCTATTAGTACCTTTAGCAAGTTAAATGATTTTGATTTGAGCTCGAGGTTGTTTCCAGTAGTATCAACTATTCTTTTATTCTGCAAATCTAAGCTCAAGGAAGCTTGCATGTGATTGTTATAACTGTTTGTTTCTAATGTATATTCACTTTTCTTCACACAGCTTACCTGTTTTGGAAAGGGAGGTTGAGTTTAAGATGGTTGTGATGATTAACCAAGCAATAAATTATGGAGAACTTCGTTAATGAAAGCAACTAAACTCAATCGTCGTGCGTTTAAGATAAAGTATTTATTCAAGCTGAAATTATGTTTACTGGTGATAGGTTTTGTTGGTATGGCTAGCGCTTCTGCAGAGCGTGTGCTAAATCAGCATCATGCAAGTTTTTCTCCGAAAGGAAAACAGATGATTTTTCACTCACAAGTCCCAAATGGGCGGGGGGGAATGCTCACGCAACTATTTATAAAAAGCCTGCCTGACGGCGTAATTCATCAATTTGCAGCCAACCGTTTTTTGATAATGCAGGAGCCGCGCTGGTCACCTGATGGTCAATGGATAGCTTTCATTGGCGGGGAAGGTTATGGCTTAGGACAGTCTGGTTTGTATATAGTGCGTCCAGATGGTAGCCACCTTAAGCAACTTTTCATCAGTCCTGATGGGTTAACTAAAGCGCCTAGCTGGCATCCCGATAGTACCAAGATTGCTTTTGATCTTAGAGCACCACAACAAGCTAGGTCACAACTTTATGTGATTGACTTGCAGGGAAAGTACCAACCATTGACAACTATTCAACAAGGGATGGTGCTGCAACCTGAGTGGTCGCCAAATGGAGAATCTTTGGTCGCGGTTCTGCAGCTCGAGACTCATTCAAATTTGATGGTGCTTTCAGTCGATCACCCTAATAATTTTGAGGTCATAACTGATACCTCAGATACAGAAACCATGCCGATTTGGGGGGCAGATGGAAAGCGCATCATCTTTTCTCGTCTGCTATCTAGCGAAGGACAACATGACCTTTTTATGCTTGACTACGAAACAAAAGTGGAAAAGCGATTAACATCAACGAAAGATATCCATGAGTTTTTCCCGTTACCCTATGGCTCTGAAAATCAACTTTTTTATGACCAAGTGATCTTTGATCAATCGGGTAAGTCATCAACCGTAAAACGGCTTACGTTGGCTGACTAAAGCGGATATTTTCTTGCCGCTGCCGCATTTAAGAGCAGCGGCGATTGTCGGTTATACGGTTCAAAAGCTTCGATAATTCGGGTGTAAGAAAGAGTTGAAAGCTATAGCCATTCATCTACTTTCTTTGCTTGGTGATTGCGCCACTTGTTTTCGATATTGAGTGGGAGTAACCTGCATTTTCTCTTTAAATACGCGATAAAAAGTGGCTTTAGAGCTAAAGCCCGCTTCTAATGCTAATGTCTGGATATCTTTATCGCTTTGATCGCTATCTGCTAATAACTCCTTAACATAATTAATCCGATACTCATTCATATAATCATTAAAATTTAGGCCTACCTCTTTATTAATAACTTGCGAGATCATTGCAATCGATAAGCCGGTAGCATTCGATAAATCCGCTTGCCTAAAATCAGGTAGGCAAAATAACTTATCCTTACTGATCGTCGCTTCAATAGAGGCTAATAGACTTTTGCTTAGATCTTCATCGAGTACATTTTTCTGATATTTTTGGGTACTTTTACTCGAAAAAATGTCAGTTAGTCGATGTTTAAATAAAAACACTGCAATTAGCAAGGTAAGAGCTCCTAGCCCAATGGCATTAATTGACGTAGACAAACTTTTAGAGATTTCCGCGATAGCCGGAAAGTAAAATGTTGAACGGTATAGCAACCAAAATATGCAATATCCCAATAGGATATAAAACAACATATGTATCAGTAGTTTTCGAGCGATGGTGAAATGCTGAGTATTAACTTTGGCTTGCTTTAACAACCAACAACTTAAGATGAGATAAATAAAGCGATGGCTGTAGAATATGAGCATATTGGTAAGCTCAGTTAGTGTTAAAACACTGGGGCTGGTAATTTGACCCTGTTGATAGAATGATTCTAGAAAAATCAATTTTTCATTTGCAGAGCGAAAAATTTTTGGCAAGCGCGATAGTTGATGAATAACAAAAGGTACGAAGTGCAATAAATGCCATAACGATAGCGGTTTATCTGGCCTGAGTAATTTTAATGTGATCAACAATATTAGCGGCCCAATTAGATAAGTGCTAAAGGGACCAAAACCGAGAATGTGAGGAAATGATAACGCCAGTTTAGAATGCAAAAAAACGCTATGGCCAAGCGCAATAACAAAGGCAAGCAGCAGGACAGTGATTAACCATGAAATACCTAATCGAGGGTATGTAAGGACAACAAAACACGCTAATAGCACGCCTTGAGCTAAAGCCAAAAAGCCAATAAAACTAGTAAAGTCAAAAATAAGCATAATAATTAAACTCCCCTAATTATCAGTCATTAAAGAGATTAATCAGGGGTTTTAAGTCTCAATTTTTAAGATGAGACATTTGATAATGCCTTACAGCATATAGTTGAGCGGAGTATTAGGCAACACGTTGAGAGAGGCATTATGTTTAAAAAGTTAGTCGTTGGATTAGTGATGGGTAGTGTGGCATTTAAGATGAGTGCACAAGAGAGTCAATATGGACCGATATGGTCGCCTGACGGTCGCTACCTTGCTTATACGCAAGTCGATGAGCAAACAGACTGGGAAGTGATGATCAAAGATGAGCAAACAGGAAAAATTAAAAGAGTGACGGATAGTAAAGGGTACGATACTGATATCACTTGGTCACCTGATGGAAAATATTTAGCTTACACTTCGAGTCGAAGTGGCAACAGAGATATTTACCTTTATGATGTAGCTAAACATCAAGAAACACGGTTAGTTTCAAATGCGGCAATGGATAATCAACCTAAATGGTCACCTAACGGAGAGTACCTCGTATTTTTATCCCGCCGCAATGGGCTCAGTCAATTGTATCTATATCACTTTGCAACGCAACAAACAGCCCAGTTGACAGATTTAGACGGCCACGTGTTTCACCCTAGCTGGCACCCTGACGCCCGTGCTGTCATATTTGATCGACAAATAGAGGGTAAATCACAAATATTCAGCGTTGACTTAGCATCGAAAAAGGTCACTAACCTTTACCATGGCCCAGGTAGCAATATTGCCGCGGTATTAAGAGGGTCAAGGTTGATTTTTTCATCCAATCGTTCAGGCAACTGGGACATCATTCAATATGATATCTTAAGTGGTGAAGAAAAAGCCTTGGTAGCTACCCCTCAAAATGAAATGAAGGCAGACTGGCATCCTATTAAAAATGAAATAACTTTTACCCAACAAAACTCAAAAGGTCAATATCAGCTGGTGACCTTAGCACTTTAAAACGGATGGAGGCGATAGAAAGCGATCTTAAGCTTAGTGATCATATGCCTTTGTTATATTATTTCACTTAAACTTTCAAGCCAGCTAATTGCAGTATTGGCTGGCGTTAATTATTTTCTCGTAACATGATAAAGAAAAATATATCTTGTTACATCGTTTAGTTGTCAACAAATTGTTAATCAGTTAATTTCTGTATTAGGACTTTTTAATGAACTGAAGTTCTGCAATTAGCTCCCTAAATATCAATTAAGCTGACAAAGTACTGTGTTATGAAAGTTCATAGAGTCGAAGATTTTGAAGGGTTGGGAAAAAGTAGAGCACGCTCTTCTTATGCCGTTTATTCTGAATTAACTCAAGGTTCATGTCAGGGAACATCTGAAATGATCTCGATAAAAATGGTGCTGTCGGGAGAAGAGCATTATCATGTTGGCTCTCGCCGTTTTAAATTGCAGAAAGGTCAGTTTTTATTGACGCCAGCCGGTGCTGAGGTTCAAGGTGTAATACCTAATCGTGCTAAAGGGCTGTGTTTATTTATTCCTAACGCCTTACTGCAAGAGTTCACTCAACCAAGCGATGAGTTGAACAGTGGGTTTAATATGTCTTATTTTCAGGGTTTTAACCCAATAGACTTTGCTACTGCCAGCACTGGCATAGGGAAGCTATTGCAAAAAACTTCACTAGAGCAACTAGCTTCTCCAGAAAGTGAACAAATGATTGTTGAATCGTTAGCAGGACATTTTGACTATCTGGCACAAATGGATCGCAAGCTTGATGGCGTGAAATCGTCGACAAGACAGGAGCTACTGAGACGATTGGAGCGTGCCAAAGCTTTCATATTGGCGAATCTCGAGCATCAAGTAGATTTAGCGGAACTTGCACAAGTAGCCAACCTATCGAAGTTCCATTTAAACCGCCTTTTTAAGGTGGTTTATGGAGAACCGCCACTTCGACTGCACCAGAACTTTCGTCTTGACTGGGCTTTGGAGCAATTGCAACACGGAAAAACAACCTCTCAAGTGTCAGAATTACTAAACTTTGCTTCGGTTACCGGCTTTTCTCGCGCGTTTTTTCGCCGTCATGGTGTTCGACCGAGTACCTTACGTCACGCTAACTGAGCATTCTCATAGCAATTGGTCACTAGCGCTTGGTTTTAGCAATTTCGGATCACAAGGCTTTTTCAAACCTTTGTTAGCATAGTGGAAAACAGTTGATGTTGAGGAAGTATCTATGAAAATTAAGCCGCTGTTATTGAGTCTAGCCTGTCTAGGAACGTTGGCATTGCATAACGCTGCACTAGCGTTAGATCGAGAAGTTCGTCTTGGCTTTCAACCTGTACCTTTAGCCGCAGAACAGTTAAAAACACTGCAGCTTGAGGGCCAACGTTTATCAGTCGGTCATGTCCTTCCAGGGGGAAGTTTCGCGTCTGCTGGCCTTATAACAGGGGATATTGTTCTTTCTATTAATGAGCAAGCGATTTTTGGTCGTGAAGATTTAGGTAAAGCCAAAGCATTACTTCGAGCAGGAGAAACGTTTAGCGCTCAAGTTTTACGTGACGGGAAGATACTTAAGGTGGAAGGCATCGCCCAAGCCATGCAAACCGAACGCTTTAAAGGTGCTGACGTCGAGCTTGACGCGGTGCCGTTTGACAATGGCTATTTAAGAGCCATTCTCGTTAAACCGAAAAATGTTAATAACCCTCCGGTCGTTTACTACATTCAAGGATATACTTGTGGCACGGTAGAAATGCAAAGCCCTAAGCACCCCGTATATGATTTTGTTCAAGGACTTATTGACCAGGGTATAGCTGTTTGGCGGGTTGAAAAACATGGCATTGGCGACAGCAATAATGAAAAACATTGTCGCGATGTTGGCTTTCAGCAGGAGGTTGATGGTTTTAGTGCCGGTTTTAAACAGTTGGCCAGTCGCACCGATATCGATGCCAGTAATATCTTTCTCTTTGGACACAGTATGGGAGGCTACCAAGCACCCGCTATGGTCGCTGATGGTATCAAGCCTGCTGGCGTGGCTATTTTCGGTACTGGGCTTTTGCGTTGGCGCGATTATATGCGCAATATTGTTCGCTACCAGTCAACGCTAATGGGCACAGGTGATCCGGTTGAATCTGAGCAAACGCTACTGACGGCTGATGAGGCAATCACAATGTTGTTTAAACCGGGCGCAAGTTTTGCCGAGGTCAATAAAGCCTATCCACAAGGATTACAAGCCTTTGGAGAGTTGTTTGGCTGGCGTGGCGATGAATATATTCTAGGTCGCTCATTAAAGTTTATGCAGGATGTTGATGCATACCCTATTACTAAAGCCTGGTCGAAAGTTGATGTGCCAGTGTTAGCGTTAGCGGGCGAGGTTGATATGGCGATTATCGACCCTTTTGATACCGAATATATCGCTCGTATCGTTGATACTTATCATCCCGGGTTAGCGCGTTTTGAAGAAGTTGCAGGCACTAATCATTATATGGCCTATGTTGGCGGGCATGAACAAATGCGCAAATTAAGACAAAGTGGCGAGTATGAAAAGGTGCAATATGACACTAACCCTAAGCTCACTGAAATAACCGCAAACTGGGTAAAAGAAATAACGAATAGCAAGGTTGAGACCCAAACGAAAAGTTAATAATAATAACAAGAGTCATCGAGCTGTTTACCTCAACAGCAATTAGTATCTTGCGCCTCTTTGAGGCGCTTTTTTATTGAAGGTGAATACGATATTGATTAAATACGTTATTCTTTCGCTGCGACTAAATCTGAAAATTTGGTAGCGGGATGGGTATTAGGGATTGCCATATAAGCGTCAAAAGCAACCACAAGGCTTCGAAAGTCGCGGTCTAAAAACTGGAACTTTTCAAGGTGCTCTCGAATCGGTCTTAAATCAACTACAAAGATGTCATCATTATCCTTAATAGAGTTTACAAAAGGGTGGGTTGTGTTGTTGGTAATATCGGTATTGGTTAATTCGCCATACATAGATTGACAGCGAGTTTTTTCGTCACTGTTATCATTAGAGTCTTGACCACTAGAAAGTTTGCCGCCTCCTGAGCATTCAATGAAGATATTGAATTTGTGGCCACCAACGACTTTGGCGTAAGCTTGAATAAATGAGCCAAAGGTTACTCTACCTAACAGCTCGTCAACGTTTGCACCTGCATGATAGCCGCCAAATTTAAAAAATACTTTCGGGTCTGTGTTTAAGCGTTTTCGTTCAGCACGAATATCCCGTAAAAAGTTATCTTTCATCAACTCTTCACGAACAATATTCGATTTAGCTTTTGCAATTCTTATCGGTTTTGAAAAACCACCGTAGATATAGTTACTCGTTTCCATATCATCGAGAAGATGTTGTACTCTGCTATTGTTGATTTTCCTAAAGTGTGCGGTGAGTTCCTTCATTTTTTCTGGGGCTAAATCGGCAAACAAATAAGGCGATGTTTTCAGCGCTTGTTGGTATTCCTTGATGATGTCTTTTTGCTCGGCTGTGCTGGCAAATTGTGAGAGAAAGTTTAGGTGGGCAGGGAAACCCAAGAGAAACTCTTGATCTGGGCCAATAAAGAAATTGGTTTTATTGGCAGAGCTCTGATACATGGCTGCCGCCATTTCGGCCTCTTCAACCCAACCCATAAAGGCAATAGAGTTAAAACCGACTTCTGAGCTTAAATAGCGGTTTAACTGACCATAGCCCCCCGCTTTAAGCTGATTCTCCATAGTATATGCGCCGAAAGGGCTGATTTCTAAAGCCGCGTGGCTATAACCATGTTGCACCAAACCTTCAAAAATACTGGCACTAATATAAGGTATTTCAGCTAGACCATGGCGCTCACCGATTAGGAAATACTGTGCTTGTGCCCCTTGTTCAATTAACCAATTAAGCCCTTCGCCGGAGGCCTTTTTATTGGCAAGCTTAATTGGATAAGTGTTTTTCGACACGAGCTCATTGAACAAGGCTATATTTTCTGGTTTTGCCGCGGTGGTTTGCTGAGCAAATACCAGCGCTGTTAGCGCAATAGAGGTTTTTAGCAATTTTTTCATAGTAAATCCTTATTGAAAAAGATGCCTATAACATTAACGGTAAGTGCTTTGATGAAAAGCACTTTGCCCCTGAAACGACAATATTAGAGGGTGAATCGTTAATGAGCGGTGAAAGGAAAACGTAAAAAGCTGAGGCTATACAGCTGAGATTGCCAGCAAAGAAGTTGACTAAATATCGAAATACCAAGCTTTGACTTCTTTAGCTTTATCTCGGCTGACATTAACGGCAAAGTCACAGGCAGGAGTTAAGGAGACGCGTAGCTTACTGCCCAATGTTTTCTTTAACGATGTAATTGCACTGCGGTGCGCAATTACTTTGCGATTTAATCGGATAAAATCTTTCGAGAGAGTTTGTGATTCAATATCGTTTAAAGAGCCTTGAATAGAGTAAGTTTTATTATCATGCGTGACACAAAAACTACTGTCGTCACTATAAAAATAAGCGATATGTTTACTGGATAAATTGACTAATTCGTTTCCTCGCTTGCCAATAAAGCAACGTTGTTTTGGCGCTTTTGATTGCTGAGTTTGATAGTCATGCGCTAGCTGATTAAGGTGAGCTGGTCGGTGAAAGGCTTGGTATTTATCTAGTGCTTTTTGTATTGATGTTAAAGACAGTGGCTTAAGTAAATAGTCAACGCTATTTAGCTCAAAGGCTTTTATCGCGTATTGGTCGTATGCAGTTGTAAATATTACTGGCGTTGAAACCTTAACCTGTGTAAATATTTCAAATGAATTACCGTCTGACAATTGTACGTCAATCAAGAGTAAATCGGGGGGGTCAAAGCGTTGCAAAGCGTCTATTGAAGATTCAACACTTTGCAGCCAACGACTGACTTGGCATTTTGGCATCACTTTATCTAGAGAACGCTTAAGTAATTGATACGCAGCAAGTTCATCTTCAATTATCCATACGTTAATCAAGCTGGGCAACCTTTAGTAATGGCACAGATACAGTAAATTTATCTGATTTATCATCAATAATCATTTTGTGGTCACAAATCAGCGCATAACGCTGCGCTAAATTTTTAAG
Source organism: Thalassotalea ganghwensis (assembly GCF_053485795.1). Lineage (NCBI taxonomy): Bacteria > Pseudomonadati > Pseudomonadota > Gammaproteobacteria > Alteromonadales > Colwelliaceae > Thalassotalea > Thalassotalea ganghwensis. The sequence goes on from NZ_JBQRUM010000003.1 coordinate 79,604, forward strand.
GCCTAAGCCGGTTGAATCAACACCTGTCTTAAGGTTTTTATTATTGTCGAAAATCAAATAACCATCATTTTGGCTTATGCGGCATCTCAGTGGGTGTTGAAGATCTATTCGGTTGTGCTTGATAACATTTTCTAATAATAACTGCAGTGTGAAAGGCGGTAAAAACAGATCGTCCTGTTGGCTCACTTCAATCACTAAGTTAAAGCTGTCGCCGAATCGCTGGGTTAATAATACGCTAAATTGCTGCAAAAAATTGAGTTCTTGTTCTAGAGGGACGAGTTGTTTGCCCGTTTCTTTTAGCATATAGCGGAGCAAATCAGAAAGATGGTTGATAAAGTCATGCGCCTGTGCTGATTCTTCCGGAATTAACGAGGATAAGGTATTTAAATTATTAAATAGGAAATGAGGATTTAATTGCGTTTGTAATGCTTGAAGTTGAAATTGAGCATTCTGTTTTTGTAACTCAAGATTAATGAGTTGGGCTTGCCGCTGCCCTTCTAGATGACGTAACAGCATCACAAATAAGCTAACAGCGATAGCGACTAACACGCCATGCACGGCATAATTATATAAATGAAGGCGCTGTATATGGTCATTTTGATTCATAACCTCAATCAACAACAATTTTGTCGCTATTTGGGCAGCGATAGAGAGAACACTAATGACAACAAAAGAAAGAAGTACATTTTGAATGCGAATACTGTGCTCTTTTTTAATAAAAAAAGCACCAACCAACCAATAGAGATACATCAAGACTATTTGTTGTGCTATTGCCCACCAAGAAAACTGTTCTGGTCCTGAAAACTGACTTGTCCAGTATATATTGAGGTAGATAAAAGCCCCTAAAATTGCCGGTATTAACCAATAAACTCGGACATGTGAATACTGTTCATTCAGTTTTTGCATTTCTTAATGGTAGCTATGTATTGTGATTTGTCATATTACAAACAGTGAAGCAAGGCCGCTAGTTATTTCATTGATAAGTAAATAGGGCACTGCTCAAATTTACAATTCACTTTGCTCAACGTAGACAAATTTTAAGCTTGATATTACCACTAGCTATTCGTTTTGTAATTGATAGACATTAAACCAAATTTGCAGCTTTTATCGTTCGGATCATGGCTTTTGCATGAACTTAAAATAACGTCTTTACAAGTGTCAGGCATGTAGGGCAGGGTCATGTTGAGCTCTTCTTTGGATAAGTGACGATTATCTGAGAGAAATTGAGACATCGAATTAATACGACATTGTTGATATGCTTTTTGGATAGTCTCGTTGTTCGAAATTTTTACCGTGTGCATCTGAGCCAAAACATTCTCACTTTGCCAATCGTCGTCATTGGCGTTGTATTGGTCAATAACCACCATTGCGACAATGACTAAAAGCATTAGGCCGATCTTAGTAGAATGACTCACGATATAAATCCTTATTTCTCAGTAGCTGGTTGTTTAGTTAATCATGGAGCGTTTGGGTGTAAACTCAAGAAAGCAGCTTACTAAAAAAACGTTATAGAATCGAAAGAAAACTATGTCAAAGTGGTGCAGAATGTAAAAGTTTGATTAATATTATTGCGTTTTAGGGGGGGGCTTTGTCGTTTACTGATAGTTGAAATCGAATAAATATATTAATTCATTCGATTTTCCTAAGAAGAGTAGCGAGTGTCATCATGTCATGAAAAGATTGGCTATAAGAAAAAATTTGTTACACCTCTGATGATTTAATGGTGTTTTCTTAATGATTTGTTTGGTTAATGTCGTTATAAAAAGTGGTTAAATGATGCCTTTTGTAGTGCCGACCTTGAGTATGAATTGATCAGTTACACTTTAATTAGTAACTTATGATCTCTCATAATTATGCCGAAGACAAAGTTGCTCCGTATCCTTTATCAGGTAAGGGCTACTTTAGCCCTATTAGATTTAATTAAAACGAAGACAATTCTAACGTAGTAATTTGCAGTAATTTTAATAGGTCGCATTTAGAAATAGTGAAAATGATTGAGCTATGACTCGGCTAATCCAAATACCTTCTCATATGATGGATCAAACCTTCGCTATTGAATTCTAGGACATATATGGTTCGGCCGATAAAATGCTTTTCCTTACCTTGTTTTATGTATATTGCGTTTTCCTTAATTACAGCGACAGCAGTGTTGGTGCCTAAGACAAGACTTTCAATGTCTAATTTATAAGAAATATTATTCGGTTTTCTTTGAGTATATGCTTCCCGGGGCTTTACAACCCCACTCATTGTTACACCGTAGGCAGCATGATAATCAGTGAGATCATCAGCGATATAAGCGAAATAGTTCTCCAAATCATTTTCGCTCATTTCGGGTTGATATAAAGCAGCCATAGTCGAGAAAAATCCTTCCACTTTGGCTTTGTTTATTTCTGCTTTACAGTTGGGTATTGTTGATAGAATAAGCAGCGAAACTAATAAATATTTTTTCATAATTGTCACCTTCATTTTTAATAGTATTTAATCTGAATGCTTACTGAATCAGCTTATTTAGCCTATCAATCTGCGTTTTGAAAAAATTTGCGTTGCTAGATGACTTTTCTTCTGCCAATTTTAAACCTTGCTTATAAACCGCTAAAGCCTTGTCAGGTTGTCTGGCATCTTCATAAATCTGAGCTAGCGCGTTAAGCGCACGTAAAGAATCAGGGTGTTTTCTAGCGCTTAGCTCTAGAATTTCCAGCCCTTTTTCTTGCTCTCCATCATCAAAAATGGAAAAACCAAGTTGTCTAAATGCGATTTCTGGTATTTCAGCAGTTACCGAGTATTTGCTGGCTCTCTTTTCAAAATAAGCTTTCAACCCCTTCATTTCACCACGCAACTTATAGTCGGCCAGTCCAGAATATCTTGGCAGTTGATAGTCAGAAAAACTAAACGATAAGCCTGCGTATAAAGTTAAGTAAGGCGTAGTCATATGTACCTGCTCTGGCATCGGGTCATATTTCCAGTTAAGCCCTTCTATTGGTAAGTCGTTCATTAGTCCAACAAAAGCATTGAGTGCATCAGTCGCACTTTTCCCTTCAGCAAGTTCATTGCCAAAGCTGATATAAAGAGACTTAGTTAACTGTTTCTCGGAAAGTTTAAAATGCTTGAATTTGTTGATTAACTCTGAGTTATTCATCTGAATAACTGGACTCGCAGCGATATAGTTATCAAATATCTCTGGTTGAGTAGCCAATACATCCATTGTAAATGCTCCAGCCATTGAATGACCAAAAAGTGTTTTATGCTTAGAGATACGGTATTTGCTGGCAATAAGAGAAAAAACCTCTTGTTTGATAAAGTTTAAAAAGTTCTCTTTTCCTGAAGATAAGTCTCTACGTCTTGTGCCTAGGTTATTGGTGATCGCAACAATAATGCTTGAAGGTATTAATGATTCGTTTTGTAAAATATCTTCTGCGGCAATTGCGTGTGCGAAGTGTCTCTTACCATCCAAAAGATAAAGTACAGGGTAGTCTTTAGTTGTTGAACCATAATCATTTGGTAAATTTACCAGTAGTTCTCTTTCCTCACCTAAAATACTAGAGTTAATTTTTATTGATATGTATTTTTGCTCAACACTGCGGTGTTCGACTAGTTCGGTATTAGTCGACGTTTGCATATTGTGATTTGATTCTATCGCCAAAAGATTACGGCTAATCAAAATAAGTATTGAACAACAAAAGGTAATGACCACTCTTTTAACATTCATCATGTAAACAGCTCCGAAAAGTAATTGGAAAGATTTATGGCGAGAAAATCTACCAAAGCCATGGAACCAAGCGTCAACCTCTATCGGATTTGCTTAAATTAATTTTAATTATGTTGCCAGTAATCACCTAAGGCATTGAAATATATAGCTCAATTATTTAGTCTCATGATGTGATATTTTTAATTCTTAAGAAGCAATTTTCATAGAGCTTGCTCTAAATTGACTAGGGGTTGTTTGCGTGTATTTCTTGAAAGCGTTATTGAATGAGGTTTTATTGTTAAAACCAACCTGATAAGCAACATCAATTATAGGTAATTTTTGAAATGCGGCATCAGCTAACATTTGCTTAGCTCGCTCGATTCGGGCTGAGTTTATAAAATCATAAAAGTTCTGTCCAAGTTGTTCATTCAGTGCTTGCGACAAATGATGAGGAGTAACGTCTAGATTTTCGGCTAGAGAAGCTAATGAGACCTCATTATCCATAAAAACTTCTTCATTGCGCATTAAAAAATTAAGCTGGTTAATAAGCTTCTGAGCGCTATTTTTAGTTAAAGTGGAGTTATCGTACTTACTATTCGCTTTAACCAGAACTTGTTCAAAATGGATTTCTGGCTTGCTTATTCCCCAGAAACCAATCAAAAAGATAAAAATGCATTCTGAAATACTAACGGCTAAACGCATTGATTCGAATACTTCAAACCCCATGAACCTTGCACTCATTTTAATCATTTCAATTACGAGCAGTATTACATAGCCAGCAATTATTAGCTTGAGCCAATCTACCTTTGCTTTTTCAAGATTCGATAGGTTTTGCTTAATATTCTCATGGTGCACTTTAATTCTCAGCCAGCATGCAACTAAGCAACAAACCAATTGAATGCTAACCAGCATAAAAAACCAATACCAAACGTACTGACTGAACCCTCCATCAATGAAATAAAAATGTGCACTTTTAAAAAAAACACCAAAAACAGGACCCGCAGCAAGTAAACCCCACGTGAAAGTCGACGGTTTTTCAGTCTGGGTGAAACTAACCGTGTATAAATATAGCAATGGACCAAGTAAAAATGGCAAATAAAAAATAGTTGGATGAATAATCAGGGAACTGTATGAAAGCGGTAAATAGCTAACATATTCATTCCACAGGGGAATAATATTTAGAACTATAAAAAGTGACAAAGTTCGGTTAGCCCAAAGCTGCCCTTTTTTCTTAAACAAAAGCAACAAGGATAGCGTAAGACCTTGCCCAACACTGAGTAAAAGAATTATTTTCAGAAATTCATCAGTCATATGTCGATACTAACAGTTAACAAAGAAATCAGTCCACGTAATAAGATAGTTTAAACAAAAATTAGACTTCTTTAGAGTGGATTGTCTTCGTTTTAATTTAAAGAAATCATTAGCAAGCCAAACCACAAGCGACACCTTCCGCCCAGCATGCCTGGAAATTGTAGCCTCCTAGCCATCCTGTCACATCTATCACTTCACCAATAAAGTAAAGACCCAATACTTTTTTGCTTTCAAATGTTTTAGATGAAAGCTCATCGGTATCGACGCCTCCTAAGGTAACTTCAGCGGTTCGATAGCCTTCAGTACCATTGGGCTTTATTTGCCAGTGATGCAGGTATTGATTAAGTACATCAACCTCCGCGTTACTAATTTGGGCGATAGATTTATCGATAATTTCCTTTTGGCTAACCATTGCTTCGACAAAACGTTTTGGAAGCACAGTTGATAACATATTTTTAAGCGATTTTTGGCTACTGTCTTGACGCCAGAAAGCGATGAGCTCAGCGAATTTTGTTTCGGGCAGTAGGTCAATCGTTACTGCTTGTCCTGCTTGCCAAAACGATGAAACCTGCAAGATAGCCGGGCCTGATAAGCCTCGATGAGTAAAGAGAATGTTTTCTTTGAAGCTAACCCCGGATTCACTGGTGACGATAGTGGGAATACTAATGCCTGATAAACCATCGAATCGTTCTTTATCATGTGAGTGCAGGGTAAAAGGAACTAATGCGGCGACTGTGGGTAGTACCTTTAAACCAAATTGTTCTGCGATTTTGTATCCTATCGGTGTTGCACCAAGCTTTGGCATAGTGAGCCCGCCTGAAGCAACCACAAGAGATTGACAGTGATAATATTGGTCAGTGGTTTGAATGGTAAACCCATCGTCTACTTTTGTAACCGATAAAACTTCACTGCGCATTTTGACAGAGACGCCAGCCCAATCGCACTCGGTCATCAGGATATCAACGATGTCTTGCGCACTATTATCACAAAATAACTGCCCAAGGGTTTTGTGATGATAGGAAACGCCATGTCGTTCAACCAGCTCGATAAAGTCTTGTGAGCGATAGCGGCTTAATGCCGATTTGATAAAATGCGGGTTTTGACAAAGATAATTGTCAGGTGCAGCATTTTCGTTGGTAAAGTTGCATCTGCCCCCGCCACTGATCAGTATCTTACGCCCTGGCTTTTTCCCCATATCGACAACAGTAACCGATTTGCCGCGGTAGCCCGCCGTTGCAGCGCACATAAGCCCTGCGGCACCTGCACCAATAATGAGAACGTCAGTGTGAATCAATATTTTTTACTCTATTGTCGAATTGCTTGGCATTATAAGGATATTTGCAGGTGATCTCTATAACACTTGATGAGGTTAGCGAAATGATAGAAAAGTAGTGAAGCTAATAAAATTTAAAATATTAAAGATAAAAAAGGGCTGCGCTGCAGCCCTTTTACGTATTGGCAACGTTATTGTTAAGCGCCACCACTATTCATGATGCTGCTTGAGCCTGTTTTGGCAAGATCGGCTAAATCTTTATCGACAAAGAACAATGCATGGCCATCATGACCAACCAAATTAATTTTATCCAGAACGCTTTTAAATAAGGTTTCTTCCTCATGTTGCTCAGCAACATACCACTGTAAAAAGTTAAAAGTAGAATAATCCTGATTTGAAAATGCATGGTGTGCCAAGCTATTAATTTGCTCTGTGATCATACATTCATGTTCGTAGGTTTTTTCAAATACCTCACCCAACGACTTGAATTGGTGTGGCGGTGCGTCAATCGCACCAATAATAGGTAAAGCACCTGTTTCGCTCACATAAGTGAATAAACGATTCATATGATCCATTTCTTCTAATGCATGTTTGCGCATGAATTCGGCCGCACCTTCAAAACCGTGGTCTTCGCACCAAGCACTCATTTGCAGGTATAAATTGGAAGAATAAAACTCTAAGTTAATTTGTTGGTTTAACTTGTCGACCATTTCTGGTTTTAACATGAAAACTCCTAGCGGCTTTTTAATCAATAAGAATGCGATAGGTCGCTAAACGATATCGCTAGAGAATGTCTAGTATAACTTCTGCTTTACTGACTTCAAATGCTTTCGGCTCTTCTAAATGTAAGTTGGTCACTACGCCATTGTTAATGATCATTGAATAGCGTTGTGAACGAATGCCGCCAAAGCCCTGAGTATCCATTTCTAAGCCTAGTGCTTTGGTGTAACTTGCATCGCCATCGGCGAGCATCATAATGCTTTCTGCGTTTTGCGCTTCACCCCAAGCATTCATGACAAAAGCGTCGTTAACAGATAAACAAATGATCATATCGACGCCTTTGGCTTTTAATTCATCAGCTGAAACAACATAACCAGGTAAGTGTGCAGCTGAGCAAGTCGGAGTAAAAGCGCCAGGCACAGCAAACAGTACCACTTTTCGGTTAGCAAATAATTCAGGCGTATTGTGAATCACTAAATTACCATCAACAATTTGTTGAAGTTGGCCGATAGGCATTTTGTCGTTAACTGAAATCATGTGCTTTGTAATCCTTTTGTTGGGTGATTTAATGGCAGTTTGACAGGTTTACATAAAAAACCTTTATCATGTGCACTACGAGCACAATCTTTACAAATAAAGCGCGGTTTATCAACGATATGAGCTAGCTCATGTAAATTTTTTTCAATCTCTTTTTTCTTGAGTTTGCATAAAGACTTCGCCATGCAATACCTACCAAACAACGAACCTAGTGATAGTTTAGTTGTTTGCTTGCAAGTTCGCACTCTTTCATCGATGGTAAGTGTAAAATTTTTAAGATGCTTTTTTTAACGTGGATGTTATATCTCTAACGTGAGTGCTAACTTCATTGGAAATGCTGTCGGCAAGCTGTTGTGATTCGGTCACTTCTTTATCAACATTACTCATCGCCACTTCAAAACTATTAAAGTGCTCTTTTTGCTGAGTGATCTGATTTAGGGTATCCATAGCCACATGTGCTGAACGTTGCGCTTGGCCGGTCACTTCTATTGCTGTAGCTTGTAATTCATCTGCAATTTGTTGCTGATTTTCAGACGCTTTTTCAATGTCGATAATGATGTTTTCGATTGAATGACTTGCACCTTGTAATTCATCCAAGCGGTTACTGATTTGATTCAGAGACTCTTGAGTTTTTCCTGCCAACTGTCTTACTTCATCAGCCACCACAGAAAAGCCTCGGCCGTGCTCTCCCGCACGAGCGGCTTCGATTGCGGCATTAAGGGCTAATAAATTCGTTTGATCGGCGATGGCACTAATGACATCCACTATCGAGGTAACACTATCAACGGCTTGTGATAAAGAAGTAATTGCGCTTTTACTCTGTTTCGCCGCTTGGTTGGTTGTTTTACTGGCATCAAGTACCATAGCAACGCGAGACTGGCTACTTTCCATCGCTTGTTGCGTTGCCTTGGCGTTATCAACCACTTGGCTAGATAAGGTATTAACGTTTTCGGTTGCTTCCCCTAAGGCAATCATAATGCTGCGCGCCGCTTGCACATGTTCACTGGTGCTGGTGGACGATTGATAAATATTAGCCACTTGATGTTCCATCGCTGACAACGCTTTAGCAACTAAATCAAGTTGTTGTGCTTTTTGTTGATCGTCCTCGGCAAGTTTGTTCACCATGCGGTTGAAACTTTGAGAAATTTCGCCTAACTCGGTTTTCTCAGCAATACCGAGAATATTGTCAACTTTACCCTGTTCGACCAGTTGTACGAAACTATCTCGCAGTTTACGCAATGGGTTCAAAATGACAGAGCGTTGCAGCCAGTAATTCGAAATAAGAAAGATCACTAAAAATAGCAATAAGCCAGCCACTATCCAATTGAGTTGGGTATTCAACCTTTTTTGCGTGTCATTAATCTTTTGTTCACCCGTTAAAATAATCTCTTCCAATGCCCCAACTTGTTTAGCGAGTAAGCTAAACCCTGATTCACGTTGCTGTTTTAATGCCAATGTAGTCGACAGCTCTTTTTGATAACGATTCACCAATGAATTTAAATCAGACAAGGCGCTTTCACTTAAGTCTTCTTTGTCGTCTTCATCATCGAAAAAGTCGTCATCATCGCTTTCATCTTCACTCGGATAGATTTCCAGCAATGGGAAGCTATTCAGTGTTGCTAAGAACGTATTTAATTCATCTAAAGCGATATCGATGCCATCACTGCTAACGTCTGCGATGCTAAAGAGTTTATCGCGGCTGTTGATCATTTCAGCACTGGTCTTAGCGATTTTGTTGGTAATGGTTAGGTATTCAACTTTTTGCTGGTCAGATAAAACCGTACTTTGACTCGCATAATGTGCCAACTCTTTATTTATCGCCAGTATTTCGGCTTCGACATTACGCAATAAAGCTAAAGGGTCACCACTGAGTTTTCCAATGGCTCGAAACTTGGTTTCAATATTGGTGTGTAGTAATTTTGCTTCTTCATCAATAGCTTGGTGTAATTCTTCAACACCTAATTGCTGACTTATCGCGGTGATTTCTGTCAGCTCTTTTTCTGCTTGGTTGAGTAAATTGGCATCACCGTTACGCAAATATTGCCCGATAGTGCGATTAAACTTTATCGTTGCTAACGATTTTAGCGTTTGATAGTTGGTATTTTGAGCGCGGCTATCGGCAAGCGATTGGGCGACTTTATACATTGTTGCTAAAAAGATGATGGCAAACAGGCTAATAGCTATAAATGAAAGACGAGAGAAACTGGAAACGCGCACCTAATATCACCTTTTAAACGGATGCTAAATGATGGCGAATTTTCCCTTAGAATTATGACGCTTAGGTTACAGAATTGTGACAATTAAATGTAAATTTGCACAAAAATGTATAAATATACATTTTTTGTGACTAATAACCAGTGTGGTGACTAGCGCTTAGGTATGGCCTGATTAACATAAACATCAAAGCGATTTTTCTTCATTTTTATTGAGGTTGATGGTGCTTTTCCTGCGAGTGGTGGTGCATACGAGGGGCGTTTAACGACAACACGATAGGTTGCTAGGTCTATAGCAGGCGCCAATAACGCATCTGCATCGAGATCTTCCCCAACGAGTGATTGGAAAACACGCATTTCTTTTTTTACTGCTGCTGATTTCTCTCTATGGGGGTACATCGGATCGAGATAAATCACGTCTGCTGCCCGAAGTGCCGAGATTTTTTCACTCGACGAAGCAAATATTAATGACATACGCTCTGCGATTTCTTTTGTCTCAGCGTTTAGTAGCGCTCGCGCAATGCCATCTTCTAACAAAGCAGCAACCACAGGCATGCGTTCGATCATGGTAACTTCACAACCAAGTGATGCTAAGACAAAGGCATCGCGACCTAAACCAGCGGTTGCATCTAACACTGTTGGGGTAAACCCATGCTTGAGTCCAACCGCCTTAGCAATGTCTTGACCTCTACCACCACCAAATTTTCGTCGATGAGCACTAGCTCCTTCAACAAAATCTACCGCAATTGCGCCAAGCTTTGGTTCATCACATTTAATGAGCTCTAGGCGATGACAATTAACTTGCAAAACAAACGCTAGCTCTGGATGTTTATCTATCGAGGCAATATCGCCAATATAATTAAATTGCCAACGATGAGCGACCTTCTTCGCTAAGTCGGTGTCACTATTATTAACGTATGCAACTGCAATATTGGACATGCTCATTAGTTCTGACCTAGGAAATTAAATTATTGTCACCTGTCGCAAAAGCAATAAGTTTGCTTAATTGACTTAATGACATATTACTTTGTTGCTGCCATTGATTAAAACATTGTTGAATGGTAGTTAGGCTAGCTTTGGTTTGTAATCCGCCTGAAATTAAATCATGCGAGCGAAAATATGCCTCTACGTCGCGGCTGAGTAGGAAGGTATCTTTTCCGAGAGTTCGCAACGCATAGGGGCCGGTATTACCACCTAGGCGTTGACCATTTTTTTTAAGATACGCCCACAAACCAACAATATCCTCACTGGGCCAATTGGCGATAAAGTCTGCGAAATTATCTTGTTCGTAGATCATCTGGGCGTTGGCTTTGATGGTTTTAACCTTATTGAAGTTGCGAATGATTTGTGGGTCTGCGGCTTTCCTTTCCCACATTTCATCTGGCATCATTAATATTTTTTCTATATCAAAATTGAAAAAAACTTCTTCAAAACTTGCCCACTTATTTTCAACAACACGCCAGACAAAACCAGATTGGAAAATTTTCTTAGTAAATGCTGATAAGAAGCGATCATCGCTTAGCCTTGATAATTGAGTATCATCGGCAGGCTCACCCAACATCAGGTTTAGAATGTCACTGCCACCCTTGCGCTCGGCAGCTCGTTGGTATATTTGTTCAAAAGTTTCCATCAATTTGTCTTAGCGTTAGGTTAAGGTGTCGGCCAGGATATTCTAGATACATGGCAGTTAATATAGGGTTATATGGTCAAAGTTGATGATATCAATATGAAAATGCGACAACTTTGTTTCTGCCGGAGCGCTTTGCTTCATAGAGTGCGGTATCTGCATTATTAACGTTTTGATTAATATCAATCGCTGCATCTATTTCACTCACACCAAAACTCGCAGAGACCGTTAACGTCGATTGATTAAATACAATCGCCAATGATGATAATGAATCACAAAGGCGTTGTGCGGTTTGAACAGCATTTTTTAAACCAATTTGTGGTAGTAAAATAAGAAATTCTTCGCCACCTATGCGGATAAATACGTCTTCTTCTCTTAGTTGTTCTTCAATATGTTTACAAAATGCCACCAGCACTTGATCACCTGCGGCGTGACCGTAATTATCATTTATTTGCTTGAAATGATCGATATCACAAGCGATCAGCGTTAGCGGCGTTTTACTGCGTTGTGATAATGACATCAGTCTTTTGGCTGCGTCAGTAAAATAATTTCGATTTTTCGCACCGGTTAAACGGTCAGTAATTAACTCTTTTCGTAATTTGCCCACTAATGAATAGATTAAGCTCAACGCGAAGCCAAAAAATAATATGCAAACAAAACTTAATAAACTGATGAAATCAATAATGAGCGGCATGAATATCTGTTCACTATAAAACACAGCAAACAGCAATGTGTATAACAAATAAAGTAATAGTGTTAGCAGCACTGCACTATACAAAACGCGATCACCAATACGATGTTTTTTAAATTGTTGGTGGCACTTTTTAATCGTAAAACTAAATGGAATAGCAATATTGATCAGCGTTAGCAATGCTCGCCAATAACCAACTTGGCTATATTGATGTAACTTAAACAACAGTAATGCAAAGATTAACCCATGAACGACAGCCCAACTGTAATGACCAAGGGTAATCGTTGCGTCATAACGAGTAAAAATAGCAAACATCAATGAATAGGTGATGGATAACAACAACACATTACCTATGATTATCGAAGCTAAAATTGCGTCATCATAACGAAATAAATTAGTACTTTGAGCGGCAATGACGAACAATAAGAGTAGTCTAAAGTAGTCACTAGACTTTGCTTTGTTTGTATTCTCAGGGCGAGGCAAAAAATAGGTAAAAGCAAATAACACCATGCATACGATGCTTAATGCGGCAAGATACGCGATAGCGGTTTGAAATTCGTTTAACAAGAGAGCCTCATAGATCGCCCGTTTTTCCTAATTTGCGATAAATTGCATGAAATATCGCAATATTATAAAGACTTTATTGTCGTTTTGTGAAACTTCAAACGTAAAAAGGTGTGTCTTATCTAGACACACCTTTTTGACTGTTCGCGCTTACATTAACTATAGCGTGTTGATCTTGTTAGGCGATCCCTGAGTGATGTAGTAAAGCATCAATTTTAGGCTCTCGTCCACGGAATGCTTTAAACAATTCACTCGGTTCTTGTGAGCCACCTTTCTCAAGAATATTTTCTAAAAAGTCTTGCCCAACTTGTGGGTTAAAGATACCTTCCTCTTCAAATCGAGAAAATGCATCTGCTGACAGTACTTCCGCCCATTTATAACTGTAATAACCAGCAGCGTAGCCACCACCAAATATATGGCCAAAGCTGTGCTGAAAGCGATTAAAAGGCGCGGTCGATACAACTGCGTATTCTGCCCGTACTTGATCTAAAATCGTTTGAATATAGTTATGGTTATCAGCTTTTGGATCAAAGTTCATGTGCATCTTGAAATCAAATAAGCTGAATTCAAGTTGTCTGAGCATTTGCATTGCTGATTGAAAGTTTTTCGCTGCAAGCATTTTATCAAGCATCGTTTGCGGGAGCGATTCACCTGTTTGATAGTGACCAGAAATAAAGGAAAGCGCTTCTGGTTGCCAGCACCAATTTTCAAGAAACTGGCTTGGTAGTTCGACTGCATCCCAAGGTACACCATCAATACCGCTGACGCCGCCGGCATTCACTTGTGTGAGCATATGATGGATGCCATGACCAAACTCATGAAATAGTGTGATCACTTCATCATGAGTGAATAAGGCTGGCTTATCACCAACGGGTGCATTGAAATTGCAGGTTAGATAAGCAACAGGGTATTGAATGTCACCACTAGCAAGTGATCGTCTACCAACACAATCGTCCATCCATGCGCCACCTCGCTTCTTGGCTCGGGCATATAAATCTAGATAGAAACTGCCACGTAAATCTCCATGTTTATCAAAAACTTGATAAAACTTTACATCTTTGTGCCATGTATCGATGTTTTCAACTGCCTTGATTTGAATACCAAAAAGGCGATTTACTACTTCAAAAAGCCCTGAGACGACTCTGCTTTCTGGGAAGTAGGGGCGAAGTTCCTCATCTGAAATTGCGTAGCGAGATTGTTTTAGTTTTTCACTATAGTAGGGTAAGTCCCATGGCTCGAGCTCTGTTTGACCAAATTGCTCAGCCGCAAATGCTTTCAATTCGCTTAAATCATTTTCACCTTGATGTTTAGACTTCGCCGCTAAACTTTCAAGAAAGTCAGTCACTTCTTTACTGTCATTGGCCATTTTGGTGGCTAATGACTTTTCAGCATAATCTTTAAAGCCTAACAAGTTAGCGAGTTCATGCCGTAAAGTTAAAATTTCAACCATAATGGCTGAGTTGTCATATTCACCCGCGTTAGGGCCTTGTTCTGAAGCCCGAGTGACGAACCCCCAATAGAGTTTTTCACGCAGTTCACGGTTATCACAATACATCATCACTGGTAGATAACTTGGGATATCCAAGGTAAACAACCACCCCGATTTTTCGTGTTCTTTTGCGCATTGTGCGGCAGACTCTTTTGCGCTATCTGGTAGACCAGCTAATTCTTGTTCATCTTCAATATGCACTTGATAGGCGTGCGTAGCATCTAATAAGTTATTGTTAAATTTAGAACTTAGCTCTGACAACCGTTGGGTTATTTCACCGTAACGTTTTTTATCTTGTTCAGGTAAAGCAATGCCTGAGAGTTTGAAATCACGCAGGGCATTGTCAATCACTTTGCGCTGCGCAACATCTAGTTCCTGATAAGCGTCACTGTTAGCCAATTGTTGGTATGCCTCGAATAGGGCTTGATGCTGACCTACAAAGGTTGAGTATTCTGAAAGTAACGGCAGGCAAGATTCATAAGCTTCTCTTAACTCGTCACTACTGACGACAGAATTCATGTGTGATACTGGTGACCATAGCTTACCAAGTTTATCGTCAACTTCTTCTACTGGTACGACAAGGTTTTTCCAGTTGTACGGTTTATCTTCTGACAATACTTCTTCAATAGTTTGTTTGCACAATGCTATCGCTTGTTCTACTGCGGGTTTAACGTGTTCAGGCTTAATTTTAGAAAATTCAGGTAATAGGCTAGTCGACATTAATGGATTAGACATCGGTTAAACTCTATCGGGTTGCTGTTAGTGTATAAGTAGATGTAAGACTTCTGGTTTGATATTTCAATACGTTGTCGTTAATAAGTTAAGAAAAAATAAAAGCGTTGCATCGCTTTTCGAGTACTCTTAAGATTTATCGGGTATGTCAATTCTCATAGACGATATATACTTAAAAAACAGTTCAAGTAACTGGTGTTTCGAGATTGTCTATTCTTAGGCAATTTAGGTAGTCAAGCATAATAGGTTTTTAATGCCCCTTTTAACTAGTTTTCGTTTTTTGCTGATTTGTTTTACTTTGAGCTTGAGCCACTCATCCTTCGCGAATTTGATGGACCTTGCATTAAAGTCACTTTCGGTCGAGCAAGGTTTATCACAAGCGAGTATCACTCAATTACTTCAAGATGATGAGGGCTTTATTTGGATAGGGACAGAAAATGGCTTAAACCTTTATGACGGTTACAGTTTTCGAACACTGCCTGGCCCTGATGGCGATTTTAGTAATTATGGCATCTATAAATTGTTGCAGGATAAAGAGGGGCTTTTATGGATAAACCTTAATGGTAAAGGCTTGTATACCTATAATAAGCATACCGATAGCTATCAAAAAATTCTGCTTCATGCCCCGCAAAGTAAAGACTACTATGTCGTTGATGTCGATGAAGGCCCAGAACAAATCATTTATATCACGACAGCTAAAACTATCATCACTTATGATAAGACGACTGGTGCTTTAGAGACTTTGGTTGATTTTAGTGCAGAACTTGAAGACAGACGGGTTATTCATAACACACTTTATCATCAAGGGGTTCTATTCATAGGTAGTGAAAGTGGTATGTTTGCTATTGATGTTAATAGTAAAAACTGGAAAAAGCTGCCGATATTGACACAAGAGACGGTCATTAATCCTGATGGAAAAATAAACGAGAAGGAAGCAAACCGTGTTTATCAATTCTATTTAAGTCCTGAGCAATTACTGTACTTTGGAACAAACTATGGCATTTACAAAATTGATATTACAAACATCAGGAATCAGATAGACAATAAATTACCATTTGAAATGTACCAGTCGGTTATTGCTGAATTGCCAAGTTGGACATTCTATGGTGATGACAGTGAGCTTTATATTGGCAGTTACAAAGGCTTAACTCGCGTTTCTACCGAAAATGATCGAATAGAACACTTATTTGCGTTTAATGATGTTTTTGAATACCTCAACAACAATATTGTTGTTGAACTAATTAAAGATAAGCAGGGTGTATTTTGGTTGGGATCAAATGCTAATGGTGTTTTTCAATGGGATCCAAGTTTAAGTATCGTTAAAAATTATCGTTATAAAAAGTCTTTAGTCGGGGGGATGTCTGACAACTTAGTTTGGTCAATCACTAATGACAATATTGATCCTAATAAAATTTGGGTGGGGACTTCTAACGGCGTAAATTTAGTCGATTTAAGTACTGACAATATTGAGCAGTTTTTAGTAGAAAAAGATAAGCGTGTTATTTATACCGAGTCGTTTATATACCTTGCAGCTCCTGATAAATATCAACGACTATGGATAAGCAATGCACAAAATATTCAAGTATTCGATATTAATACCAAGAAACTTATCGACTTACCTTTTTCAAAGGAAACTAATGCAATTTTCAAAGAAGAGAATTGGTTGTTTTATGTCGACCAGGAAAGTTTTGCATGGGTATTAGCAGAGTCAGGGCTGAATCGTGTTAATTTACTTAATGGTGAAGTAGATTCGCTAGATGTTATTGATCAAACCTTAGGAGACAAAAACATTTATAGCCTACTTGGGCTTTTACCAAACACTAGAAAAATGTTGTTATCAACGAATGATACTTTGTGGTTTTATGATTTAGAGAGTCAACGCGCCGAAAAAATTTATACCCATCCAGATATTCTCGCGACAGACTTTCGCTTGATGGACAGTTTTGCTATCGATCGTAATAACACCCTTTGGTTAGCTATTGTTAGCGAAGGTTTAGTGGGTATCGACATACAAACCAAAGAGCGTAAGTATTTTATTGATAAGAAAAGTTACGATATAGATCCTAATGTTTACAGAATCTTTGCTGATCAGGAAGGTGATATTTGGTTTTCAAGTCATAACGGTATTTATTATGTAAATGTCGATTCATTGCATGTCCGTAATTTTAATATTGGTGATGGCTTCAGCGCCCGAGAATTTAATGGTGGGGCGGCGACCAAGCTTGCCGATGGTAAGTTAGCCTATGGCTCGATTAATGGTTTCAGTATATTTGATCCGCTTGTGCTGAAAAACAAACAGCTGGATGAAAATTTGAAGCTTCATGCTACCAATGTTGAAGTGTTATCGCGACGCTTGGATTTGCCTTTTATGCGTAATCAAGGTCAGCCACTGTATTTAAATTATGATGATGTTGGCATTAAAGTCGCGTTTTCCCCATTAATTTTCAATAATCAAAACAATATGATCTTTGAATACAAACTTGTCGGAAGAGAGAATGTCACCTACCCAGAAACCAATGAAAACTATATTACGTTTCCAACGTTAGCTTCTGGTAATTATGAATTACAAGCTCGAGTAAAATCACCATTTACAGGCAAGTATTCTGAGCCAGCAATAGTAAAAATCTATGTTAGCTATGCGCCATGGGCTTCGCCGGCCGCTTATGTGCTTTATGCAATTATTATAATGGGCTTTATCATTTCATGGTTAAACAAGAAACGACGACATACCCAACAGTTAATTGATGCGCATGAGCAGGTTCAGCAACGAGAACAGCGCTTATCGCTGGCGCTTCGTGGCAGTAATAGTGAGGTTTGGGATTGGCAAGCTAAAGACAATATGATTTTTGCTAGTCGTGCTGCCAATGAGCTTGGTTATTCGAGTTATGGTGACTCATACCGATTTGATGATCATATCAAGCTAATTCATAACGGGGATAGGGAAGCCTTTGTTCACCAGTGGCAAGAGTTTTTGCGAGCGAGTAACCTTAAAGAAACCTTTAGTTGCACTTACCGAATGCGAACTCATGATGGGCAGTGGCTTTGGTATACCGATTTAGGCAAAATCGTTGAAACGGATATTAACGGTAAGCCGACTCGCATAACTGGCTCATATACGAATATAACGCAGTCGCGAGCAGATGCCGAGCGCGCACAATATTATGGCGAAGCGTTTAAGCAAACCAAAGATTGGGTATTTATTATCAGTGATAACTTTAATCGTATTATTGTTAATCAGGCACTGCAAGATGCTCTTGGCTGGCGCAGTGATGAAATAAATTTTAGCTCGCAAGTATTTGGCTTAGGTAAAAAGCGACGGGAGTTTTATCAACGACTCTTTGTCACACTAAAGGAAGATGATCATTGGCGTGGCGAAGAGTTAATTCAGGCAAAAACAGGTGAGGAATATCACGTCCTGTTGAACATTAGTGTTAATCGCAATAAAACGACAAATGCTCTTCACTTTGTTTGTATTGCTACTGATATTACCGCACAAAAAAATGCAGAAAAGGAACTGCGTTATTTAGCAAACTATGATCACTTAACTGAATTGCCGAATCGCTCATTATTGCTTGAGCGCATCAAGCATGCCATGGATTACTCAAAGCGAATAGGCCAATCAGTGGCGCTATTTTTTATTGATTTAGATCGCTTTAAAAAGGTTAACGATTCGTTAGGCCATGATCACGGTGACATGTTATTGAAAGAAATTACCATGCGATTAAAAAGTGTTTTACGAGTTGATGATACAGTGGCTCGGATTGGTGGTGACGAATTTGTTATTTTGCTTGAGTCTTTTAATGGTAATAGTCAACTCAGTAAAATAGCGCAAAAGGTGATTAAGGTGGTTAATGAGCCTATTGATCTTAAAGATAATACTGTATCTGTTGGCGCCAGTATCGGTATTGCGCTGTATCCAGAAGATGCCAACAATTCAGATGAACTGTTAAAAAATGCTGATGTTGCCATGTATCATGCTAAACAACTTGGCCGTAATACCTTTCAGTTTTTTACACCACGAATGAATGTTGAAGCAAGCCAGAGATTGTTAATCGAATCAAAAGTTAAAGCAGCTCATCAAGGTAAAGAATTTATTAACTATTACCAGCCAATTGTTAACTCAAGTACGGGTAAGGCTGTTGGTTGTGAATTATTGCTACGCTGGCAAACTGAAGAGCGTTTAGTGCCCCCTAACGAGTTTATCCCTGTTGCAGAAGAATTAAATATCATTATCGCGATGACTGAAGATGCGATGGAGAGGGGGATTGCTGATCTAAAAGTGTGGCAACAGTATCGTCCCGACATGTATTTATCAATTAACTTATCAGCACAGCATTTTGGTAATGAAAGCTTGGTGCGTAAGCTGTCATTAATGCTTGAAAAATACCAGTTGCCAGCGCAAGCGTTAAAGTTTGAAATCACTGAAAGTATCTTAATTTCAGATCCTAAAACTGCGATACAAACCATGCGAGAGCTTGCTGATATGGGCATAGAGTTAGCGTTAGATGATTTTGGTACGGGCTATTCTTCACTTAATTATCTTAAGCAATTGCCGCTACATGCGTTAAAAATTGATCGTTCTTTCATTAAAGGCATCGGTCGACATAAGGCTGATGAAGCAATTGTTGACGCAACGCTTGTCTTGGCGAAAAATTTAGATATGCACTGTATCGCTGAAGGTGTAGAAACCGTCGAACAGCTTAATTATTTAGCTAAAAATGACTGCTACGCCATTCAAGGCTATTTATACAGTAAACCAACCACCGCTGCACAAATTGCGCAGTTTTTAATTGAGGACAAGCAAGAAGTGACTGCTTCTTCAAAATAATCAGATAAAAATGAATTAATATTTCTTGTGTAGTGAACTAGAAAAGGGGGCTTTTCGTTCCTATATCTGATTAAAATGAAAATAAAGGCAATATTATGATTGAGCATTTTGATTTTCTCGCCATTGGTGGCGGCAGTGGTGGTATCGCGTCAGCAAACCGAGCCGCTAAGTTAGGTAAGAAGGCTGCTGTAATAGAAGCAAAAGCGATTGGCGGCACTTGTGTTAATGTTGGCTGCGTGCCTAAAAAGGCAATGTGGTATGCGGGGCAAATAGCTGATGCCTTAAATTATTCAGCCGATTATGGCTTTAACATTGAACGAGGCCCTTTTAATTGGCAAACGCTAGTGACTAATCGTGAGGCTTATATTGAACGTATTCATGGTGCTTATCAGCGAGGTTTTGATAACAATGGCGTAACTGTCATTAACGGTTTTGCCAAGTTTATCAATAAAAACACCGTAGAAGTTGATGGCAAGCGCTACAGTGCTGATCATATTTGTATCGCAACCGGGGGCCGCCCGAGTATACCCAATATTCCTGGGGCAGAGTTAGGAATCGATTCAGATGGTTTCTTCGCATTAACTGAGCAGCCAAAGCGTGTCGCTGTGATCGGTGCCGGCTATATTGCTGTTGAACTAGCAGGTGTGCTGCATGCGCTTGGTAGTGAAACACATTTATTGGTTCGCAAAGAAAAACCATTGCGAGATTTTGATGACATGCTTTCCGATACCTTGGTTGAGCAAATGGCGAAACATGGCCCAACGTTGCACAATCACAGTGTGCCAAAGAGCGTTGAGCAGCATGACGATGGCAGCTTAACGATACATTTGGAAAATGGCCAATCAGTTGGTCCGGTTGATACGCTAATTTGGGCAATTGGTCGTGCGCCAGCAACAGATAATTTAAACATTGAAGCAACCGGCATTGAGTTGGATTCACGCGGCTATATTCCAACTGATAAGTATCAAAATACCGATATAGATGGTATCTATGCCGTAGGGGATAATACCGGGCGTGTTCAATTGACACCTGTCGCTGTCGCTGCCGGCAGACGTTTGTGTGAACGCCTATTTAACAACAAACCCTATGAACATCTAGATTACGAAAATGTTGCAACCGTTGTCTTTAGTCACCCCGTTATTGGTACTGTCGGTTTAACTGAAAAGCAAGCCATCGCTGAATATGGCGAACAACAAGTAAAAGTATATAATTCTCAGTTTACCGCTTTATACCAAGCGATCACTGAAGATTTTCGAGACCCTACACGGATGAAACTTATTTGTGTGGGTAAAGAAGAGAAAATCGTTGGCATTCACTCAATTGGTTTTGGCAGTGACGAATTATTGCAAGGCTTTGCCGTGGCAATGAAAATGGGGGCGACTAAAGCAGACTTTGATAACACCGTGGCGATACATCCAACGTCTGCAGAAGAATTTGTGACAATGTAAGCCTTAAATCGAATAGGTATAGTGGAACAATCAACCTTAGCCTTTAGTTTAGGAGTTAAGGTTGATTGCTATATTACTCTTATCTCTATGCTTTACGGCAAGAAGTATTAGGTTAGCTTGTTGTCGTAAGCTGCCGCTCTAAAAGCAACATAACTTGGCCAGCGCCACCATGGACACTGGTACCATATGTCACAGTGTGTACTTTCCAACCTTCGAATGCATACTGGTTAATCGCATTATCAATTCCGAATGGTCCTTCGTCTTTATCCTTTTTTCCCCAAGCTGACATCCAAGAGATATCACTTTTCAGGATAACGGTTTTATATTCATAGCGAGTCACCTGTTCTTGCTCGATATAATCCAATGTGGAAACGTCAATATCAAATGTGGCAGCAAGTGCTTTTTTTGATTGTAATGAAATCACCCCTTCACGCTCAATTCGCTGAATCGTGCGCAAATTTAGGCCAGAAGATATGGCCAATTCTTCTTGCGACCATAATTTTTTTTGGCGTAATTGAACAACAAGTTCAGCATCAATTTTCATAATAAACTACTTTTCTTTTTTCATTCCAACGTATAAGGCAATGGAGATTGGCAGTGCGATACAAAATGCCGCGCCGTAACTATTAATGCTAGGACCAACTGACAACGTAAAGCCGATAAGTAAAGCGAAACTGCTTAACAACCGCTTTGTCTTGAAGTTATCATGCTTTTTACATTCTTTCATTTTTTATTCCTAAAGTATTAAATTGACGACACTAAATTTGTCGTATTGATGTCGACAGTGCTACGGCGATTTATCGACAGTTATACGACAGCTTTAATTACATTAATAAAAACAAAGATTTTCATGGAAAAGTTGAATACATATCGTCGTTATTAGTACATGAATAACTAAGCTATTTAGCGCTTTAACATTATGGAGTAAGCTATAATTAGCTTCAGTATAAGTTATAAATGGTTGCTTAATGAACATCCCTATTACTACAAAGCATAGCTTTCCAACATGTCGAAAAAAAATATCGCCATTGTTGCTATTCCTTTTTAGTTGTTTAATGAGCTTTAAGTGTTCAGCAGAAGCAGAAGATCGAGAATTTTTTT
Organism: Thalassotalea ganghwensis; assembly: GCF_053485795.1. Lineage (NCBI taxonomy): Bacteria > Pseudomonadati > Pseudomonadota > Gammaproteobacteria > Alteromonadales > Colwelliaceae > Thalassotalea > Thalassotalea ganghwensis. The sequence continues at coordinate 101,823 of NZ_JBQRUM010000003.1, forward strand.
CGCTCAGTTTAGCTGAACTACTTAATGTGCAAGTCGTTACTGCAGCGACAGGTTATAATAGTTCTTTAGAAACCGCGCCAGCATCAGTGACTGTGATAGAGGCTTTTGAATGGAAAGCACAAGGTTACACTCAGCTTACTGAGGTACTTAAGGGCGTAGCAGGAATACAACTGAGTTATGTAAATCGTTCTACTGCCCAGTGGAAGCCAATAATAAGAGGGTTGGGAGGTGCTTTTACTCAACAGATAAAGCTTTTATATGATGGCATTCCGCTCAATGGTATTAATATCGGATCTATGCCAGCGCTTGATATTCCTCTTGATGGCTTAAAGCGTGTAGAAGTATTGCGAAGTCCGGGTTCAGCAACCTATGGTGCGGATGCTTTTGCCGGTATTATTAATTTAGTGCCTAATGATGAGTTAAGTGATTCCATCGACATTGTTGCCAAAATTGGTAGCTTTGACACTCAACAATTATCTTTAACAGGCTCAGGAGAGAAAGAAAGTGTTAAGTTTTTCTATTCTCTTTCTTATCATCATTATGATGATGACCCACAGCGTATCATATATTCAGATTTACAAAGCCAACTAGACAAAGCCTTTGGCATTAATGCCAGCTTAGCTCCTGGCCGATTTGATTTGTCTCAAGAAGTCTTTAGTTTTCAAGCAAAAATTCAAAATTCGTTAAGTGCTTTAACGTTACACAATTTAAAAGGACACTACGGAACAGGACAAGGTGTGGCGGAGGCATTAGATCCGACCGGCAGTAATGAGGTTGATAATTTATTACTAGACTTTAAGCATTATATTTTTAAAAACGATAAAAAATTCGGAGACGTGGTTTTTCAATCGTGGTACCAGAAGCAATATTACTTCCATCCGATTAATATCTTCCCACCAGGATCAATCATGCCAATTGGTAGCGACGGTAATATTAATTTTGTTCAGCCAACGACCTTTACCTTGTTCAGTGACGGAGTCATTGGACATCCTGGTAAAACATCAATTCTAACCAATGTAAATATATCGCAAACCAACAGTTATGATGACCATCACATACGTTGGCAGATTGGTTATGAAAAGCATCAACATAAACCAACAGAGCAAAAAAATTTTGGACGTGGCGTATTAAATGGTAGTGAAACGTTGGTTGACGGCACCCTGACAGATGTCACTAATACTAAATTTTCTTACCTTCCATACAAAAATCGCTATTTTCAGTTTTTATCGCTGCAAGACCAATGGCAGATAAGTTCCGATGTTATGGTCCATCTCGGGTTGCGTGTCGATCACTATAGTGACTTTGGAACAACAACTAATCCTCGTGTTGGAGTTGTCTGGCAGTTTGATGAGCAACTCACGTTTAAAATATTCAGTGGTAAAGCATTTAGAGCACCAGCATTTTTTGATCTCTATGCCGTAAACAATCCGGTTAATTTGGGAAACCCAAACCTTAAGCCAGAAAAAATATCGACGCATGAGTTTAATTTATCTTATCAATTTAATGAGAATTTAATTACAAATATCAGCTTGTATTGTTATAGCGCAACACAAATGTATCAATACGTTGATGATGGCTCAGGTAAAGGCTCTGTGGCAAAAAATGTTGGCGAGTTAGATGGTTATGGTGCAGAAGTTAATATTCGGTGGCGATTGAATAATAAGTTTGATCTGATGGTGAATGCGAGCCATGTAAACAGTGAAGATAAAAAGGGAGAACAGCAACCGCATTATGCAAAGCGCTTTGGTTCAATATCATTGAATTATCAATTGACTGAACGATGGCATATGAATATTTTCGCTTTATATACTGGACGTCAAGGCCGTAATAATAACGATATTAGAACACCTTTAGCTTCAAGCGTTTGGTATAAAGGGATGCTTAGGTATCAATTACATCAACCACGCATTAATTGGAATCTATCGATTGAAAACCTAACAGATGAAAAGTATTACACGCCAAGCAATCAAATAGAGTCAGACTATCCGTTACCCGGTCGTCGCGTTGTTCTTGGACTTGAGTATCAATATTAACATGTATTCAATGATAAAAAAGCCAACCGTAAAGTAGCGGTTGGCTTTTTGGTTATTGGCAACTGGTATCTTAAGGGTTAGTAAGCTGTCGCTTTTACATAATCACTGTATTCACTGCTACCACATGAGTTGCTAGCGCTTACTCTAAAGTATTGATAGCCATAGCTGTAAAACCAGCCAGTATCTGTACTTGATGTCGTGGTAATTTCTTGCCAGTTGTAACCATTCCAAGCTTGCACACTATAAGAAGTCGCTCCTTCAGAAGCTGTCCAACTTCCTGTTGCATAGTAAGAAAAATAATCTTGGAATGCCAAGTTAGTAGGTACTGCAGGCTCGCATTGTGCAGGTTCATCTTCTAAGGTAACCGTTAGCGAAGCAGATTCAGTTTCACCGCAGTCTGCTACAGCAACAACTCGCACTTGCACATCACTGCCGGCGGTAAATCCAGATAAGTTGGCATTAGTGTTTGATGTTGTCACTTTTGTGCGCCAAGTACCATTCTCAAATACTTGTACCTTATAATTTTGAGCATTGGCTGCAGCATTCCAGCTTAATGAGAAGCTGTTTGTATTTACATTGCTAGCACTCAATCTTTCTGCCGTACCTAAGTCACAAGTAGTATCTTTGATAAGATTAACAACAATGGTGGCAGAGATAGTTTCACCACACGATGCCACAGCAACAACGCGAACTTCAACATCACGACCTTCGGCAAAACCGGTGAGGTTAGCGTTGGTATTTGTTGTCGTTGTTTTAGTGCGCCAGATACCATTTTCTAATGTTTGTACTTTATAGTTTTGTGCATTTTCAGCAGCGTTCCATGTCAGAGAAAAACTGGTGCTATTGACATTGCTTGCAGAAAGTCTTTCTGCAGTACCTAGATCACAAGCAGGATCAGTTAATAGCGTTACAGTAAATACCGAAGTGAGCGTTTCGCCACAATCGCTAACTGCTTGCACTCTAACTTGCACATTGCTACCTGCTTCAAAACCGCTTAAGTCTGCACTCGTACTTGACGTCGTTGCTTGCGTGCGCCAAACACCATCGTCTAGTACTTGTACGTTATAAGAGCTCGCATTAGCAGCAGCACCCCAAGTTACGGTAAAGCTGCGGTCAGTAATATTGCTTGCTGTTATTGCGCCAGGCTCACCAAGATTACATTGCTGATCTGATTGCAACTGCACCGTTATAGCGGTTGATGCATTTGAACCACAATTACTTATCGCATTAACGCGAACTTCTACTTGACGACCTTGCGCAAAGCCAGATAAGGCAGCGTTAGTTCGCTCCGTAGTTAGCTTGGTGCGCCATGAACCTGATTCGTTAACTTGAACTTCATATGAACTAGCATTAGAGGCAGCGCTCCAGTCTAGATCAAAGCTGGTTTGCTGAACGTTGCTTGCTGATAATTGGCTAGGCGCACCAATATTACAGCTTGTTGAGCCCGTTAGCTGTACTTGCCAGCTTTGACTCGTTTCAGTGACGTTATTAGTATCTCTGATCACCGCATCTGTAGTGTCTTTTACTCGCGCACGAATGGTATAAGCACCATCTTGGTAATCGTTAGAAGATAACGTGAAGCTTTTACCTGTAGCGACTTGTTCATTGTTTACAAACCAGGTTACTTCTGTGGTTGAAGGGCTTGCTTCAACGGTGGTTACAGTGAACGTTTGTTCACCTTCTACCGATAAGTTAGTTTGTGAAGGAGCGAAGCTATCAATACCGTCGACATAGCCATAAAAACGAACAATGAGCTCTTCGGTATTAACTTCATAGAAAGGTTGACCAAGTGAGCGCATCATTGAGTTTTCTGTTGGGCGATACATGCCACTGCTACAATACCTAGCACCTTCATAGGCACCGACATTGCTAGCAACATTATTCCAATGAGACCACTTAGCACCATTTGAGTTGGTGGTTACATTGGCTTCACTTGGCTCGGCTGAATTACATGTACCATAATCATATTCATCGGCCAATTTACCTAATGTGTGACCGATTTCATGAACTGCGATATCAATCGCAGCATCTGCTAACGACATCGTAGCAACTTGACCACCAGCGCCACCATAGGTTTGGCTGTTGACAACAACAATGACCTGATCTGCTTCTTGGCTCTCCAATACACTGTTAATGTAGGTCAGTACTTTATTTTCATCGACACAAAGCAAACGCTCAATGTTATAACAACCAAAGTTTGCACCAAAGCGAGTGTTGATTGGTTGGCCGTTAGTGCCAGCTCCAGAAACTTGTGAAGCTGCCTCTACACGCCATACATTAAATAGGCTTATGTACTCTAAAAAAGGAGACTCTCTGAAAAAACCTTCAACGATGCGCTCGACATCGCCACTAAAATTTGGCAATTCACTTTGTGTATAGCCTTCACTTAAAAAGACTAAATCAACGCGGTTGTTTGAGTCTCCATTGTCAACTATTTTGAATACACCCTCTGCTTGTGATGCTGCACTTTCGCTAACGATTGACTTTTTTGTTGAACTCGCAATGTTATCTAAGCTAAGTGATTGCAGTTGTTTGAGGGTAAATTCACCTAAATGTTTTTCTACTTCATAAATCGCAATTGAGTGGAGTTCTTTGTGCTCTGGTACACGAATATTGAGTAGTGCAGAATCACGTTTAACATCTTTGGCAAAAACGATAGAACCATCATGCTGATCGAACACTTCCGCTCTAAAATAGAGAGGGTTTGAAATCACTTGACGACTAAGTTCTTTACCATTTTTATCAAATCCAATAACCACCATATCTTTTTCAGAATTGATGGTTTTACTGGGCGTTGGTTTGGCCTTGGTTAATTTGTTTGCCAGTAATGGGTTAGTTTGCACCGCAAACTGTTGTGCCTGTTTAGTATGGTTATGTATTTTCACACTAAGATGCCGGCTTTGCTCTGCAGCAAAAGCGAGCGAGCTTGCAAACATTGCTGTTAGCAGCGCAACTCTCCTTACAGCTTTGAACATGGTATTCTCTCCTTTATTTATAGTTTTTATTGCACTTGGAAACCTAAATGGGTTTCAGGTAGATCCCAATAATGCTTTATGATTTTTTTATTACTAAAATGTTAAATTTTAGTAATATTTCAGTGTAGATTGGTCATAGGAATTGATAAAGGGCTGATGAAGTTTACTGCTGATTGTGAGGCATGAATGGTGAAATGAATGACATCAATGTTTAAAAAAACAACACTTTTTGAGGCAAGCTATTGAGCCGTTTAAAAATTCCAAAAAGGTACAATGACTAGATATTGACGTTCGCATAGGGGGTTAACTCGCAGTAACCGTTAACAGCGGCTATAGTAAAACTATTGTCAAATTGTGGTTTACCACTCGATGGAAGAAATAGAAAAGCCGTTAGTCTCTATCAAAAACAAAGAGCGCAAGAAACGCATTCTTCAAGTTTTTTGGGTGTCTCAATTCGCACTATTACTTGCCTTATTTCAACCGATCATGAATAGCGATTGGCGTAATTTAGCGCTGATCGTGTTTTTCTTTAGTTTATTGTTTATCGCATTTTTTTATGCACGTAAGGGAAATTTAGACCTAGCCGCTAATGTGATTACCTGCGTTTTAACCATGTTGGCGTTGTCTTTGGCTTGGTTAAATCAGGGCGTTAGAGACGAAGCGTTATTAATTTTTCCGGCACTAATTACTTTTGGAATTCTAACCGGGTCTCGCATTGTCGTTAAGGTGATGTTAGCGCTGATATTGGTCAATGTTTTAATAATGGGGTTGGTGAATCAATTTGGTTGGCATACACATTACCTCAGTGGCAGCGGGCTAGAATCAGCAATTGTCATCATTATCATTTTTTCAGTGGTCTACTATAGCATTCGTTTATTAGGTGTTGATTTAATGGAAGCAAACGAGCGCTTGTATCAACATCAGCAAGAGCTAGAGGCACAAGTACAAGATAGAACGAAAGAACTTCAGCAATCGATAAAACTATTAACGGAAGCAAAAAATGAACTAGTTGAAGTGGAAAAAATGGCGTCATTGGGGCGCTTAGTTGCAGGAATAGCGCATGAAATTAATACGCCGATTGGCATAGCGGTAACTGCGGGTACTTCAATGAAGGATTATAGCGATGAAATAGAGGCTTTGTTGGAGCAAGGGCAGTTATCTCGAAAACAATTATTTGAGCATTTAAAGCGCAATGCCGATACCTTTGAACTACTTAATGCTAACTTGATTAGAGCCGCAAATTTGATCGCTGACTTTAAAGAAGTCGCTGTGCTTAATGAAGGTTTACGACGCTGTAAATTTGAATTAGGGCAAGAAATCAAAAATATATTTTCGCAACTTCAAACGGAGCAAGAAAAACTGTGTTATCGAGTGTATTGTCAATGTCCTGATGACCTATATGTTTATCAAGACCAAGAAGTGCTGACGAAGATTTTAACTAACTTATATATGAATTCGTTGAAACATGGCTTCGAAAATAAACCTCAAGGGGAAATCAGTGTCAGTGTAACTGTTGATGATGATAACCAGGTAGAACTTGCATACGCCGACAATGGAACAGGAATAGCTGATGAGCATGTAGGTCATATCTTCGAGCCTTTCTACACCACAAAAAGAGGAAGGGGAGGGACAGGTTTAGGTATGCATATTGTTTTTAATCTGGTGACCCACTCCTTAAATGGTCAGATAAGTTATCAAGGAAAGTTTGGTTTAGGTGCTAAATTTGTCATCAAGTTTCTTGCTGAAGCGGCAAAGTAACATCTTGATGTTGTCCCTGTTTTTGACCGTAAGTATGACAAAATTTACTTCTGTTAATTAATCATTTATTCAAGGGCTCATCCTTACCCCCTCGTTATTTCAATACTGTCTTTTTAAACGTCCGGCGAATAAAAAGTTAGTAGAATAAAGATGTATAAAAATAATCTTTAAAGAGTTTTTTAATATAAGAATTAATTCTCGTTTAAATGGAGAACAGGTAAATTGCGGCTTATATTTTTTTGTTATTTGCTTGGGAAAAACTCATTAAAAAATATTTTAATTTAGGGGTAGTAATCACTAAAAATTCTGGTAACCTCTATCGTCCTTAGATAAAAAGTCTGTGTTTTTTTTAAATAAAAAATTACTCAGTAACATTTTTATCCACATATAAAAAAATAATAATTAAATGTGATAGAAACGGATTTTTTCTTACCTTTCTTCATTTAAAACAATAATTTGCACATGATTCTATTTCTATCTTTTTTATTCAGATGGAAGCGTTTGCTATTGTTTTCAACAAAGTTATCCACAGGTGTGCGTTTTTTAATGTGGTATTCATCAAATAAATTGTTCGAACTGCTAGAGAGCAAGCTAGCTTTGTGGCATCCTTAGCGTCAAATTTTGGTAATCGATTAATGGCTTATGACTCAAGCGCAATTATCCCCTCTTATTTTAGTTGATGGCTCCTCATATTTATTTAGGGCTTATCATGTACCTTATTTGCAAGCTCTTTCAACTAAAGACGGCCAACCTACTGGTGCTATCACCGGTGTGCTGAATATGATCAACAGCCTTAAAAAAAGCTATCCAAATGGCAATATCGTTGTTGTATTTGATGCCAAGGGTAAAACCTTTCGTAACGACCTATATCCAGAATACAAAGCTAATCGACCACCAATGCCGGATGATCTGCGTTCACAAATAGCGCCTTTGCATGAAATTATCGAAGCGATGGGATTACCTTTGCTGGTGATTGAGGGTGTAGAGGCAGACGATGTTATTGGTACCTTAGCTCATCAGGCAACGCAAGCGGGTATTGAAACCGTTATCTCAACCGGCGATAAGGATATGGCTCAGTTGGTAAGTGAGCATGTGCGTTTAATTAATACCATGACCAATGTTGAACTTGATGTCCAAGGTGTTATCGAAAAATTTGGCATACGCCCAGATCAAATTATTGACTATTTAGCCTTGGTGGGTGACAAGGTAGATAATATCCCAGGGGTCAATAAGTGCGGTCCTAAAACCGCGGTAAAGTGGCTGTTAGAGCATGAAACACTCGATAATGTTATTGCTAACGCAGATAGCGTTAAGGGCAAGATTGGTGAACATTTAAGAGCGGCAGTAGACCACCTTCCATTGTCATATGAGCTTGCAACGATAAAGTTAGATGTAGATTTAGCGGTCGGTGTTAAGGAGCTTTTACCTGTAGAACCGAACGTTGATAAACTCGCTGGCCTTTACCGTAAGTTTGAATTGCGCCGTTTACTCGCTGAATTAACATCCAATGAGAAAGTAGAAGTAGCCGTACCAGAGATTATTGAGCAAGAAGATACTGTTGACCATAGTGCGATAACAACAGATTACGAGACAATTTTCACAGAGCAGCAGTTGGATACATGGTTGCAAACAATTTCAAATAAAGGGATCTTTGCTTTTGATACAGAAACAACCAGCTTGAACTATATGCAAGCTAAGTTGGTTGGCGTCTCATTTAGTGTTGAAGCGGGCAAAGCAGCTTATGTCCCAATTAATCATGATTATCAAGGTGCGCCAGAACAACTTAGCGAAGAGCATGTATTAGCGAAGCTTAAACCGCTACTTGAGAGTAAAACCGTTGCCAAAATCGGACAAAACTTAAAATACGATGCCAATGTGCTAGCTAATTACGGGATCAATATGCAAGGCATTCAGTTTGATACGATGTTAGCGTCTTATTGTTATAACAGTGTTGCCAGTCGTCACAATATGGATGCGCTTGCAGAGAAATACCTTGGCATGAAAACGGTTCATTTTGAAGATATTGCTGGCAAAGGTGCTAAGCAGGTAACGTTTAATCAAATAGATATAGATAAAGCCAGTCATTATGGCGCTGAAGACGCTGATATTACATTGCGTTTGCATCAGCATTTATATCCTAAATTGGTTAAGTCACCTGGACAGTTAGCGATATTTAATTTGGTTGAGATGCCATTAATGCCAGTTCTGGCGAGAATGGAGCGTACTGGCGTATTAATTGACAGTGATCTGCTGGCTGAGCAAAGTCAGCATTTAGGAACGCGTTTATCTGAGCTTGAGATTGAAGCGCATAATATTGCCGGTCAAAGCTTTAATTTAAGTTCACCGAAGCAATTGCAAAAAATACTATTTGAAGATTTGAAATTGCCAGTGACCAAGAAAACGCCAAAAGGGGTGCCATCTACAGCCGAAGAAGTGTTACAGGAATTAGCGTTAGATTATCCACTACCTAAAATCATTCTAGAACATCGCGGACTCAGTAAGCTTAAATCAACATACACGGATAAATTACCCTTGATGGTTGATAAGCAGACAGGTCGGGTTCATACCTCTTATCAGCAAGCCGTTGCAGCTACCGGTAGACTTTCATCTACGGATCCGAATTTACAAAACATCCCGATTCGAAGTGAAGAAGGCCGTAAAATCCGTCAGGCGTTTATTGCTAAGCCGCACCACAAGGTTGTTGCAATAGATTATTCTCAAATAGAGTTGAGGATTATGGCGCATTTATCGGAAGACCCAGGTTTATTGGCCGCGTTTTCAGAAGGGCGAGATATTCACCAAGCAACGGCCAGTGAAATTTTTGCTACACCTCTAGATGAAGTGACGAGTAACCAAAGACGTAGTGCTAAAGCAATAAACTTTGGTCTGATCTATGGCATGTCTGCATTTGGACTCGCCAAACAACTTGATATTGGGCGACAACAAGCGCAAGAATATATGGATAAATATTTTGAGCGCTATCCACGTGTATTAACGTACATGGAAGAAACGCGTCAAAAAGCTTCCGAGCAAGGTTTTGTAGAGACATTATTTGGTCGTCGTTTATATTTGCCTGATATTAAGTCAAAAAATGCCATGCGCCGTAAAGCAGCTGAAAGAGCAGCAATAAACGCCCCGATGCAAGGTACAGCCGCAGATATTATTAAGAAGGCGATGATTTCTGTTGATGCTTGGATTGAAAAGCAACAAGACTCACGCATTACTATGACCATGCAGGTTCATGATGAATTAGTATTTGAGATCCATCAGGATATTGTTGACCAGACTACTGAGAAACTTGTTGAAATCATGAATGACGCTGTCAAGCTCGATGTGCCGCTCATCGCAGAAGCGGGAGTAGGGGATAACTGGCAGCAAGCACACTAGTAGAGCTATCAATTTGGTAATCAAGTTACTTAAATGTAATTTTATTACATTTTTTCTTGACGTTTAGAGTTGATACTCTATAATAGCCTTGTTCCTACTTAGGACGCTTGTTGTAATAATTTGTATATTCTAGCTTTCCTCATAGCTTGGCCGACAACGGATGTTGTCGGCTTTTTTATTTCTATATCACGTCTATTTTTTGTAATTTATTTACATTGCGGTTAGCAATGCTAAAAGTCGCCCACTACCGATAACAATTTGCCATGCTATGCAGTTTTAATTGTCATCATCCAATGGATCGATTATCGGTTCGATAGCTTTTGGCTTGCTGCGACCCGATTTTCTTAGCGCGTCTCGCAAAACATATTCTATTTGTGCATTTAGGCTACGCAGTTCGTCATCGGCCCAATGCTGCATAGCATTAAGAATTTCCTCATTGATGCGCAGGGGATAAGCTTTTTTAGCCATATTCGCTCCTACAAAATAGTAAGTAATTCATCATCTTCGCTATTTGTTAGTATAGGCTACCGGTGTTAACCACTGGTTGAGCGGCTTCATCACTACATAATACCACCAACAAATTACTGACCATTGCAGCTTTTCGCTCGGCATCGAGTTCTACTATATCTCTTTCAGCAAGATGAGTGAGTGCCATTTCTACCATTCCTACGGCGCCTTCAACTACTTTTTGGCGAGCGGCGATAATCGCCATGGCTTGTTGACGTCTGAGCATAGCATTGGCAATTTCTGCTGCGTAAGCGAGATGACTGATGCGAGATTCAATGACATTAACGCCTGCTTCTTCTAAACGATCTTGAACTTCTTTTTTCAATGCTTCAGATATTTCATTGGGATCACTTCGCAACGATATTTCGTCATCTTCATGATTATCATACGCATAACTTGTTGCTAAGTTACGAAGGGCAGATTCACTTTGAATAGAGACGAAATCTTCATAATCATCCACTTGAAAAACTGCTTCGGCTGTATCGACAACTTCCCACACGATAACAGCAGCGATCTCGATTGGATTACCGTTTTTATCGTTAACTTTCAATCTACCACTTTCAAAATTTCTGACCCTGGTCGAAACTTTCATTTTGGTAAAAAATGGATTGGACCATCTAAGTCCGGGGGCACTTACCGTGCCTACATATTTACCAAAGAGTTGCATTACACGCGCTTCTTTTGGCGCGACCATGTAAAACCCAAACCAACAGATAAAAACCGTGATAAAACTGATTAATCCGACAATCACAAGTAATCCTGACTTACCGGACAAGCCTGAGGCTATGACAGCCCCTGCGGCAATCTGTAAAATAAGTAACACGCCAATAAAGGCAATTCCATTGGGCGCTTTCACTGCTTTTTCTTTGATCATAACGATATCCTTAACATTAGTATTATTGTGATATCAATATGATATCACTTTGCCATTTTGTCAAGTGCAAGTTTATAAGTTGTTAAGTGTGCGTTGTTGAGGGCTTGTTGTGTTAATTTGCATGTTAAATTCGGTGATTTTTTGACAGTAAAATTGCATTTTATATTGAATTCATTCATATTTTAGAACAATACCAAACCACATTTTCTTCGTTAATTTTTTAAGGGGTAGCTAAGCCTTGTTGTATGTTCGCTTGCTGGTTATATCTTCACTGCTAAGCCTTGTTGCATTAACCAATGCGCAACAAATTGAAGACGAATCTTTTGACCCCTTTTACTCGTTGAAGCAAACAATTGAAGGTCAACAGCTATTAGAGCTTGCAGAAAATGCACAGTTTGACCCCGCTTTAACGAAACAACAATTAGATGTATTGGCTGACACGGGGATAAAAGCGAAAAGTATCGAGTACGAAGTGGCTCAATATATCGCATACATCTCGGTTTATTCAGCAATGTCAAATTTTACCGAAGCTAAAGAATTGTTAGATAAACTGCATATATTGGGAACTAGGCTCGGCAATGATTGGATACTAGGCCTATATTTTACTCAAAAAGCAGCAATTGCTATGCGTCAAGGAAACATTATTAAAGGCGCTGATTATGCAACTCAGGCGGTTAAATTGGGCGAGGCGCTCGATTATGAATACTTAGTTGCGATAGCCAAAGCACTGCGGGCGGTATTTTATAGTAAGCTTAATAAAGGCGCTGATGCGCTTCAAGATTTTACTGAAGCATTGACAGTTTTTGAACTAAACGGTGATGAGCGCAGAGCAAGCAATATTTACTTAAATTTAGTGACTTTGTATTTAGATCGTCAAGAATACGAAAAAGCCTTAGTTGCATCGAATAAAGTAACTCAAATGCTCGAAGCGCAGCCGAGAAAAGATATTCGAGCATTGGCCGCAAACTATATTAATCGTGCGATTACCTTGAGTTATTTAAACCAAAAAGAGGATGAATTACAGGCGTATATAAAAGCGCAAGAGTATGCGATCAAATCAAATGATATAGAAATACTTGCTTCTATTTATGCCAATCTTTCAGACTATTTTCTTCGAAATGAAAATTACCTGTTAGGTGTAGAGCGAGCCAAACGTTGTATTGAAACTGCAAAAAAAATAGAGAATGATACTTTAATTGCCATTTGTCAGTTAAATCAGGGCTTGTCGCATGTTTATTTAAATGAACGTGAATTAGGCTTTGATCTACTTAACAACGCTTTAGAGACAATTAAAAAAGCTAATATGACCAGTACATTAAAGGATGCTTATGGGGTATTTATTGAGGCCTATCAACATTTAGATGACCATAAATCGGCTAATATTTGGTTGGAAAAACGTTATCAGCACCTCATTGAGCAACTAAAACAAGATAACGAAAGCTACTTTGACAAAATGGAAAGCAACTTTCAACAATCCGTAGCAGATCGTGAGCAAATGTTAAACTCGGTTAAAGAAGATATGATGAGTAATATTTTGACGCAGGAACAACTGGTGAATAAGCTCACCATAGCGTGCGGTGTTATTGCCTTTTTGTTATTAATCTCTGTGGTGTTCAATATACGTTATCGTCGCAAAATACGTAGTCTTGATTACTAATCGCTATGTTTGTTTAATAACTCGATTAACTCAGGTAATTTGTTTAAGTGTATTAACGGTAGGTAATCGAGGTTGATCCCTTCAAGTGTCACTTTTGCATCGTGATATTTTTCTTGAGCAACTTTAATGTTTACTAATTGAAATTGCGCTTCTGAAGTTTTTGCGTAGTCTTCAGCTGCCATTGCAAAGGCTATCGCTTCAATATAATAACTTTCTGCCGAATCCAGTTGGTTTAGTGTCGAATAAGCATTGGCAAGGTTATAGAGTACCGTACCAATTTGTTGTTTATTATTAAATTTCGACGCCCATGGCACGGTTTTAAGCCAGTAGTCTAAAGATTGCTGATGTAACTCTAATTGTCGGGTGACATGTGCCAAATTGCCATAAAGTTCCATCATAAAGTGGGAATCTTTACTTTGACGGTATTTTTTTTCGACACTGAGGAGTAGCTCATAAGCTTTTTGAAACTCTTCTAATTGCATCTGCACATTAGCAAGCTCGACAAGCCTCATTGGTGAGGGGAAAGCTTCCTGCATTTGCTCAAGTTTTTCTTTGGCAAGTTGAGCGTATTTTGATGCGACATCTCTTCCTTCATAGGTGATACTGGTTTTCGCATAGTAGATAAAAATCGTCAATTGAAATGAAAACGGCGCTTTTGTATTTATCCAAGCTTTGGTTTCTTCATGTAATGTTTCCATGAGTTGAAGATCAAACAATGCATTAAAACGATTTTGCAATAAATCATACCAAAGGTGACTTTTTTCAGTGACCTTTGGTAAATGTTGATCAAGTAATATCAAACATTCTTTAGGCGAAAATGTACAGGCCTCATTGATTTGTGAGAGTGTTTTTGTATCTAGATTGTTAGCTGCCAGCGAAAAAGAGAAGCTTTGCGCCACTAAAAGCGCTACAAATTTAGTGGCGATGTGTTTTTTACTCAATTAATTTCCCAATAAATCTAACGTACCAATGTAAAAGTTCGGATCTACCTCGATTGTTGCATCCGTTTCAACATTTTTTATGGTCGTCCAAGATTGGGTAGGGGAGAGCCATTGTTCTTTACCGTTAATAAAGAGTTTAACAGGCATCTCGAATCCTTCAATAACATTTCCCCAGCGGACAAGTAAACCTTTACTTGTTTGTAAATATTCGAGCATTGGTAGACGAACGTCGCGCAAGTACTGATCGAAAACCTTATCAAAGTTGATTCCGGACTGTTCATTAATATAGCTTTCAATTTGTTCGGTCGTTACTGTTTGGTGGTAAAAAGTTTTACCTAAGCCTCTAAGTATTTGGCGCCATTTATCATCGTTATTAATAATTTGGCGAATGGTATGAAGCATATTTCCGCCTTTATCATACATATCTCCAGAGCCCTCACGGTGCACATTATACTGGCCGATAATAGGTTTTTTGTTTTGAATATTCACGCGTTGACCACGAATGTATTTAAATGCGGTTTCTTTATCGAAGTGGTATTCAAGGAACAAACTTTCAGAGTAATTCGTAAAGCTTTCATGAATCCACATATCAGCAATGTCTTTACTGGTGATATTGTTAGCAAACCATTCATGACCTGTTTCGTGCACGATAATAAAATCAAATAATAACCCTGGGCCAACCATACTTCTATCACGGCCTAAATAGCCATTTTGGTAGCCGTTGCCGTATGTTACCGAACTCTGATGTTCCATCCCTAAATAAGGTGCTTCAACGATTTTAAAACTGTCTCGATAAAAAGGATACGGGCCAAACCAATGTTCAAATGCTTCAATGGTACTTTTTGCTTCTTTAAATTGGATTTTGGCTTTATTTAAATTTTCTCTGAGTACCCAATAATCCATATCGAGTGTGCCTTTTTCACCCTGATAGGTTTCGCCAAAATGAACATAATCCCCTATGTTAATGTTTACCCCATAATTATTGATCGGGTTAACCACTTGCCAATGGTAGGTTTTGGTTTTTTTTGCTTCGTTGTGTTCTGTTTTTATGAGCCTACCATTGGATACATTCACTAGATGCTCTGGAACTTCAACGCTCATGGTAAGGCCAAGATCTGGTTCATCATAGGCATGGTCTTTATTAGGCCACCAAATACTTGCACCAATCCCTTGATTTGATGAGGCAATAAAGTCGACGCCGTTACTATCTGTTGTCCAGGTAATACCGCCATCCCAAGGCGCTCTCTTTGCTGCGACGGGCTCTCCTGAAAATTCGACGGTGAGCTTCATTTCAGCACCTATCTCTTGAGGCGCTTCGAGGTTAACAAAATAACTATAGCCGTCTTTATCTATTGTTAATTCCTTGCCATTTTGACTCACCTTATCGATCGCCATAGGAGCTTGTAGATCGAGTTGTAAGCGTTTACTTTCTGATAAAACACGATAGCTAATGGTATTAGTACCACGAATAGTTTTGGTTTTAGGATCAACGTTGATGGCTAGATGATAGTGACTTAAATCCCACCAAGCCCTTTCCGGTGTGATCGAGCCTCTTAAAATATCCTGACGTGAAATTGTATTATCTTGAGCAAATAAATCGCTCGCTACGACAGCACTTGAGAGGCTAAGAGCTGCTATGCATAAGGCTGAATAGAGTGCTTTCATGAATAGGTTCCAATTACTAAATTTGGATTGATGATAGTTTGTATTACTAATACCATAAATTAGTAGTACAAACTATTAGCATGCGTTAAAAGGTACGCTTCAAACGATAGTACGACAGAAGTTGATGTTAAGATATGTGCATCGCTTGCTTCTTAGGAGCAAAAATAAGTTGCTTATTTGTTTTTTGGCGGATTGTCTTTTGTGGCCGTAAGAAAAGAGCCGCTTTAGCGGCTCTTTGCGCAATGCTATTTAGCCCTTACGCGGTTTGTAATTTACCTGTTGGCTCTGCTAATTTTAGCGGTTGCCATTTAAGGTAGGTAAATGAACGCCATAACCATTCTAATGGGCCGAAACGGAAGTACCTTAACCATAGGTAACTAAAGATTGTTTGACCGATCAATATAGCAAGGATTATTAATACTTGCTCACCACGAGGCACTTGACCAAACATACCTGCGCCGTAGCCATAGAATATCGACGTTAAAATAACCGAATGGCTAATGTAATTAGTTAATGCCATTTTCCCTAAAGGAGCCAACCAAGCAAAAGCCTTTAAAAACCATGCTTTTTGAGCCAGTTTTACAAACATGCCGACGTACCCAAAACAAAGAATATATTGGCCATAAAAGAACAGGTTGTTGCCTGCTATTTGCAAAATTTGTGTTTGTTTGGTGACTGGGTGTAATGCAATAAAGACCGCTGCCAAATTCATGATTAAACCTAGGGTAAGTCCGCCGTAGCACATTAAATCAAACAAGCCTTTATGCTTTTCGGGCGCTGCAAGTTTCTTACTGGCTACCAACCAGTAACCTATCATAAACAACGGTAAGGTGATGATAAATGCCATCACCGGAGTTTTGGCAAGCTCTCCAATTGCGAAACTAGTCCGGTATTTAGTTACTTCCCAGTAATTGCCTTCGCTAAAAATTAAGCTTTCTTTTCTCAGTTTAATTTCTTTTTCTTTTTTACGCTCAAAACGCTTTTCTATACGAGAGGCGATACTTTCTTCTTCGGCTACTTCTTCACTCTCTTCGCTTTTAACAACGTCTTCAATATCGGCAGTCGTTTGCGTGTCTTGGATCACTTCTGCGTCACTGGTAGCTGCTTCTTCAGTATTTTCATTGATTTCATCTGATTGAACTGGAGGTGCCAACGCATCTGCCAAACTTATCGATAGATACTCTTCACTTAGCTTAAATTCATCGAGTTTTTCTTGAGCGCCAGTGACGACCTGCTGACGTTCTTGCCATTTTTTCTCGATATCCGCGCCGTTATGGCTGACACCGTAATAAATTGAGAAACAACCCGCAATAATGATCGGTAAGATAATCAGTGTTAAACCGGTTTTGACAAAGGCTTGTGGGGTATTGAATTTTTGCAGACGTTTAGTACGTAGTAAGAAAACAAAGCCAAGCAATAACATACCGCCTGCTGCATAGTCATGTAAGATATCGCCGCCCCATAAAAAAATCATGTGAGCCATACCAAAAGCAAATAGTGCTAACATACGTCGTGTAAACATAGCACCGAATGGTCGCTCGGCTTTTTGCGCGTTTAACAACATCACCGCGAAACCCATACCAAATAGTAGCGAAAAGAGTTTATAAAACTTGCCTTCGATAAATACCTTAATCAGCCAGCTTGCTCCCCAATCAACACCGGTTTGTGTTTGATCAAACATCATTAAAGAGGAAATTGGTCGATTAAACCATTCTATGTTCATAAAGATGATCCCAATCAGGGCAAAACCCCTGAGTAGATCCATCACCTGAATTCGACTTTTGTCACTCACTGGTGCAAGTGTTGCAGTCGAAGGTTGCTGCGTTAGTGTATCCATAATGCTTCCTACATCTTTTAGTTATAATTTACTTAGTTATCAGGTACTAGGCATTTAGTATGCCAATATTAAGTTATTGAAACGTAAGAGATTAATTTTGATTGATAGTTGTGTTGATTATCAAATCAGTTAAATTGACCAAAGTGTAGGTTAAATCCACTAATTTTGTGTGTGATTTGGTAAGTAAGTGTTTCAGAGATAAAAAAAGCAGCGTAGTCGCTGCTTTTCTAACAGAATTTACTGTTTATTTCATTGATGAAATGTAAGTTGCTAACGCATCGATATCTTCTGCTTTTAGCTTAATAGCAATGTTTTGCATCATGCCGTTGTGATCATTTGCACGTTCACCTTTAGCAAAGCTTGCTAATTGTGCTTTAATATAGTCAGCGTTTTGTCCGGCTAATGCTGGGAAGCCAGCTGCATCCATACCTTTACCATCGATGCTATGACAACCAGCACAAGCAGTAATACCGCGTTTCGCATCGCCAATTTGATAAAGTTTCTCGCCCACTGGATCAGTCTCAGTGCCACTAGCTCTAGGGGTTTGCGAAGCATAGTAAGCGGCTAAGTTTTTCATATCATCTTGCGATAATGGTGCCACCATACCAGCCATAACTGCGTTAGCACGACCTTCTTTATTATCAGTTTCTACCGCTTTTTTGAAATCCATTAATTGTTTCAATAAATACTTTTCACTTTGGCCCGCTAATGATGGATACATAGCAACTGCAGCATTGCCATCGCTACCATGACACGCAGCACACGTTGCAGCTTTAGCTTTACCCGCTTCGATATCACCAGTAAAAGATTTCACTACCGTAACTACAGCATTCGCTTCACTAATTTCACCAACAGCATCCGTGTCTTTAAAATAAGCACCTAAATTAGCGATATCTTCAGTTGTTAACTGGCCAGCAACTTGGTTCATTGCAGCATTATCACGAGAGCCATCTTTAAAAGCATGCAATTGCTTTTCAATATATTCAGCGTGTTGATTAGATAGGTTTGGATTAATTAACACATCGCTGTTGCCATCTTCACCATGACAAGCAATACACGCGGTAATCCCTCTAGCTTGATCACCATTTTGGTATAGTGTTTTACCAGCCGTTGGATTGGCAACATAGGCTGGAGCTGCTGATACCGTGGGAGCAGAAGCTCCACCTTCACTTGCAGAGCTTTGTTTACCTAAGCTCTCATAATATGCTCCTAAATTCGCCATGTCCTCTGCAGATAGGCCAGTCGCCATCGGAGACATCATTGGGTTTTTACGAGCACCGTCTTGGAATGCTTTTAATTGCTTTGCAATATAGTCTGCATGCTGGCCACGTAAGTTTGGATAGATATCAGCTACACCAATACCATCAGCACCGTGACATGCGGCACAAGCAGCTGCTTTTGCTTTACCTGCTTCTGCATCACCAGCAAATGCATTGGCATGAGCTAGCGCACTTAATCCAATGATGAACGAATAGATGACTTTTTTCATGGATTGCTCTCTGTTTTCAAAGGTTGTTTGTATTGTTGATGAAAAACAATAGTATTACTTTAGTCGTTAACGCGGCATTTTACACGATATAGCTCATTGTTTAATAGCCTTTGAGTAAAAAATCATTAAAAAATGTAAGGAGATAGCCAGTCATTTTTATTAAAAAGAGATATAATGACGGCATTATTGGTTAATTAGGAATTTTACCTTGTCGACACCAGCGGTTAATTTAAACAAAGCAACGTTTACTATAAGTGCACCAGACATTAAACGTTTACCATCAGATACGGGCATTGAAGTCGCTTTTGCTGGGCGTTCTAACGCCGGTAAATCAAGTGCGTTAAATACGCTAACTAACCAAAAAAGCTTAGCCCGTACGAGTAAAACGCCAGGCCGTACTCAATTAATCAATGTTTTTGAAATTTCTGAAAACCAGCGATTGATTGATTTACCGGGCTATGGCTTTGCTAAGGTGCCATTAGAAATGAAACAAAAGTGGCAACGTGCGCTAGGAGAATATCTAGAAAAACGCGAGAGCTTGCACGGACTTGTTGTGTTAATGGATATTCGCCATCCATTGAAAGATCTAGATCGAGATCTAATCGAATGGGCTGCTGATAGCGAACTGCCGGTTTTAGTGCTGCTAACAAAATCAGACAAGCTTTCGCAAGGAAAAGCGAGTGCCGAAGTACTGAAAGTAAAAAAGGCTTTAAAGCCGTTAAATGCCGATATCAAAGTGCAAGAGTTTTCTTCTTTGAAAAAAACTGGCGTCGAAACTGCGAATCAGCATATTTGCCAATGGTTAGCCGGAGAGCAAGAGCCTGAGCTAGAGCAAAGCTAAATTGTTAACAATACTCCTGTTACAGCAAACCCTAAAACTAAATATACGATTGGGGTTTGCCACTGCTTTAATAAGTATAAGCCCACTAAAACAACCGCCATATCTTTCGCTTCAATCACCGCTGCGGTAAATACCGGCTGATATAACGCACTGATCAATAAACCTACCACGGTTGCGTTTATGGCTTGCATTGCGCCAGCGACCTTTGGCATTGCAGCAAGCCCTTGCCAATGTTTTAGGAAAGCCAACATGAGCAAAAAACCGGGCAGAAATATCGCAAGAGTGGCCAATACTGCTCCAATAATCGGAGCGCTTGGTAACAATTGATAGCCCAAAAATGTTGCGAGGGTAAACATAGGTCCTGGCACCGCCTGCGCGGCAGCATAGCCGGTCAGGAAGGTATCTGTTGGCATGTTATTGCCAACAAGCTCTTGCAGTAATGGCAGGACAACATGTCCACCGCCGAATACCATACTACCTGCTTGATAAAAATTACTGACAAGTTGCCAGTGCGCTGAAAGTGGTTTTAGCCATGGCAAACACGCTAATAACCCGACAAATATCATTAACGGTAGATACGAAATCTTTACTTGCTTTGTAGCGTGTAAACTTTTATTGGTTAGCAATAGTGCGCCAAGCCCACCAGCAAGCAAAACAAGCAAGAGCTGTATTTGCCAAGACGAGAAAAACAATAAAATAACCGCGGATAATAAGGCTAATAATTGCGTGAGCTTCTCTTTGCAAAACGATTGATACATTGATAATACGGCATCAAACACGACAATAACCGCTAATAGCTTTAAACCATGGGTGACGCCATAAAAATAGCGATTATCGATTAGTTGATAGCTGATCGTTGCTAAAATAATCATGAGCAGCATTGAAGGTAGCGTAAAAGCAGTGAAGGCGGTGAGTGCACCCCAAATTCCACCTTTTCGATAACCTAAAGCAAAACCAACCTGGCTGGAACCTGGGCCTGGTAAAAACTGACTTAAAGAAACTAGATGGCCATATTCTTCCTGATTTAACCAGTTAAGTTGCTTAACAAACTTTTGATTAAAATAGCCAATATGGGCAGCAGGCCCACCAAAACTAATACAGCCGAGCCAAAAAAAGTGCTTAAAGATTGTCATTAACATGGTGCGTGTGATCGCCTTTTTTGTTTGCAATATTTTCTAACATGTCTTAGCTCCAGTCAAAATTTGTTAAGATAGAGTATTTTCAATTAAACGTATTTAGTCGACACTGATTTGCGACGCTTTTTGACACTAATAATAACGTAAATCTTCTACCTTTCCCCAAAAAACCCAGTAAGAAAAAATGGTATAGCCAACAATGGCGGGTATCACCACCATAGCCCCATAAAGAAGAAAATTTAATGATTCGGCAGCTGATACAGCCTGCCAAATGGTTAATTCATTTGGAACGATATAAGGGTAGAAGCTTACCGCTAAACCTAAAAAGGTAAGCATAAAAATACCAATGCAAGCGATAAATGGCAGTGCCTCATTCTTTAGTCGCTGCTGCTGTATTTGATTGACTGCTCGCCACGCTATAATAAATAAAACAGCAACAATCATGGGGATAAGAATTAACCCACCACTGAATGACAAACTAAGCCAACGTTGATAAATGCTCTTATCAATAGTGATATTAGCGACTGATACAACGATGATACCGCATAAGCATAACCATAACGTTCGCCGCGCGTATCGGATTGCACGTTGTTGTAGTTCACCTTCTGTTTTCATCATCAGCCAGGTTGCACCGATAAAACTATACGCAATACTGACACCAATGGCACTTAATATGGCAAATGCTATGGCGATAGGTGTTTGTTCGAAACCCATAACATACAGGCCGAGCATATAACCTTGCGCTAAACTGGCGATAAAAGATCCGAACTTAAAGACCTTATTCCAAGTAGGTTTGTGGTTAAAAGCAGCTTTAGCGCGAAAGTCAAAGGCAACACCTCGTAAAATTAGACCGATCAACATAATCACCGTTGGTAAATAAAGTGCTTTAAAGATCACACTATGAGCAGTGGGGAAGGCAATAAGCAATAGGCCAACGGCTAGCACAAGCCATGTCTCATTGGCGTCCCAAAATGGACCGATAGACGCAATCATGGTGTCACACTCCTCGGGTTTATTGAGTGGCATTAGCATGCCGACACCCAAGTCATAGCCATCGAGAATTGCATAGAGAAGTGTTGCCAGAGCCATCAGGCCAGCAAAAATAACGGCGAGTGTTGTTTGCTCAAACATTAGCGTGCTCCTCAGTGGAAGGGGTAGATGACGTGTGTAGCGTCTGCTGAAATGGCATGTGCTTATTTTTAGCGAAGTATCGATGTTCGTGTTGTTGAATTTCCTCAATCTCTACTGCTCGCATCGCCATAATAAATAAGGTGCTAATGTAGGCGATAAGCAAAAATGCATAAACCAATAAATAGAGTATCAACGACATGGCAACATTTTCAGCGGGGAGATCGGTTACCGCATCCTTAACCAATAATACGCCACTGACTAAGTAGGGTTGTCGACCAATTTCGGTGACATACCAGCCAGCCAGCGTTGCTATCCAGCCAGAAAAACTCATGGCGACCAGCAACTTCAGTAGCGATCGGGGAAATGCTACTTGGCTTTTTTCAAATTGATACCAACGATAGCGCCCGTACCAAGCAACGATAATCATCAGTAAACCTGTCGCGACCATCACTCTAAAACTAAAGAATACAGGAGCCACGGGAGGGGTGTGTTCAAATTCACTTAGCCCTTTAATTTCTCCGTTGAGTTCATGTGTTAAAATTAAGCTGGCGAGTTTAGGAATACCAAAAGCAAAATCGTTTTGTTGTCTTTCTTCATTGGGGAGTGCAAAAAGTAGCAATGGTGCGCCTTTTTCGGTGTGCCAAACACCTTCCATCGCGGCAATTTTTGCAGGTTGATGTGCTAAAGTGTTTAGGCCGTGCAAGTCGCCAACGAAGGCTTGAAGCGGTGCTAATATCATCGCTGCAGTCAATGCGACTTTTAAGGTAAGCTTTGGTGCACGCTTATCGTCGCCTTGTAGTAAACGAAAAGCGCTGATCCCAGCCATTAAAAAGCTTATCGTTAAACCTGAGGCGATAAGCATGTGCGCTAAGCGATAACCAAAAGATGGGTTAAAAATTATCGCAAACCAATCAGTTGGGTAGGCAATACCTTCTCTTAGCTCAAACCCTGTAGGGGTTTGCATCCAAGAATTTAGTGATAGTATCCAAAAAGCTGACAAACTGGTGCCTACGGCAACAATAATGGTGGCTAACGTGTGTACCTTCGGGGGTACACGTTTAATACCAAATAGCATTATCCCTAAAAACGTGGCTTCGAGGAAAAATGCGGTGAGCACTTCATAACCAAGCAGAGGTCCGGCAATATTGCCTACTTTCTCCATAAAACCTGGCCAATTGGTACCAAATTGAAATGACATTGTTATGCCACTCACTACACCAATGGCAAAACTGAGTGCAAATATTTTTACCCAAAAGCGGTAGGCGCGCATCCACACCGCATTTCCTGTTCGGTCAAATTGCACTTTAAAGAAGACTAAAAACCAGCACAGTGCGATGGTAATCGTAGGAAAAAGGATATGAAAACTAATGTTTACCGCAAATTGAATTCTGGAAAGGAGCTCTGTATCTAGCATAGTAAATCCTTACTCGTGCATAAATTGGGCACAAGTTGGCTCGTAGTGCTTTATTTAAAGCACTAATGATTAAAAAATTGTTATCTCGAGTCGTTGGAGTGTGACGACTCTTAAGGTTGTCGTTTAACTACCGCTTTTTAAGAACTTGTCTTTCATATCAAGCACTTTTCCTACCCCTGAGCCTAGTTTTAATAGGGTTTTAAGTTTATCTGGGTTCATAGTTTGTAGCTCGCTCGCGAAAAAGGTAATACTTTCGAGTAAGTCATGTATTTCACGCATTTTATCTTGCGCGTAAACTTCTTCGTGATTAGCGGGTTCATTGAGTAAGTTGTCACGCAATAAACTGAGCGTTGGATCAATTTCTCGTTTGCGACGCTCTTCAAAAATGCGATTAGCCATTTCCCAAATTGAACCAGCAGGGGAATAATATTCTTTTCTATCGCCAGGCTTATGTTGCACTTGAATCAAACGCCACGACTGCAACTCTTTGATCCCCATACTCACATTACCACGACTGATATTAAGCAGTTCAGACAGTTGGTTGGCGGTTAATGCTTGTTCACTGATGGTAAGTAGGCCATACATTTGCCCTACAGTACGGTTAAACCCCCAGCGACTTCCCATTTCACCACAATGCAGAACAAACGCCTCAACTTTTGATGACATGATCATATGTGAATTCCACTATGTTTTAAAGTTTCAGAAATTACTGAAACTTTAAAACATAGTTTGATATAGATCAAGTTTACAACAGAAATTTTGTCGATATTTTTTGTTAAGAGCGCAATTAAATCAAAAGTATTAAAAGCGGTAAGAAGGAGTCATTGAAAGATTTACAAAGGAAAAAGACAAAAAAAAGCCGAAAACATTGTCTTCGGCATGATAGCTTTGGGGAAAGCCAGAATATAAAAAATTATTACAACAGGCGTTCGCTAAGGGAACAAAATGAATTATAGAGTAACCACTCTATAAAAGTAAAGTCTTTACTCTAAAAAATTAAATAATTGTGTAATTTGTTTATTGTGGAGAATTATGATTGCGCGAAATGTTTGAGATTACACTCAAAAAATGAGTTTGGCTTTTTGGGGCTAGTATCGGTAGAT
Source organism: Thalassotalea ganghwensis (assembly GCF_053485795.1). Classification (NCBI taxonomy): domain Bacteria; kingdom Pseudomonadati; phylum Pseudomonadota; class Gammaproteobacteria; order Alteromonadales; family Colwelliaceae; genus Thalassotalea; species Thalassotalea ganghwensis. Next base: position 126,571 of record NZ_JBQRUM010000003.1, read on the forward strand.
GAAACGCTCTCAAGTATTATGTCCGTTACTAATCAATTGCATTGCATGTGATTATCACTGTCACTAGCATCGTAAGTTTTTTGCTTAATAAAAGTGTCGGTGGCATATGGGTATCATTCGTGTTTGAATGCTGGCTATTCGAGATTTCAAATATTCTATCGCTCTTCATACTCGTTACCATAATTCCATGCAAAAATGTTATTGACGACACAGTTAGTTGAACAACAATTGACTAGCAATTTTGTTTTAAAAGTCGAAAACTACCTTGTTCGAAGTAGTTGTCTAATGCTATTTTTCTCATGGTAGGGTGAAGTTTTTTGAAAAAATTAATAAAAAACATTACTTTTAGTATATTTAATTTCAAATACTTACGTGAATTGCAACCGCTAGTTGACAAAATAACAAGCTAGCTTGGTAGTGCGCAACAGCCTGTTTTTCTATGGTGATGACCACATTACCAACAAAGGATAATTACTGATGAAATTAGCGGATAAAATAATCAAGTTAAGAAAGCAACTTGGCTGGTCACAGGAAGAACTAGCAGAAAAAATTAACGTATCTAGGCAATCTGTATCTAAGTGGGAAAGCGCTAACAGCATTCCAGATTTAAATAAAATTATTATGCTGGCAGAGCTTTTTGAAGTGTCTACTGACTTTTTATTGAAAGACGAAAACGAATGCTTTGACAAAGAGAGGGATGTCGTCGCTCAGGATTCACGGCTCCACCAAGTCAGCTTGGAGGAAGCGAATGCTTATGTCGAAAGTAAGCTTGAAGCGTCTAATGTCATCATGAAAGGGGTGATATTGTGTCTATGTTCTGTTATCCCGCTTTTTTTCTTTTTTGCTTTGGCCGAGACCGGACGTATGGGTATGACAAATGATATTGCAGCAGCGAGCGGGATTGTTGGGATACTCATTTTGATCGCTGTTGCTGTCAGTTTTTTCATCAAAATTAATCAGTATGAAAAAGACGTTGAGTTAATTGATAAGCAGCCGTTTGAATTGGCCTACGGTGTACATAGCGTTTTCCAGGAAAAGTTGGAACGTTATAGGTCTAGCTATAACTTGAGGCTTTCTGCTGGCATATTTTTGTTTATTACCAGTTTTTTGCCATTAATGTTAACCGCCATTTTTAATGGTCGACCTGATGCAATATTAATGATGATGATAGTGTTGATGGTGTTAATTTCTGCGGGTGTTTTTATTGTTTCACCTGCCTCAGCGAGGTACGACGCTTATAACCATATTTTAAACGATAATTCTGCCAACAAAGAAAAAAGTAAGCGAGAAAAACGTGCTGAAAAATTAGCTGCGTTCTACTGGCCGATGTTGGTGGCTGTGTTTTTGGGGTGGAGCTTATGGACAGCAGAATGGGGCATGACTTGGATAATCTGGCCTGTTGGCGCGGTATTGTATGTCGCATTGCTTGGTTTAATGGAACTACTTGAAAAAGAAGAATAGCGATCTTTTAAGGGTACAACATAGCAGGTGCTTTATCGTTTCATCGTCAAACATGACGAGTTTCACTTAAAATATGGGGTTGGTGATTTCATTTGCACTAACCTCAAGTTAAAAAAACATTTTCTATCATAAACTTTAGAGGCCGTTTTTCTCAACCTGATATTGAGATAAACGGCCTGTTTTTTGCGTTGTAGTTGCTATGTTTTTGTGCCGTAAACAATAAACTTGTATTTATTAACCACTGGTTTTGATAAATAGGGACAGCTTTTTATGCAAGCGAAAATGACTTATCCATTAAAGGTTTTTCTGGCGAGTTCATCAATTTTTTTTATTTCAATGTTTTCTCATGCTGCACCTGAGACAATGGAGCAACCATTTTCAATTATTTATGGCTTTAAAGAGGGGAATACTAAAGCCATTTATTTGAGTGATGCAAAAGGCAAACAACGTGTAAAAGTGCTCGAGACGGAAGCGAGTGATGGTTACCCTGCAGTTTCTCCCAATGGCATGCAAATCGCCTTTTACGGCAAATACGATAAACGTAGAACCTGGTCGATACATACTGCTGATATCGACGGTAATAACATTCGTCGCTTAACTAACGTAAAACACGTTTGGGATAGCGCACCTGCTTGGTCACCTGATGGCAAAACCATTGCCTTTGCGCGTGAATACCAAGATGAAAAAAACCAATGGCAAGAAGAGATTTGGTTGATGGATGCCGATGGTGCTAATCAACGTCAAATCAAAAAATTGGCGGGTCGCAGTCCAGAGTTTCTAGCTGACGGACGATTATTGTTTCAATCTCAATCGAGCCCGAGCCAGATCAGCATCGCCAATATTGATGGTAGCAATGTCATTCAGCTTACCAATGATGATAGCAATAATATGTCACCAAAAATTTCACCAGATGGCTCACAAATCGCGTATTTATCAAATCGAGATGGTAACCAAGAAGTTTATGTGATGGATATTGATGGCTCTAATCAAACTCGCATTACCAAGAACCGTGTTGAAGAATGGGATCCAGCATGGTCGCCTGACGGCAAAAAGGTGTTGTTTTCATCTCAAAATGTGCATGGCTTTTATGATATTTACAAAGCCAACAAGGATGGCTCAGCGATAGAAAAGGTACTAGAGAATGGTTCACAATCGGCAACAGTGCATTATATCGATACGAGCTATTTAAATAAGTTAGCTAACACTCAATAGCAAGATTTGCCAAGTAATGTGCTTAATTAATGCGTTTGCACTGAACAGGAGTTAGAACTCGCTACTTTTAATCGAGCAACTTTCAAAATAAGCACCAGTATTTTATTGGCGAGTTTCGCTTTTTAGATCTGGCGTTACTGATCAAATAAATTCCAATTGAAAGTGGTGTTAGTTGCTGAGTAAATTACAAAGGTAATTTTTATCTTGTTGTATAGCTTGCGTTAGTTCTTCAAGCCCTTTTTGTTGAGAATCAAGCTCACCTATGTTGTCAAGGTTGTAGAGATAAGTTCTGGTAAGGCTCTCATCGAGCATAAGTGCTGTATTAAAATGAAATAAGGTTTCTTGGTTTTGTTGTGAAAACAGTGCTTGCCGTTTTTTCGTTAATTCTTGATGTAAATCAGTACTCGCTTGAAATTCAGCTATCGATTCTTGTAGCACCAAGCCGATAGCTTGAGAAAGTAGGGTTTTACTGCGGGTTGCTATGTTTCTTCCTAGGGTCAGGCAGGCTTCAGCAATAGCCGGATTGGAAACATTATCATTACACCAATTCCGAATAGCTGCAAAGGATGGTAACACCACACTGCTTGCTAAACCGAGCATGGCATTTTGGCTAAAATTACTTGCCATCGAGCCTTCTAGTGCTTCAGCATAGGTAACAGCAGATTCTCCTATTCGCTCGTTAAACAATGAAGTTTGCGTAAGTCTAGCAATTTTTACCATTGTCTTTTCGTCATTTCCTTGTGCAGCGTAATAAGATATAGAGCTTAACCACATTGCCCCGTTTTCTTTATCAACCATGGTTAAATCGCTGATTAAACTGTCGGTGCAACGCTGATCATCACCAGTGGCACAATAGTTAATTATGTATTTAGCCGTTAACGGGTCTGCTGAGAAATCGTTAATATAGTTGATAAGCAAATCTAACCGTGTTTGGTTTTCGTCAGGCTCGGCGAATAATGCGTAATATCTTCTACCTTTTTGGGTAGTAGCGTCTTGCAGTGAGCTAAAATACGTTTGAATGTTGTTAAGTGATTCTTGTTCATCATCAATTTCATCTGGGATATCGCAGGCTACAAAGCTACCTGCTAGCTTTGTCTCATTCTCGATAGTATCGGTTTCATTAGCTATGACATTTGACTGAGCATCATTTTTTGACCGTACAGAAATGGATTGTTGCTCTGAAGAGTCAATTGGCGCTAATGCTGCATTTTGCAGTTTAGCTTGTGTGCCGACAGCTGTTATGGTTTCGCTTTTGTGGCTAAAAAGGTAGAAAGTGACAACTATGACAATAACGATAGCCAATAATGATAAAACGTACCTATTTTTCAAAGCATTAATCCATTAATGTCAAAGGGAGTTTTTGTATATTACATGCAGTTAGAGGATAGAGCAAAATATTTAAATAACAACACGTTAAAGGTATTTAAGCCACCATTTTTTGTTGGTTGATTTTATTAATACAAATTGTCGACACGGAAAGTACAGCAGAATAACGATTGCGAGCCAAATAACGTAGGTAAAAAACAAATTTACGCCATGAGTATCAGGGTAAAGCCAAAAAGGGCCGGTGATAACGCTTAAATCACTGCCTTGAAACTTGCCGATAACTATCGCAACCAAGTGGATCACGTAAAGGTGCACCACGTAAAAGAAAAACGGTACCTTGCCGAAATTAACCATCCAATGATGAAATTTCGATTGGCTCGACTCTGCAAAATACATAATCAGTGAACTTATACCTAATGTTGCTAGCAGGTAAGCTAACGAAGGGGGATACTTTTCAACATTTAACATTGCTAATAATGACAACAGACTATTAGCTTGAGCGCTCCACTGTGTCGGATTGCCATAAATATTAAAACCTCTAAGAATCGCAAATGCTGCAATGCAGCTAAGTGCAAATGCCATCAATATTCTTTTGCGTTGAGACACATCAAGCTCGAAGATAGGCGCTATCATATAGCCAAGCGCCATAACGCCAACCCACGGTATTAAAGGATAAGCCATATAAATAGTTAGCCCAAAAATTTCAACGTTGCCTGAAACATGAATAGACCACCAAAAGGGCATTGGCGAATTAGGCGGCATCCAATTGTTGGTCGGCAGTGTGCCATCAAAAGCGTTGTGTCCAAAAATCAATGCTAACGCTATAAGTAAAATCAATGGTTTAGGTAACCAAATAAGCGCAGCAAGGGCAATCATTGACATGCCCAATGCCCAAATGACTTGCAAACCAACTTGAAAGTTTGGCGAAAACCAATTCATATCCCATGCAAACGAAACCACCGTCAATTCAATAAAAACTAGCCATATTCCACGAGTCACTAGAAAGCGCGCTAATTGTTGTTTAGATTTTTTTCGAGCAATAAGCCCGGCTGAAACACCGGCGAGTAGCACAAAGACAGGCGCACATAAGTGAGTTATCCATCTTGTTAAATATAAAGGAACCGTGGTGCTATCTAGATCTAGCGGGTTAATTGTCGATGCATGAACGTAATCGCGCACGTGATCTAATGCCATGATGACAATGACAAGGCCACGCATAAAGTCAATTGATTGTAATCTTGTTATGTAGCCTTGGTTTTCATGGGGATCTGTCATCTTCATCCTAAGAGCTATGCCATACTGCATTGAAACGAAATAGAGTGGTTGGCAGGGGCGCTGCTTTCAAAAGTCGTTAACTAACTTTAGTTGGCATTACCGGTAAGTCAAACTATGGCGTTATAGAAGCGTTGTGTTTGATTGGAAAGGCAGTTGCGATTAACTGCCTTTATCACTCAGGCCAACAGCCCTAAGAAAATAGCTGTTTTGTAAGCTTTGGGTTTAATTAACTGTTACTTACCATTCGCTCAGCATGGGTGAATAGTTGTTCTTCAAGAGAGCGGCCTTTAATAAGTTGGCGATACTTAATGCCATTATCGGCAAAAAACTTAAGTAACTGTTGATCAAAGTAGGGCTCAATTTGTTCATTGTAGGTAATGACAAACTCCATACGATTAGTTTGTTCAATGTGCTCAACTGCAGAAAGATTATTAAGAATTAACTGTTTATCTTGTGCTAATGCATCGAGCAGTTGCACAGTGATGTAACCTGCGTTAGAGCTACTTTCACCGATTTGCTGCTGACTTAATTGCCCTTTGTCGAGGTACAGTACAGTGCGACAGAGTTTTTCAAGTTCATCTAAGTTGTGTGAACTGACCATAATGGTTGCTTGTGAAGAAAGATCACTGATTAACTTTCTAATCGCTCGAGCATTAACAGGGTCAAGACCCGCTGTTGGTTCATCAAGCAGGATAAGCTCAGGTTGCCCCAATAAAGCTTGCGCTATTGAGATACGTTTTCTCATGCCATGGCTGAGCTCTTGAGGCTTGACGTGCATGCTTTCTGCTAGACCAACTAATGTTAATACTCGCTCAGCTTCTTTTAATGCCATGGCTTTACTCATACCTTGCAGTTTGCCAAAAAATAATAATTGCTTGAGAATCGAGAAACGAGGATCGAGTTGTGCGTCCTGCGGTAATGCCGAAAGTTTGCCAAAAAGCTTTGGAGAATTTGGTTTATGTCCAAGAATTTCAACCTGACCTGAAGACGGTGTTAAGTAACCACAGAGAATGCTAAACAAGGTGGTTTTTCCTGCGCCATTTGGGCCGACCAACGCTATAGGTTCTCCGGTTTCTACTGAAAAATTAATGTTGTTCAGTGCCCGTTTATTACCGTATAGGTGACTTACGTTTTTACAGTGAATAACTGAACTCATAATGCTTTCCTTTTAAATAGGGTTAATGCTAATGACAATAAAACCACAGATTGGCAGATTGGCAGAACCAGCTGATTTAACGATTGCAGGCCAAATGAAGTGACTAAGCGCGGATACTGTGCCCCTAGAAGACCTTTCATCATAAAATCTAGCTGAGGAATATAGTAGATAAGAACCCCAGTCAGGATGAATGAGCCTAGAATGGCGATAATAGCGAGAAATGATGCAGAGCGAGCGGTTTGACAGACTACCGACGTTAACGCGGTCACTGCTACAAAAGGTGCAAGTACGAACACCATATGAAAAAGCACAAAACCAAAATGAGGAAGAAATGAAGAAATTAAACTAGGGTCTCGATAAATGGCCATGCCAGTTGAAGCGATGATCGTCGCCAGTACTAAAAGTATGAGAATAAGTAACTGGCCTAAATAGCGACCAAAAAACAATTCGGTTCTTGTGCACCTTAGTACGATAAAACGCAGTGTTCCCCGAGCTCTATCTGAGGATATTTGATCAGCAGTAATAAATAACGAAAACAACGGATACAGAACCAAAGAGGCCAACCAAAATACTGCAATTTCAGGTACAGACCAACTTAAAAGGCGCTCAGCGCCAAACATTCCTAGTGCTTGCTTGAGTGAGTTGGCAAATTCAGGTTGGGTGACAAGTGTCGTCGAGTAATATATCGGGTATCGTAAAATAAAATACCAAATTAATGCGAAAGCGGTTAGTGCCATCCATCCGCGTTTAGTATTAAATAACCGCGTTAATTCATAGCCAGCAATAATTTTTACGCGTGACAGTGAATTGATCGGTTGAATATTTTCAGTAAGCGAGTTGTCCATAGATTTTCCTCAGCCATAAATTGAAATAGTTTAAGCGATGATTGTGCCAATCTTAAGTTATTGTAAATATTATGTTTTATTGTTTAATGTTGGAAGCGAGTAGCCTTTGCGACTAATTAATCGTCAGATTGCTCATTTTTGTGGATATTTTTACACCGCTTCTAGTGATACCGTAAAGCCTGCCGTTAGTGGACTAGTGATCGCATCCGATAAGTAATTGTTATAAAATGCACATTATGTTTTTTTACCTAGTTTAAAGTGATTTTATGGCTAAACGTATAATAGAAGTAGTTGCTTATAACCCTCAATGGCCACGATTATTTGAGTTAGAAAAAGCGTTGCTGAGCGACATTATTGGCGAATTTGCCACAAAAATAGAGCATATTGGTAGCACTTCTGTTGAAGGCCTGGCAGCCAAGCCCATCATCGATATTTTAGTTGAAGTTCCTAATTTAGCTTTGCTTGATGCCAAAGCAAGCGAGTTTGAGGCTTTGGGCTATGAAGTGAAAGGGGAAAATGGTATCGCTGGGCGCCGTTACTATCAAAAAGGTGGTAACGCCAGAAGCCATCATATCCACGCTTTTGTTAGTGGCACAGAAGATCTTCACCGCCATCGTGCTTTTAAAGCTTACCTTATTGCGCATAAAGAGATTGCCCAAGAATATGCCAAGATTAAAAAACAAGCCGCATTGCAATGCGCACATGATAATGACGTTTATATCGCGCTAAAAAATGGCTTTATCGCCGAGCATGAGCCTAAGGCTATTTGCTGGTTTAATCAGTGAATAATTTTTCTAACTGTTGAGAAATAACCCTTCAACTTAGTAAATTTGCTCAAGTATAGATGCGAAAATCCTATAAAAGGCTTACAATATGTAAGTGAATAAGTGGGGCTATTGAGTCATTCCCAAATAGGCATCTATGTTTAATCCATTGTTAAAAGTTTTATTTTCGTTGTTGGGTGTATGCCTTTTTTTATTATCGTTTCAAGCTTTTTCAAACACGCTTCCTGTTACGCTAAATATCAATGATGTTGATGACACCGTTATTTCTAAGCACTTTCTCTATTTTCAAGAATCAGGTGATATTTCCCCAGATCAAGCGTTAGCAATATTTCGAGGCAAGGTAGACAGTCAACATAAGCCTCTGCGTGTTGATAGTTCGATTTTATCGTTAGGTTTAAACTCACCGCCTGTCTGGATGTATATTCGTTTTTATAGCGAATATGAGGAAGTTTTTTACCAGCACGTAGTCATTGATAATAGTTGGTTAGATAATATCGATTTGTATTTTTATCATGGCAATGTTCTTAATCGTCAAATCTCTGCTGGTGACGCTTATGCTTTCGATCAGCGAGCCATTAAGTTGCGCACTTTCGATATTCCTTATGGATTTTTGCAAGGTGAAACGGAGCTGTTAATAAAAATCACAACAACAGATCCTCTTGTTGTGCCAATTTATTTACTTAATGCCCAAGAGCTGGTTAAAAAGGAAGAATTCGACATGTACAGCTACGGTATGCTCTATGGAGCGATACTGGTTATGCTGCTACATAATTTTATTATCTATTTTACTCTTCGTGATTCTCGTTACTTATTTTACTGTATTTTCCTAACAATGTTCTTATTTGCTAACGTTGCTTATACTGGGCATGGTTATAGGTGGCTTTGGTCAGATTTTCCACGATGGCAATATTGGAGCACTTCATCTTCAATGGTGCTCTATGCAATTAGTGGGCTAATGTTCGCCCAGTCATTTTTGAATTTGAAGCACTTTAAACCGAAATTAGATCGCGTTATTGGCGCTTTTTGCGTTTTTTCCGCGCTGGTCTATTTGCTAATTGCCGCCATATTTGGCGGCGCTGGTGCACTGACGTTGGCTTTTGCTTTAATTCTTTTTTATCCGTTTATAATGCTCTCAATTGGGGGGATGGCAATTTATCATGGGTATAATAAGGCGTTTTATTTCTTTTTCGGGACAGTATTTGCCACCGTTGGCTCATTAATTACTGGGTTGGTTACCTTGGGAGTTATACCTTTTTCGACGATGCTTTTTAGGGCGGTAGAAATTGGAAAAGTGATCGATATGGTGGTGCTCGCTTCAGCTTTGGCGATAATTCTCAAGAAAACACAGGATGACGCAGTTAATGCAAAACGCACTGCTTTTTCAGATCACCTTACCGGATTGCATAATCGTCGGGGCTGGTACGCCAAAGTTGAACCTTTTTGGGAAAAATGTCTGTTGGAAAAGCAGGACTTTTCACTTATTGCATTAGACATCGATCATTTTAAACAAATAAACGATACCTATGGTCATGGTGCAGGTGACAAAGTGTTGATCGCAATAGCTAATGAAATTCAAAATAATCGCAGAAAAGAAGATGTCATTGCAAGGTGGGGGGGCGAGGAAATGATTATTGCTTTGCCCAATGCGTCAATTGATGAAGCGATACAGATAGGGCATCGTATATTAAATAGCATTCGCAATGTTGAAGTGGAAGATGGTGAGCATTTTATTTCTGTTACCGTCAGTCTGGGTTTGGTTTGCAAAGAAGAAGATAAAAATGTCGATGAAATGATCAAGCGCGCAGATCACAACTTATATCAAGCCAAACGTAATGGCCGAGATCAACTCTTCGTCTGATCTGAAGGTGTTTGATTCAAATGAAAAACTTTCTTAATTCACAAGATTGATCTGGCGTTTTTAATGTGAGTAAGCTAAAACATTTACAGACGTTCAATATTTATCGCAAAACCTATCGGTTTTGTTTAAGGGTATCGTGTCTCAATACTTAGCAAAGTTTTTTTGGGTTTTTTTAGCGGTTTTTTCGGTGAATTTGCTCGCCCAAGAGGCGCTAACGTTAATTACCGAAGACGGACCGCCGCATATGATACAAGTTAATGATGGCGGAATTGATATCGACATTACCAAGCAAGTATTGCAAAGCTTAGGATATCAAACTGATATTATCTATGCGCCGTTAAAGCGAGCTAAAGTGCAAGTAACGATGGGCGAAGCCGATTTAACGGTACCAACCTTTTTAAGCCAAGACAGCGATAGTTTTTATATTAGCAAGCCGATTATTGATTACCGACCTATGGTGTTTTCTGCTAAAGCATTTAATTTTAGCACCATCACTGATATCAAAGATTTAAGGGTTCGCTCATTTCAAGGAGCGACCGGCTACTTTGGTGATGCTTTTGTCGCTATGACCAAACACAATCAATACTTAGAAATTCCGAATATGGAAACGCTGGTGATGATGTTGGTCACTGAGCGTGTTGATGTGATCATCCTTGATTATTATATCTTTTATTTTTACTTAAAAAATTTGTCGATTGATAGACCTAAAAAGGTCATTCATGAGCATGAATTAATCCCTCCGGTGAAAGCCGCGGTAGGATTTCATGACGCTAAGTTGCGTGATAAATTTGATCAAGCCTACCAAGTTTTTGAGCAACAAGGGAAGGTCAAAAAAATAGTGCAGCACTATATTGGTGATAACTGACAACTTATAACTGGCCAGATTATTCTGTGTCGGTATATATCGACGGGGTACTTAAGTTTCTTTAAACTCGTTAAAACTTATACAGTACTAAGGAACCCTCTTACTATGATCAGCCCCTCTACACTGCTTGTCGTTAACGATTTAACTGAGTCCAAAAGGTTTTATACTCAAGTTTTGGGTTTTAAGGTAGAAGAGGCATATCCAGAGCGAGTTCGACTCAGCTATGGTGGCCATCACGTATTTATGTTTCAAGGTACAGCCGGTGCAGTTGACTATGACCATGGTGTCAACGCTAATGAAACGCTAATTTTACCGGTTAGTGATCTAGACGCGAAAATTCGGCAGCTAAAAGCTTTAGGTGTTTGCTTTATACATCAAGTACCAAGTGAAAACCCATGGGGAAGATATGCCGCATTTAAAGATCCATCCGGTATTGTTTTGGAAATTATGCAGTTCAATTCACAGATAACGAATGGTCATTATCCACTGTAAATAGCTTGCATTGTCTGTTTTTAGTGCTCAGACGTCAGCTTTTCGACCATAGTCATCAGACGTTGTTTTGTAGCCGATTCACTATAGTACTCGTTTGCATATTTTTGGCAGCGACTTTCGATGTGATGACAATATTGGCTATCATCGAAGAGTTTCACTATTTCATTTATCCACGATTGTATATCACTCTCTGTTAGCCAGTTTTTGCTTAAAGGTGTCAAGGTTGAAGGTATTGGCAATACGATGGCTGCATTTCCGGCAATTTCGGGTAAAGCTCCGCGATCAGAAACAATAGTGGCAATACCATTTAACATCGCTTCCATAGCTACTCTACCGGCGGACTCCTCGACCACCGACGGCATCAAAACCACCTTCGCATGTTGATAGATATCCTTCGGCGTCATAGCTTCTGAGGTCATAAATATATTGTTTGCTTGTGCTAAATTGATACCCGCCAAATTTAATGCGGCAATTAGTGCCTCACTATCGGCTCTTCCTTCGACAATGAGTAACGGAATATCTGGCCGTTTTGTTATCAAGAACTTAATCAAGGTTACCATTACGATTAACCCTTTTGCGGGCTCGGGATTTACATAGGTTAGAAACAAGCGTTCTTGTTTTTCTGCGATGATATCTGAATGCATTAAGGGTGGATAAATCACCGATGTTGGCTCTTGATAATGTTGATGATATTTAGCGAGAAATTTGCTTGGGACGATAAAGTAGTCAACATAATTAAGAGAAATGTCACTATATGAGCTATTGTGTAAGGTAAAGATGACTTTGGCCCCAACCTCTTGAGCGTCTTTTCTTAATGCGCGCTCGATGAAAGCGTTGCCAAATGTCAAAACAAGTTGCGGTCTTTCCGCCTTTAATATTTGCTTTGCTGTACGTTGGTAATGTGCTTCGATTTTCTCCGGTTCGCGCTTAGAAACTTTAATAAAACGATAAAGTCGTTTATTTTCGTCCAATAAAATTTCATCTGGTTTCACAACAGCGTTCTTTAATGAGGTTAAATAGTTTTCGTGTGCAGAGCTAGTCGTGTAGTGCTCGCTAGCCGTCGTTGATAGGCCAATAACTTGCCAACCTAATTCGACAAATAGTTGTGCAAAATGATCTGTTGATTTTGCAGCACCACTGGCCGGATCCAAAATGGATTGTTGGATAAAAATAAAGAGCTTTTTCTTGCGGTTTGTCATTAAAAAGCAACGCCTATCAAGTGATAAATCTCAGGCGACAACTTATACTGCCTGAGCGTTATTGGCAAAAGAGATTATTGCCGCTATTTTGTGACTTTTCGACGAGAGAATGCTAACCCAGATAATCCTGCAAGTAATAACGCCATTGAGCCAGTTTCAGATACTGCGATTGGTTCTGCCGTTGGTACTTGGTTAATACCAACATCAATAGAGTGATCTGGAATATTCACACTGAAAAAGTCGGCATCTGTCACCGCATTTTCACCGCTATAGTTACTCCAACTTGCGGTTAGTGCTACACTCCAAAAATATTCACCGTCACTGTCTACGGCGTTCGAAAAGGATTGGCCTGTTAACCAGTTTCCAGAACCAGAAACTGTGCCAGTGTGTGCATTTCCGTCAGAACTAAAGCTTGAAGTGTCCGCCGAAGTGCCTAACGTTTGCTCCCACAAATCGGCTGTTGATGACCAAGGTGCAATATATGATACAACTTGCCAGTCAACAGCGGCACCATTTGTCTCAAGTTCAAATTCAAAGTCAAAATTTAGTTGATCACCAGCGTTTAGATCATGAGTAAATCGGCCTGTCCATAAGAATGCCAAACCTTGAATACCATCTCCCCAACCATTAACATCTTCACCTGTCATCGACGCGTCACCATAAAGCTTTAAGCCTTTACCCAGTGAATCGCTATAGATGTTGCCAGAACCTTGCCCTCGAGTCTGTGGGTCAAAATTATCGCTTGTGGGGAGTTGGTTAAAAACTCCGGTAAATTGGCCAGAAACATTCCAAAATCCAGTATAACTTGACTCTAAAATCAGTTCAGAGTTATCGATAATATTGGCTGAGGCGTTGTTTGACGCTAATACCGCGATAGAGGCGACTGCTGCTAAAGCCCCTTTATTCTTTAGTAAGACATTTGCCTTTTCTGTAAAAGTTGACATGAGTATTCTCCATAGTAAGTTCGCGGATAATCTACTATATTTTTGTAAATAAAGTGTTAATTGTGGCGGTTAAGTTGTTAATGGCAGAATAGAAAAATGAAACAGAATATGTACAAACAATAATAGCCTTTAATAAAGCGCAGGTAAGTTATTGAATGTTATTATTTTAATTAGAAATTGCACATTATATTTGTGAACGGGGTGGAGCTGAATTTTTGCGATGCAGTTTAGTTAGTTGTTTCGCAATGTTCGAAAAAGCGCTTACTAGCTTGATTATTCAGTTTAGACGGGTTGACGAAAACACTGAACACCAAGTCCAGTATTTTCGTGGTTTACAGACGCTATACTTCTATTTTCGATTACGACGCAAACTAAGCCCTAGTAACCCTAAACCAAATACAGCCATAGTAGAAGGCTCAGGAATTGCTGAGGCAAACCTTGCTTCAAAAGTACCTGGGTTTGAACTATCGGCAAAAGATAGCACCCCACCTGACGTATTAACGGGCGAATTGTCCCATTGAAATAAGCCTGGAGTTGCCGCCACAGGTGCTAATGCAGAAGCCATATCAAAGTCACCCACATTAAAGCCGCTGTATAGATCTAGTCCGGATTCGCTAGCACGGGATAAGCCTAATAAGCCATTATTTTTGAAGGTACGAGTTCCGGTGATAAAGTTAAACTCACCGATGTTCTCTAAGGTAATGGTAGTTTGTTGTGCATCAATGAACACACAAGGTCCACCACAAGAAAGCAGGTCGTTGGTGTCAGAGTACTCAGTAATAGTAAACGCCGTATTGGAGAAGTTTATACCGCCAATAGAACCTGAGCCTGTACCGGTATAGACAAATTCAATAAGCGTTGCATGAGCAAAATTGCTAAGGCCAAGCATAAAAATTGCTGTAATGGTATTAAACATCTTAAGTTTCATTCGAATTCCTTTTTTATTAGGTGGCGCGAGAATAGATATCTCAATTTAATTTACATATTTTTTACAAATGCAAATCTTGTGCCATTGAAATATATGTATTTTTATCAGTGATTTACTGATTGGTTTTTTATTGGTGTGTTTTATGTGTAAATATTTATAACGATTAAATTATAACCAAAGCTTGGCTTGTAAGCCGAATTATCAATTGACATCTCTACATGTGTAGATATTATATCTACACATGTAGAGGAGGGGTTATGTCATTGTCGGATTTTGAACTTGAAGTTATGCAATTGTTTTGGCAAGTAGATGAGGCAACAGCACCGGAAATTCATAAACGTATAGAAGCAAAGCGAGATGTAAAATATACGACGGTAAAAACTATTATCGATCGGTTAGAAAGAAAAGCAGCGCTCAAACGATACCGAGTTGAAGGACGCACAATTTTCTACCAAGCAGCCTTGAAAAAACAACAGGTTAAAGCGCCATTGATCCGCAATTTCATTAATAAAGTCTTTTTAGGTAAATCAACTCCTTTAGCTGCACATATATTGGAAGAAGAGCAACTCAGTATCGAAGATATTGAATACTTAGAGGCCATATTAAAAGCGCGAAAAAAGGAGTTAAAGTAGATGCTCAGTTACTTGATTGTAAACATTGCTAGCTCAGCTCTCGTATTGTCATATATTCGTTGTGATCGAGGTACAGTGAATGCTAACTATTGGCTATCGAACCTTGCCATATGTTGTTGGCTGCTGCCCATAAATACAATTGCGAGATTACTTACTGATATAAGCTTGAGTAAACCTGTCATAATAGCCTATTCAAGTGTCAGTAAGTTAATAGCTTCGTCACCTATAAAGCCAACACGATTTAACTTTTCAGAAATTGCTTTGCAGGTACTTATAATGCTGTTTTTGATAGGAGTGTTGATCGCAAGTATTCGATTGTTAAAGTTTCACTATTGGCGCAAGCAGCTAACTCGTTCTTCGAAAACTACTTACCATTTACTGCTCAGTAAAAGGTATAACCATCCCATTTACACAAGCCCTAACATCGAAGGCGCCATTACGTTAGGCATAATCAACCCTATTATTGTCATGTCAGAAAAGGTAGCAACAGATCCCGAAGTTGAACTCGTTATTCTGCATGAAAAACAGCATATTCAAAACAGCGATAATGGCAAACTATTATTTCTATTGTTGATGGAAAGCATTTTTTGGTGGAACCCTTTAGTTCGTAGTTTAGTTAAGCTCAATCGATTTTTAATTGAAGTAAAGTGCGATCAAAAAGTCAGTGCCGTTTATCCTAATTATGTTGAGGGGTTGTCTCAGTTAATGCTGCGTCACCAGCGAGATAAAACCATGGCATTGTCAAGTAATGTATTGACATCAAAGAACACTAATATTCATAGAATAAAACTACTTAAGGAAAATAGAACAATGAATTTATTTAATAAAGCGATCTTGATCAGCACTTTCTTGTCAGTGGCTACGATGATGTCTTCAGTAACCTTGGCAACGGCTCATCGAGGTAACTTTATAGAGGCGACTGATGTTGATACTAAGCTTGGTGCGTTAATTAATTTAGATATAAATCTACGTTTATCCCACCAGCAAAAAGGGGATGAATATACCGAAAACACTCTCAGTAGCAAACTGACACTTTGGTCAAAATTTGATGAACCATTCTCTTATCAAATGGAAGGTTATCAAGTGAATTTGGTGGTAAAAGATCTTGGTGATCAGGCAAAAATATTTTTCGATATCATTGAAAATGAAAATAACCAGCAAAAAGTAGTGTCGTCGCCTCAACTTACCATGAAATATGGAGAGCAAGGTAAAATAGAAATTGATAATCCTGATGTAAGTGATACTGGGTATGCGTTTTCATTTTCTGTTGCTAAGGCAAAGGATCCCAGTAGCGATAGTTAATAGATTACGATTATTTGAGAGAATTTGCACATAGAGTTTGTTGATTCTTCTGCAGCCGACTCTGGTGCGTGTTGGTCTTTTGTGGTTATACGTGGTTCGAGTTAATAATAATGTTATTACTGTAAGTTTGGTGCCTAAGTTAAGTTGCGATGTTTTCTTGGCGTTGTGATTTATGTAGTAAACCGCTAAAGTTATTGTATAAAAACGATAGAGACAAAGGGAATTATGAATTGGGAGCAGTTTAACTTTAAGAGTCGCTTCTTTCTTCAACGGCTTAAACAGGGGGCTACATTACAGCAAGCTGAGCAAGCATATAAAAGCTCAGGGCTAGAGCATTTATATCAAGACAACTCTTCAGCGACTATTCAACAGCAGTTGTTTGATCAACTTTTTCAACTTTCTAACCCCGCTGATGTCATCAAAGCTTTAGCTTTTTTCAAGGAAATAAGCCTTTCTGGTGCAATACAAGGTGCTCTCCTATTTGGGCGTGTGCTAAAAAAGCTTGATGCTATTGTGGTACTCAGCATCATGTTTGGTTTTTTTATCTCCTTTTTTAACTTCTATATTTATCCAGCGTTTTTAAGCCTTACATCTGAATACCCAAATATTGTCGGACAATTATTTTACCAGCTACCGCTGCTATGGGGGGTTGGTATATCGTTAACCGTCGTTGTATTGGTGATTTCATTTTTAATTAAGCGTTTTTTAAAGCGCATTGATCGTTTTATTATTAGTTTGCCTAACATGGCGATGAGCTGGTTTGTACCTAAAAGCATTAAAGTTGAACTTTTCAATTTAAACCAATTGCTTGGGTATGCGTTATCGAAAGCTAACCTCAATAGTGACCTTCAAAATGAGTTGGGACTTATTGCTCAAAACGGCATGGATGTTAATCATGAGCTAAATAACTTATTTAATTTGAAGTTTCAGAAATTAATAATGATGATTCAATCCTATACTCGACATCTGCTTAGGTTGCTTTATGTCATCATAGTGACAGCGATTGCTTTCTTTGTGATGCAAATCTACGATCCTATTTTTAAACTTGGAATGATAGTCTGATGAATAAATTGAAAGGGTTTACGTTAATAGAACTGATGATAGTTGTATCTATTATTGGCATTTTGGCCGCTATCGCCTTACCGCAATACCATATCTACACGATAAAAGCACATGTTGCTGAAGCCTACACTTATGCAGGTAATCTACGTCAACCGATCACGGAGTATTATGGCGAGCATTTAAGTTTTCCTGTTGATAATGCAGCCGCAGGGTTACCCGCTCCAGATAAGTTGATTTCAAATAAAATTACCAGCGTGACAGTAGTAAATGGCGCTTTTCATATTGAGTTGGGTAATAACGTTCCACAGCCGTTGCAAGGAAAAACACTAACGTTTAGGCCAGCTGTTGTTGTTGGTAGTCCAATGAGCCCAATTTCCTGGTTATGTGGATTGGCTGAGCCTGTTAATGGTATGCAAGCAATTGGTGAAAACAAGACGGATTTGTCAGTTGAAATGTTGTCTGGTGATTGTGCGTGATCAATAAAAGCGTTGATAGCGCAATCAGTTGAAAGAATGCGCTATCGCCATTAACAATGATTAAATGCGATAAACATAGCTTGTTTCTAAAAGGTTGTATTTAGCTAAATAGCGCTTGATGCTATTAAACGACGTAGTTTCTATCGTTTTGTCATGGTCAGCTAACGTCATACCGTTACTAAATGCGCCACCAAGTACCAGCTTTAATCGGTTAACTTTAACGGGTTGAGCGTCAAAGTAAGCCTTAGTATTTCGCTTTAGGCGTAGCATATCTGTGGTCTCATATATCGCTGCATTTATAATGTTTAAGGTATGCTCAGTACAGTTTTGATATTTATTGTTGTAAGGATTAGCGATGAGCGAATACTTAGGGTTATGAACTTGTTTATTCTTACCCGTGACAAATGCATCGATGATTTTGTCCTGTAAGTCTGGGGTAGGAATAATAATACCCGCTTTAAGTTCATGGGCTCCCCAAAAGAAATCGACAGGATAGTCGGTAATTAATGCACTTTTACCTGAATCTTTGGCATCTTGATATAAATTATGTATTGCATAGCCTTTGGCGATACTTCCGTCAGCTAGTGTAATATCGGAGTAGATTGCAATTGCAGTGTGAGTAAACTCGATGCCTTTGGGCAGACTCGACTTGGGTTGACCAAGACGAGCAATAATGAATGCTCTCGCCCCTTGTTTGGCGGCGTAGCGTTCTACATCTTTTGCAAAGTTGGCAATTTGCTCAGCTTTAAACTTTGGTTTGCTGTTTTGATTACTACCTGCAATAGCTTGGTTGGTTATTAATAGGTTGGTTAATAATAATATCCAGGTTAATGTGATTAACTTTTTCATGATCATGTCCTTATAAATAAATTTTGCTAACAACTACTGGTTATCTGTCATTACTTGCTGCGGTGAGCGGTCAGCAGTAATGGTCACCTCAGTGATTTCTAACGCTATGGTTTTACGTACTTTAGCTTGTCGTTTTTGATGGTGGTGATGGTGTTCTGATACGATATGCTCGCTGGCGTGTGATACTGTATCTATTACAGCAGCACTTGCCGCTCCAGCACTTAATGCCACACTACCAGCAACGATCACTGGCGCAGCAACGACTGCGCTGGCTACTTGGCCGCTTGCGCCAATCCCGTGAGATGCTGCAAGGGTTGAATGTTTGCTTGCTTTCTCTGAATGTCTTGTTGAGGGTTCAGCATGAGATACCATTGAGGTAAATAACACCGTTATGCAGGTTAAATAAGTTAGCTTTTTCATACGTCATTCCCTAGTTTTTATCGTTGATTCGTTATCTACATTAGTGATTGGTATTTTTCTTGTAAACCATGTTGCTTGATGTATTGGTTTTAAACACGTAAAGTATCGAAATGTTATACTTTCGGTGTTTTGAGTGAGAGATGAGCCAAATCAAACAGGTGACCAGCACGTTAAAGCAATTACTTAAACAACAAAAAATTACCTATAAAATGCTGGCTGAAGCATTGTCGATGAGTGAAGCAAATATTAAACGGGTATTTTCAACGCGAAGCTTTTCATTAGAGCGCTTAGAGCAGGTTTGTCAGGTGATTAATATTTCACTGTCTGATCTCTTTGCTTTGTCAGACAAACAACAGCAGCAAATTACCGAATTAACTTTAGAGCAAGAGCAGGAATTGGTGGAAAATCCAAAACTCTTATTGGTTGCTGTCTGTGTCAGAGATTATTGGCGTTTTGAAGAGATTATCGAACAATATGATATTGATTTTCATGAAGGCATTCGTCTTATGGCCAAGCTCGATAAAATAAAATTAATTCAATTATTGCCCAATAATAATTATAAACTGCTCATTGATCAGGATTTTCGTTGGATCAAGAATGGTCCTTTTGAGCGGTTCATGGAAAAAGAAGTGATTAATCAGTTCTTAGCCAGTAAATTTGATGATGATGATAGCTTTCGCTTTTATCTGCGAGGACGCTATTCAAAAACATCGATTACTATCATTCAGCGAAAACTGAATCAATTAACCAAGGAAGCTGCGGAACTCAATATTGAAGATAGTGCGTTACCTTTAGCACAACGAAAACATATGGGATTATTAGTGGCAATCCGACCTTGGGAGCCGACCATGTTTGAACAATTTCGCCGGCAACCTCAGTAATAATCATAGGGAATATTATGCGTATTTTTTTAGTCATCTCATCAGTTCTGACAATCTTTTCCAGTGGCCTTACCATAGCGAAGTCTATTGATTGCGTAAGCATAAATACGGATATTGAGCACATAAAAACGCTCAAAGATTCGGGACAATATCGACGTATTGCTAATGACATGCCAGCGCCTGAATTTCGTTACCAAGAAGGGCAAAGCTATCAAAAGTACTTGGATTTCGCTGCCAAACTGATAGCGGTACAAAATCCAAAGGCGCAAATAAAATGTCCAATAGAAACCGGGGTAACAAAGCTACAAGGGAAAAGCAAAGCAACCATGACGGTTGCTGATGTGGTGGCTCCTTTTGAACTAACAAACAATAATCATTCAAAGGGGATTCTGTTAATTCATGGCCTGACAGATTCACCTTATCTATTCCATGATTTGGCAACTTTTTACCATCAGCAGGGTTTTAACGTGCGAACGCTCTTGTTACCCGGTCATGGAACAGCACCACAAGCGTTGATTGATGTTGATTTTACACAGTGGCAACAAGCCAGTGCCTATGCCATTGAAAAAACAATTGCCGATTTTGAGCAAGTCTATTTGGGCGGTTTCTCAACAGGTGGCGCTTTGATACTCGATTATTTGCTGACTCAGCCATCCGTGGAAAAAAATATTAAAGGGGTGATGTTATGGGCGCCAGCAAGTCAGGCAAAATCCAAGTTTGCCTGGGCTGCGAAGTTTGTTGATTGGCTACCTTTTGTTGACTATGCAAGTAAGGGGGCAGATATCGATTTTGCCAAATATGAATCTTTTCCGTTAAATGCAGGCGCTCAAGTTCATGCATTGATGAATCAACTAGGAAAAAAAATCGCCAAGGCGCAGCATATCCCAGACATCCCGTTGTTAACCATTACGAGTGAAGTTGATAATACCATTGATACCCAAGCGACATTAGCTTTGCTAAATACATGGCACACTAATGCTAATAGAAATACTGCTGCACTAGATACTCTTTTTTATTTTGGTGATCCTAAATCAGCTCATGCGTTACCAACGACATTTACCAAAATATTTGCCCAATGCCAGCAGCGAAGTTACTGCGACAGTATTATTAATGTCGCACACACCTCAGTAACTAATGCGCCAACTAATCCACATTATGGCTGGCAAGGAAATTATCGAAATTGTGAAGCAATTGCCATTGCATCCGACTATCAACAATGTAAATTAACCGAGCAACCAGTGTTAGGTGAAACTATTACCAGTAATATGGAAAAGACACCTTATTTGCAGCGTTTAACATTTAATCCAAGTTATCAGCAAATGTTGTCAATTATGAGTGATTTTATCGTTAAAACTAATGGTGGTATTAAATAGCTATACTTTTGGTCGCTTATTTAGCGTCTTTTACTTAAAAGGTTTACAAATTTTGTCGTTGATTTGATACTCATCTTCGTCACTACTACACGGTTGTAGTTTATTTTAAGGAGAAAAGAAGATGAGTACTAAACCAACTAAAGCATTTGTATTTACCTCAATTGCCATGTTAATCGCTGGTGTCGCTGCATTTTGTATTGGTTTGCTGAATGCGGAAATGCAACTGAATGAAAAGGGCTATTATTTTGCAATTTTAATTTTTGGTTTATTTTCATTTGTGTCGTTACAAAAAACCATTCGCGATAAACTTGAAGGGCAAAATATTTCGAAGCCTTATAGTATTATGTGTTGGGTTTCATCAGCTATCGCTATAGCCTTATTAACCATTGGCCTAATTAACGCTGACCTTTTACTCAGTGAAAAAGGGTTTTACGCAATGGCCTATTTATTGAGTGGATTTGCAGCGATAACGGTGCAAAAAAATGTTCGGGATAATGCACAGATTAATTAAGTTGATAGCCCTGATACTAAAAAGTGACCTTAAGGTCGCTTTTTAGTATTGATGAAAATAGATTTAGCAAACGCGATAAGGTTACAACAAGGGTAAATCAAACATTTTACGAACATAAGGCGTAACGCCAGCAAAGAAGAATTCCACCCCGATTAACATGACGACTAAGCCCATTAAACGCATCATGACTTTTGCACCACTATCACCTAGGAAGTTGAGGATTTTTTTACCTGCTAGCAAAATAGCCCCGGTAAGCAAGAGCACGATAGCAATACTACTAATTAAAATTGATTTAGCCTCAACCGTTGTTGCATCCTCCATAAATAAGATCGCCATCGTAATGGCACCAGGACCGCATATCATTGGGATCGCTAATGGAGTGATTGCTATCTCACTGGCAAATGAGTGATTAGTTTCATTATCATAGCGTTGCGTTAATGTTCGACCTCCTAACATATCAGAGCCCATCTTAAAAAAGATAAAGCCACCAACCACTTTGAGACCATCGATTGAAATACTAAAAAATTTAAAGACCCATTGGCCGGCAAAGGCGAGTAAGGTCAACATTATAAAAGCGGCAACACATGCTTTGATGACAACGCTGCGACATTCCGATGATGAAAACCCATGAGTTAACGCAATATAAACAGGTATCGCTCCTAATGGATTGATCATGGTAAAAAACGAAGTGAAGTATAACAGTGCTAATTCTTGCATCTTGTCCTACAAAACTGAAATGCGGTTACTTGGCTCTATTATATTTCACATTTAACTTGGAATTCGATAATAATTGCACATTAATTTAAAAATTTTGTATTTTGTTCAATTTAGTCAGAGGTTGGTACTGCTATTTACGTTTGATAAAGATGGCGGCAATTGTTCCGATGCCACAAAAGAAGAAACCACATCCCAAGATCGCCGTCACAATAGCTGAGCCATAAACAGAAAAAAAGTCATTGATAATTGCGTTTGAAGGATGATTTTTGTCATAGATAATAGAAACAAGTTCCCCAACACGATAAGAAGCAGGATTACTACTCACTTTAGAAGTAAAGCGAATAACCTGGCCACTTGAATCAGAAAATTCGACAATCGGTGCGTAGGTTGTCGACCCCCCAGAATACTTATCATAAATGTCGACGACATAGCCTGTTGTTAATGCGCTTGAATTAATAAATTTTTTTGTGTCTGAATAAGTGTTATAGCTGATAGTTAAAAAAATGATACCCACGAGAGTAAACATAACCATCATCATTGCCCATTGATCATGTTGAGAGGACTTTTTCTTACTCATTATATTTCCTTATAAAAGTAGCGATCGAAATTAGATGGGTTATAAACCTATTAACAAAACTCCGTATGTATGGCTAGCATAATCATGGAAATGAGCATAGGCAAGTTTATTGATAGGAAACGGAAGCGCCTGCCGTTATTAGCGTTAGGCGCTACTTCTGTCAGATTCGTTAATGACGAACCGAAGCTTACAACTTCATGTGCAGAATAGGAAAGGGTTTTCCTAAATCATCTAAAGGCGAACGTGCATAAACGTTGAACCCCATATGCAAATAGAATTCTTTTGCGTGTGGGTTTTGCTCATTGACGTCCACTTTATTGGCGTTAAGATGCTCAATTGCGTATTGCAAAAGCAGCTTACCAATACCTTGACCGCGCATTTCGTTAAGAATAAAGAGCATTTCAATTTTTTGCTCATGAACACCCAAAAAACCGATAATAGCTCCACGATTATTCTTTACACACTTTAGCGTTACCACTGGAAATGCTTGTTCAATAATGATCGGTTTGAAAAACTCGATATCTTCTTCTGTAATAAAGTCGTGAGTTGCTCGGACTGAGTTTTCCCAAACATTAAGCAGCTCTGCATAATCTTTAGGAAGCACATTTTCTACCATCATAATAATTACTCGTTGTTGACTGATATGGATGTGCAGCCGCGAAACACTAGAATAGCAAACTTTAGGACTAGGCAATAACCGTTATTTGTTTCTAGTTGTGAATTATTATTAATGCTTAACTATTACAAGTTTCATCCGAAATTACTGGGTTACTAGCAGCTTCATCGAGTGGTTTCGGTATTGCGATAAACCATGAATGTAGATCTTTAACAATATTATATTGGCATTTAGAATCGACTAATTTGCCTCTAATAACTTTATTTTGATTATTATCAGATATGACAAATGTTTGATTATTAATTTTGCTTGTTCGATATTGACCTTGAATATCTTTTTTAATGATATGTAAGGAAGTTTCATATAACTCCAGTAAAATAGCTTGAATTTCCGCTGTATCTTTTGCTTCTACGGCACTTATCAAACGATTATTTGGCTTTGCATAAACTTTCACCAAGTTTCTATATCGTATCTTTTTTGGTTTGCCGGGCGTAGGTATCCATACGACATTGTTTAAGATGATTTGCGACATATCTTTTGTGCTAAAGAAGATAGGCTTGGTTACGACAGTAATGCTATTTTCTTTTTCAACAAGTGCCTGATCAAATGTAGTTAGAGCCGATTCAAGCGAGACATCCGTTGTTAATTGTCTAAGCGCTTTTATTTCATCGTTTGCGTCCGATTGTAATTGAGATAATCTATCATCTCTTTGGCTTTGAACAATAGAAGAGTGAATACCTACCTGAGCTATAAGACCTATTAACCCAGCGTCTCCAGCATAGAGCATGGTTGGTGTTGTTACAGAGTCATCACTTGAGTAGTAACCTCTTAAATCAACTTTAGGGCTGCCAGCCACCACAAAATTCAGATTTTCTATATCTATGTCATCGTAATGAATAGTGTTGATATGTGTCGTGTAATCGTCGCGATAAGGGGTGCTTCCGCACCCCATTAGCAAAGTTGCTATGATAATTATTAACCAAGCTTTCATTTAGATTGCCGCTTTTATTGCACTTTTTAAGTTTTCTATTGCTTGGTAATAAGAGGTCGTTACGCTAGGGAAGCTAGGTGGCTCATCCCACTCGCCTTTTGGCTGTACCGATTCATTGATTGGCATGTAGTGCATATAAGCGTTGCTGTCGAGATCTACAGAGTATAACAGTCCAGATACATATCCTTTTGGGTCACCTGTTGGAATATAGCCATTAAAAGACCGGGAAGCTCCATGACTTGCAATGTCTACAACGACTAATACATCCACACCTAACGTCTGTTTTAAGCTACGAAAGTCTTTTTTTGCAAAACCCAGCTCGCCTTTAAAGTCACCCAGATCTTTAAGAGGGATAGGTAGTGAAACGTACTTCACCTCTGTAGATTTGTCTTTATATTCATTTAAAACAAGTTCTTTAATGGTGACTAGCTCTCCATTGCCAACTTCACTTTTTAAATGCTTGTCAAGTGAGCTCGTCAATGCAGAAGCGACACCGTAGCAAAGCAAACAACTTGCACCATAGATATGCGTAGTGGCTGTTTGTTTCGGAGGGCTATAAAGCACACCAATTTTAGGTTGCTTGCCATCGAACATATTAGTTTTTAATGATACTGGGGGCTGAGGTGTGCTGCCACAACCAATTATTGTGATACTGATTACTAGTGCGAACAGGGATTGAATATATCCTTTTTGCATTGTTATATATTCCTAATATTTTTAAAGGAGCTGAAAATTAAACAATTGTTAAAAATATGTCAAATTATTTATTTTTTGTTACATGTTAATGAATATTTATTTTTGCATTATTGTTAACAGTAACTTGTTAAAAGAATAGTATGTTATTTGTTTTTAAGTTTTTAATACTTAGTAGTGATCGGTGTAAAACGAGGGGCCAGTTATTTTGAGCCTTTTGATCATGATGATGCACTCAATAAAATGGTCGTTAATGATGAAGAGCAGTTAGCGCAATTGCTTATTCACAAGCGTATTGATACCTTTATTGGCTCTGCGATCATATTTGATCATGTGATTAAGCAAATTGATTCTTCGGTAAAGCTCGTTCGAGCTAACTACCAACCAGGGCCAGGTAATTTTTCTTATTTGACCGTTTCTAAAAAGTCTCCGTTAAGTGCAAACAAAGCACTCATTGAGCAAGCGCTAAAAAAACTGTTAGAGAATGGTGTTTATCAGCAAACTTTGGAACATTACCTAACATCTGAGTAATCTCTCGTTGGCTAACACCTTGCCATAATTGGTCATAATTGATCGCCACATTGCCATTTTTTTGTCTCTGGCTTGGCGTTTTCATTTGCTGAAATAGTTATTATCTTAAGCAAGGTGGAGTGTGACCAGTGACCAGGGCTAAAAAAAGAGACTATTTTACCGACTATCGAGAGAGTTACTTTTATCAACAACAACGACGTAAAAAAAGGGCAATTCGTTTTAAAGCGTTATTGATGCTATTAGTGCTGGCGCTATTTAGCGGTGTGCTTGCCTATGCCAGTGAATCAATCAAGCAAAACAACTTAATACATGGCCCGCAACTGGTATTTGATCATCCAAACCCTAACATGCGTAGTGCTTTGCCTGTCGATATTCAAGCCAGTATAGAGATCAATGGCTTGGTTGCTTATACCGAAATTAAGCAAGTCTTTCTAAATCCTTACGATATTACCATGGAAGGTAAATATCAGTTTCCTTTACCTGAGGACGGTGCCGTTCATTATTTAAAAGTCATGATTGGCGAACGCGTAATCGTTGGCAAAGTCATGGAAAAAGAGGCAGCAAAAAAAGCCTACCTAAATGCAAAGCATGCAGGTCGCAAGGCTAGTTTAGTTGAACAGCAACGGGCTAATTTGTTCACCAATAAAATCGCCAATATTCCACCTAAATCAACCATTGAGGTGGTTATCCGCTTTATCAACGCGGTTGATTTTCAGGACGGAAATTTTCGCTATGCTTTACCATTGGCAATGACCACTCGTTACCAGCCGTTTGATCAAACATCTTCACCAGCTTATCTTAATAGTGAAATACTCTCCCCTCTGAGTTCATCGTTAGCGGATAGCATCGCTATGGTTAATGTCAATCTTAACAGTGGCGTGCCTATTGAAAATATCGCGAGCTCCTCTCATGCCATCATTGTTGAATCCAGCGACAAAACTCAGGGTGCTTTTAACGTTAGCTTGGCAAAGCATCAGGTCAAAGCAGATAAAACGTTTATCATTGAATGGCGACTTTCAGCTTCCGAACTTCCTTTGGTAAGCCAGTTTAGTGAACAAGTCGGAGAGGACTATTTTACATTATTTACTTTTTTCCCGCCGAACACTAAACCAGAACATCTGTTTGCGCGTGATATTACTTTTATTATTGACACCTCAGGCTCTATGCAAGGGCGCTCAATCATTCAAGCTAAGGCCAGTCTTGAACAAGCTTTATCACTACTTACGCCGCAAGACAGTTTTAACATTATTGCCTTTAATAGCGATTTTGAGCAATTGTTTGCGCAGAATCAACTCGTTACTAATCGGTCGTTAACTGTAGCTCATCGATTTATTGAAGGACTTCGCGCGGATGGCGGTACTGAAATGTATCGACCGCTGCAGCGCGCGTTAACTATGCCCCAAAAGCAAGCACTCACTCAGCAAAACTTACGACAAATAATTTTCATTACCGATGGTGCGGTATCAAATGAGTTCCAATTGGCAAAACTTATCGAAACCACCATTGGTAATAGCAGGTTATTTACCGTTGGTATTGGACAAGCTCCTAATGGTTACTTTATGAGGAAAGCCGCGCAATTTGGTCGAGGGGACTTTGTCTATATTCAACATCTTGATGAAGTGAATCGTCGAATGACGCAGTTGATGAAAAAAATCAGCCAGCCAGTATTAACCGATATCAACATTTATTTGGACAATATGATTGATCATAATGTTGAGATTTATCCTAAACGCATTCCAGATCTTTATGCGCAACGACCACTGCAAGTCGCGATAAAATCAAGTTTACCAATTAACTCTGTAGAGGTTGTTGGCGATATGTCCAATAACCATTGGTCTCAACACCTGCTTACCCAAACAGATAAAACCGCTAGTGGGATCTCAAGCTTGTGGGCGCGAAAGAAAATCAGTGACCTACTTGATGGCCTTATCACAGGTGAAGCACCAGCGAAAGTAAAGTCAGCGGTGCTTGAAACTTCACTTCGCCATCAAGTGTTATCACCGTATACGAGCTTTATCGCGATAGAGCAGGATGAATGGCAATCAAACCAAATTGCGAAGAATAACCTGGCTCTGCGTCGCGATAGTCGTTCAATAACTATCCCACAAACAGCGCTAGGCTGGCAGCGTCAGCTAATTTATTCACTGATATTCTTGCTATTGGTGCTTGCGTGGCGTTGGAAGGCTAAATCGCAATATGCGTTTTAACAGTCGATTTATAGCCTTGTTGGTGGCAATTGGTTTAGTTGCTCAATCATTGTGGATACCAGCGAAGGCATTGCTTGCAGAGCAACTTATTAGAAAAAGTTGGCAGCATTTTAAACAAACAGGTCAAGTGAAGCCACCTTGGCCTTGGGCAGATACACAAGCGTTAGTGCAAATGACATTTCATCGCCTTGATCGTGAGCTCATTGTACTAAATGGTGGCGACCCTACCACTTTAGCGTTTTCTGTTGGTGCAGTAGCGCCATTTAATCAAATGACCTCAAGTCAACCGTTTGTCGTCGCTGGACATAACGATAGTCATTTTAGTTTCCTTTCTGAGGTGAAAATGAAAGATATCATAACCTTAGCTGACGCTAATGGCCGCAGTCAGCTTTATCAAGTCGAAGCCATTGAGATTATTGATGTAAGCCAGCAGAGCCTAGTCCATGAAGAGCTGGAGTTAGGATTGGTATTAATTACCTGTTATCCATTTAACTCGACAGCAACTGGTGGTAACGAGCGTTATATCATCAAAGCGAAACGTCTCGGTGATCAGGAACAGGTTTAACCCATGTGGTCATGATTATCGATTTTATAAATGTAACCTGTCGCTGTTGCTAAGCGACAGGCTATTAAGAGGCGTTATATACTGTCAGAAATGCTTAGAGCGTGTTGCGCTTTACTGCAAATGTACATCAAAAATCAGCACGCTCAAGTGTCAATGCAGGGTTTGCATTTTGTACATATGAAAGTGCGGCTTGCAAAGCCTCGTACCTGAAAGAAAAGGTATTACCTTGAGGCACCATATCCAATAACTCAAATTTTTCCAGTTGCTGACGAGTTTGTTGATTTGGGCACAATAAAAATACTTCGCAATCTGCGTCAATGGCGTCTTTTATTGCATTTTCTAAGGCCAGTCCAACGGTGACATCAATCATAGGTACATCAGTTAGGTCCAATATCATCGCTTGATAGTCACCAACACTACTGTGCTGACGTGAAATCGCTTTTGAAACACTAAAAATCATCGGGCCAGATAGATAGAAAAACAGCACCTGACCATTAGCTTGGTCAAGTAAACTGCGCTCACTATCGGTTAATGGTACGGTATTTTGATCCGCGTCACTAATGGCCTTCACTTGCCTTGCTTGCGCTCTACTCAATTGCTCAATAATAATGATATTAGAGATAAAAACACCTAGGCCGACAGCGATGATCAAATCAACAAAGACGGTGAGCAACATAACGCCATACATGACCGCCATACCTTGCATACTAACTTTGTGAGCGCGTTGAATAAAACTCCAGTCGAGGATATTAAAACCAACGTATACGGCGATGCCTGCTAATACCGCCATTGGGATCGGCTCGGTCAGCCCCCCGGCAACTAATACGACTAACGCTAAAACTGATGCTCTGATAACACCTGCTAGCGGCGAGCGTGCACCTACTTGAATATTGGTTACTGTGCCCATGGTGGCACCAGCACCTGGTAATGCACCGAATAAGCCAGAAATCATATTTGCTAAACCCTGACCTCGTAACTCTTTGTCTGAGTCATGCTCTTTACGAGTTAATGAATCACCGATAACAGCAGTCAATAAGGTATCAATACACCCAAGTGTACCAAGTACTAAAGCATCTACCACCATGGTCATAAACATTTCAGGCGTAAACGTTGGCCAAACGATTGAAGGTAAACCAACCGGTATTTCTCCAATTCGTCGGATACTGTCTGTATCGAATATAATCACTGAAATAATCGTTACGGCCACTAATGCAATGAGCTGAGCTGGCACATACCTGCGATATTTTTGTGGGAGTAAGAATAAAATGGCTAGGGTTATCGCCCCTAAAAACAACTCTCCAAATTGGATGTTGGTTAAAATATTAGGTAATGCGGAAAGGGTACCAATGACGCCCCCTGCAGGAGCGGCATGTCCTAGAAGCGGTGATAATTGTAAAATTATCAGTATTACGCCAATACCTGACATAAAGCCTGAAATGACACTGTAGGGCATCAAAGTGACATATTTACCTAGCTTTAGGGTGCCGAGTAATATTTGGAAAGCACCAGCCATCATTACGACGGTAAATGACATCGCTAACCCTGATTCAGGGTATTTGGCCATCATTGATGTTAAAATAGCGGTCATAATAACCGTCATTGGGCCGGTTGGTTCAGAGATCAGCGTAGAAGAACCACCAAAAAGTGCTGCGAATAAACCAACGAGAATGGCACCCCAAAGGCCAGCTTCTGCACCAGCTCCTGAGGCTACGCCAAAAGCCAAGGCTAATGGTAATGAAATAACCGCGGTGGTTACACCACCAAATATATCACCTTTGAGATTTATATCGTTAAAACGATCACCCAGCACAGTTCAGCATCCCTAAAATTATTCAAATTGGTTAATTTTATCAAAAAGAACAATTATTGAGTATATAAAAGATCAAAAAAATAACGCTAGGTAAAGTGTATACCCCTTTATTTATCAGGGGTATAGTTAACCAAAGCTCTGCATTTTATCGGTTTCTTGCTAATTCTTATACAAAGCTGAGGTTAAGTTGGTTTAACGTAATGCTTGCTTGAGCTCACCTAAAAATGGTTCAAAATTACGCCATTGATCTAACCCCTTTTTAGAGATAGGTTGACGCACTTGTTCAGCGCTAGGGGTATGAATGTTTCGTTTGGTTTTGTAAAACTCAAGACAGTTTTGTTCAAATGGTACTTGGCAATAGTCAAGAATACGCTTAACTTGCGCCTCGAAATCATTAACGAGTTCTTCGTGTTGAACTCGCAATATTTGATTGGGAAGGACTTGCTCCCAGTGATCCATTAAGCGCAGATAATCTTTATAATATCTTCCGATATCCGTAAGGCCATAGCTAAAATCTTGCCCTTCACCAAATAATTGTTTAAAGCCACTAAAACAGCACGCCATTGGCTCACGTCGGGCATCGATAATCTTGGCATTAGGAAGAATTAACTTAATTAATCCGATATGAATAAAATTATTTGGCATTTTATCAATGAACAAAGGGGCATTTTGCCGATATACTTGCGTGTCATTTATATACATTTCGCCAAGTTGGCGAAGCTGTTGTTCGCTCAGCTCAGATAAGTTTTTAGGGTATTGAGGTTCTCCACTTACGATTCGCCCGCGAAGTTTTAACGCTAAGCCTAAAATATTATGCAGCTCCATGGTGCCATCGATACGCGAGTGTGATGCTAATATTTGCTCTAGTAATGTTGATCCCGCGCGTGGTAAGCCGACAATAAATATTGGATCTGCAGCTTTTGCTCCAGCGTGTTTCTGCTGCTGAAAAAGTTCCGGTGTGCAATAACGGATTTGTTGGTTAATTAATTCGGTTGATTTATCTGCTTGGTAATTTAATTGCTGCTTTTTTTGTGCATTTCCTTGTTGATAGTATTTAAAGGCGCGTTGATAATCTTGACGATCTTCAAAAGCTTTACCTAATGAAAATGCAATATGAATACTGTCTTCAACTGCAATATCAGGTTGTTGCAGTACTTTTTCCATATTGGTAAGTTCGGCATCACTAAAGTGATAAGTTTTGATATTTGCCAAGCTCCAATATGCATCACCATAATCATGCTTCAGTTGATACGCCTGTTGATAGGCTTTGGTCGCTTCTTCTATCTCGCCAGCGGTTTTAAAGGTATGACCAAGCTGAACATAAATACCGCTTCGTTTGGGTTGTTCTTCAATGATGGTTTGATAAATCGCTTTTCCAGAATCAATTCTACCTAGGCTGACATAGCAATGGGCTAATGTCGCTTTAACTGTGGTTGCTGTTGAAGTGTTAACATCAAAGGTTTTCAAATACTCTTCGGCGTGTTTAGCAGCTAGCTTGAATTTTCCTAACCGGTTAAGCACATTGATATATAATGCTTTTGCATGTTCATTTTTCGGATAAAGGGTGACACAGCTTTCTAATAAAAACTCTGCGTCATCAAATACTTTTAATTGCAAGCCTATTTCAGCTAATAAACACATGGCATCGGCTTGGTGCTTATGTTTTTGCAAGAATGTACGGCATACATGCTCCGCTTTATGCAGTTTTCCTTCATACATTAAATCCATGGCGCCTAATACTGGCGCTGGCAAAGCTTTTAATTGAGCAAGTTGTTGTTGAGCTGCAGCGTAGCTTGGGTGCTGCTGTGCGTGAAATAACTCAACAATTTTTTGCCATGAAGCAATAAGTGCAGGGTTGTGCTCTACGGCTTTATGAAAAGCGATAAGTGCTTGATCTATTTGCTCTTCGGCAAGTTGGCAATAGCCCCGCTCCTGAAAGGCTCGGCCATTATTTGCTTGCAAGACTAACAGTTGATCATGTACTTGGTAGGCATCCTGATACCTTGCAAGATAGCGTAATGCGACCGCTTTCATATAAAGTAATTCTAATTTTTCTTCTGCTGGTAAATTTGCTTGCTCAAGTAATTGGCTTGCCTGCGTTTCTGCCGGCGCAAATAGCCCCGATTTTAATAGGGTTGTTAATTCTTTAAGCGCATTTTCTTGCGTTTTCGACATAGGTGGACAACGTAGTTAACTGGTTAATAAACAAAAAAATCAGTCAACCAAGATGAGGCTTTCTCGGCTGACTGATCTTAGGCTATCGATCAAACACTTGATTTACAAGATGTCGTATGAAAAACGAATACCTATGGTTCTTGGTCTATTGGTAACCACTTTTGGTGTAAACTGCTGTTCATCAATATAAAGTTGAGCTCGTTTATCGAACAGGTTGTCGATATATAGCTCAGCTTTCCATTCAGCATTGGTAACACCAAAAGCTATATTTGCAAGAGAGTAGGATTTGGCCACATAACGCCCACCAGCAAAGGCATTACCGTTTCTATCGTTAAATTCTACACCTTGATAATGACTTGCCGAAATCTCTTGTTCAATTTCTAGACCGGTTCCTGTGCCATACACCAGATGATGGGTATCTTCAGAAACGTAGGCATTGGCAAACATTCCTGATAAACGATCACCTGTGTAAGCTATTGAGGCGTTAACATAGCCTTCCCAGCCATTTTCTAATTCATAGAAATAACGTGCTCTAATATTGCCAGAAAAATCTGCCGAGTAGGGCAAGGCACTGCCAACAGGAGCTGATAGATTCACCATCGTATCATTGAGCTCGGTGATCTCTGTATCAAGCAAACTAAATGCTGCGCTAATAACTAAGTTATCAGTCGCCAGCCACATAATATCGGTATCAATCCCTTTAATCTCGGCGGTACCCACATTATCGGTGAAGTAGAAGAAGGCAATATTGGTTGGGTCAAAGCGTGACGTTTGTAAGTCGTTAATCTCAGAACTGTATGCAGTTGAATTAACGCGAAGGACATGGTCAAAAAAGTCCGCTTTCATACCTAGCTCATAGTTTTCCAAGGTATCGGTTAGTGAATAAACGGGAATGCGATACCCTTCAAATGCGGAACCTGGTGTTTGGTTACTGGCTAATTGCGCGCCGGTCCTTGCTGTCACTGGCGGTCTAAAACCTTCAGAATAGTTGGCAAAGAACATGACATTTTCAGTGGCTTGCCAATTAATTGATAACCTGAAAATGGTATCATCTACTTTAAGTACACCATCAGAATTTAATAAGTCGTTTTCCAGTTGACCTGAAGCAATAGCATCAAGCACGGCTTGGCCTTGATCGCCATACCAATCTAGAATGTCTTGGTCTGAGCCACCTAAAGCACGAATTTGCTTGGTGACTCCGCCGTCATTGGCGCTCGTCGTTGCACCAGTATAGATATCTTCTATTTCATACCAACGTGCCCCGATACTTGCGGTGACAGTGTCGGTTAGGTCGTATTCAAATTGGCCAAATACCGCGATCTGATTAATTTCGTGGGTCACATCATTAACAAAACTGACTTCTTGAGGAAATGGTGTGCCGTCATTATTGGTTCCTTCACCAGTTACGGTAACGCCATCTGGGCCCCAGACTCCGTTAGGGAATTTGCCAGAAGAACCAAGTTCAAATTGGCCAATGGTACCCAGTTCTTGTTCATCAAAGTAAATCCCAGCGGTGATTCGCCACTTTTTCTCTGCAGAGGTGTTAAAGCGCAGTTCTTGAGTAAAACGTTTTACTTTCGTGTCTTCTTTATAATATCCACTTGGGTCGTAGCATTTTTGTTCACTTGGCTCGGCCGCATAAGTACAGGCGTAGTAAGTCGCAAAAACACCACCATTGGTATAGCCGGTGTAATCGACGGTAGCATCAATTTGTCTATCCAGATAACCACCCGCATAAACAATATCTAATTGATTCATTCGACCTTCAAGTGTCCAAGTGGTTAACCCAAAGGTATCTTGATTGGTTTCTGGTACATAACGACTAGTGCTTTCTTCATCGTCATAAGAAGGGTCGTAGGCAAACACCCCTTCACTTTCTAGCGACTGTGCGGTGTGTTGTACTAAGAATTTCCAGTCATCATTGATTAAATAAGAGAGACCAAAGCGAGCGCCTGCGTAGGTAGCATCATTAAAGTTATCTTCAACGAGATCACCATTTAATGGCGCGACAGTATCGGTATTAGCAGGATCGGCTAGCTTGCCCCAGCCTGGGGCTATGCGGTCTAAATGAACTGGGCTACCAATATAGCCGCCTTCGCCAGGTATACTCTCTACATTGTCAATCCATCCACCTTGGTGATCTGAGTATGCGGCAACACGAAATGCCAACTCGTCTGTTAAAGGTAAATTAATATAGCCTTCTACCGCATTACTAATATCACCACCTTTAGTAAAACCGGTGTTGATATCAAATCCCGCTTCAAAACCATAATGCTCAGGCTTTTTAGAGATAAGTCTTACCGTACCTGCTTGCGAACTTGCACCAAATAAGGTGCCTTGTGGCCCAGGTAGGACCTCGACACGCTCGATATCTGTAGCATAGATATCTAAGTTACGTCCTTGCATTGAGACTGGTTGCTCGTCTAAATAAATCGCAACCGAGGGTTGTAACGCTTGCACAGATGAAACGGCAATGCCTGTTTGGCTAGTCGCTGCACCGCGAATGTACACTTCATTTTGACCAGGGCCGGTACCTTGGAAAACCACATTGGGAAGAAATTCGACATAATCTTGAAAGTTATCAATGCCCAAGTTTTCCATGGCATCACCACTTAATGCAGACACTGCTACCGGTACTTCTTGAATACTTTGAACACGTTTGGTTGCTGTGACTTCAATGGTTTCAATTTTACTGGCTTTTTCTTCGGGAGCTTCAGCCAGAACGGAAGCAGAGGTTAGTGTGCCGATAGCATAGGCAATCGCTTGTGCAACTCGGTTTGTTTGATACATGGGTCACCCTTTTTTGTTTTAATACGAATTATTAATGTTGTGCTTTATCTATCTTTAATTGATTGAATTGTAATTAGTTTAACGTACTTCTGAAAAACAAACCAAAAAAAAGCTAATAAAATTTGATTTTTCATCAATATATGTCGGGTCTTTTGATGGTTTAGGATTTTTTGGTGCTATCAATATAATTCGTATTCGACTATTATTGAGGTGTTTTTAATAAGATGTATTCTAATGATTTGGGCGGAATGTTGTGACAGAGGTAAACTCAAAATTAAATAAAAAAGTATTTATTAGTGCATCAGTGATGATCATTATTTTACTTGTTTTTACCGCACTTAGCCCTGAGACGGCCAACCAATTGTTTTCAGATAGCCAAGCACTAATTGTTAATAATGGCAGCTGGTTTTATGTGCTAACGGTAGCGGCTATTCTCGTTTTTGTGATTTACTTGGGTTTTTCGAGTTATGGTGATATTAAACTCGGCCCTGATCATGCTCTACCTGATTATTCCTATTCAACCTGGTTATCGATGCTTTTTGCCGCTGGTATGGGGATAGGGTTAATGTTTTTTGGTGTTGCAGAGCCGTTAATGCATTATCTAGCGCCGCCAACGGCAGATAAAGGCACACTAGCAGCAGTTAAAGAAGCAATGAAAATTACGTTTTTCCATTGGGGTGTTCATGCGTGGGCAATCTATGCCATTGTCGCACTGATTTTAGCATATTTTAGTTATCGCCAGCAGTTACCGCTTACGTTACGCTCTGCATTATATCCTCTAATTGGTGAGAAAATTTATGGATGGCACGGCCATATTGTTGATATTTTCGCGGTAGTAGGCACTGTTTTTGGCGTTGCAACCTCTCTAGGGTTAGGCGCATCACAGGTTAACTCAGGGCTTGAGTATTTGTTTGAACTTGATGTTTCGACGATAAATCAAATTATTATTATGGTAGCCATCGTTGCATTGGCTTCCGTTTCTGTTGCCACTGGCTTAGACAAGGGAATTCGTCGCCTATCAGAAGCCAATATGATCTTAGCAATTGCCTTGCTATTACTGGTTTTTATTCTAGGGCCGAGCGTCTTTTTGTTGCAAGCTTATGTGCAAAATTTAGGCGCTTATTTATCTGATATTGTTCGCAATACTTTTAATTTGTTTGCATACAGTAAAACCGACTGGATTGGCGGTTGGACAATTTTTTATTGGGGCTGGTGGTTAGCATGGGCACCGTTTGTCGGGTTATTTATTGCAAGGATTTCTCGAGGGCGTACCATCAGAGAGTTCATATTTGGCGTCATGTTAATACCAACAGCTTTTACCCTGTTATGGATGACGATATTTGGTAATAGCGCTATCTCACTGGTGCACGACCTCGGGATTACAGCACTAGGTGACATGGTCAATGATAATACCTCGGTTGCTTTATTCGTTTTTCTCGAAAACTTTCCGTATGCGAAAGTATTGTCGTTTATTTCTGTCTTAATGATAGTGATTTTCTTTGTCACTTCTTGTGATTCTGGTGCAATGGTCATTGATATGTTGTGCTCACATGGTAACAGTGATACACCGCTTTGGCAGAGACTTTACTGGGCGATTGGCGTAGGTGTCGTTGCGATTATTTTAACATTAGCGGGTGGGTTAGGCGCACTGCAAACCATGACAATTGCTAGTGCTTTGCCTTTTGCGATTATTTTGCTGATCGCAATCACTGGGTTAATGAAAGCGCTCAAGGTTGAAGAAGCGAAAAAAATTAGCCATTTAGTGCAAAGTTTACCGCACACGCCTAATGAAGGGAAAGAAGATTGGCGAGAGCGTTTGCATAACATTATTGAGTTTCCCAATAAAGCCAATGTGCGTGCGTTTATTGGCAAAACGGTTGAACCTGCCTTAACTGAACTGGTTGAGCAGTTTAATCAAAATGGCTTGAGCGCCACTCTTGAAGTGCAGACGCAACTGGTTCAACTGAAAGTAAATCACGGTAATGAACATGATTTTATTTATGCCGTTCATATAAAAGAGCACATTCAACCCGACTTCTCGCCGGTGGATACAGAGCAGGCAAAAGAAGACGATGAGCTTGAACAAAATTACTATCGGGCAGAAGTTCATCTAGCTGAAGGTGGCCAAGACTATGACATTATGAGTTGGTCAAAACATGCGGTGATCAATGATGCAATCGATCAATACCATAAACATCTGCATTTCTTACATCTACTGAGGTAATTTTCTCAGCGTTGGCGATTGCATGGCAGAAGACCTTTCGAGCAATGGCTAATTATAAAACTAGCGGCATTAGCATGTTCTCATTTTAACCGTTCCAGTAACGCTAATGCTGCTTGGTTTTTATCAGTGTTATGCGCTGTTGCATAAAAAATTCTAAGGCTAATCGACCTTAAATCTTCCTTTTTGTCAAAATTTTGAGAGAAAAAATTTCTTTTACACTCTTGAATTTTTAATGCTCAATCCCTATCAAAAAAACGTTCGTTAGATATTTTGTTTTTTTAGGGAATGTTCCCGGCAACCATGGAGAATTAAACAATGTATACCTCGAATGTACCTATCATGCAGGCTAGTGGTATGTTTATTAATAATTTACCTAAGCTTAATTTCTCTCACAATATTCAAAAAATACCCAGCAATTATTAATTAGTTCGGAGCACGACCATGTTAAATGTGAGTCAGTTAACTCGCAGCTATGGTGACTTCGTAGCTGTCGATAATGTGAGTTTTTCAATTAAAAAAGGCGAAATCATTGGTCTTCTAGGGCATAACGGTGCCGGTAAAACCACCATTATGAAGATGATCAGTGGCTATTTAGAAGCGGATCACGGAGAAGTTACTCTCGATGATATTGCCTTATCTTCTCACCCTAAGTTATTGCAAAAACATTTAGGGTATTTACCAGAGAATTTACCAGTCTATCCAGAAATGACTGTTGCAGAGTATCTCGATTATGCTGCTGATTTAAAAGGCTTAGATGCGAATGACAAACGAGATGAAATCAAAAGGGTGATCAAGGCAACCGATATAGAAGCAAAATTGCTTGCGCCAATTCAAACGCTTTCTCGAGGATACAAACAGCGCGTTGGTGTTGCTCAAGCCATTTTAGGAAAACCTAAACTGCTCATTTTGGATGAGCCCACTAATGGTCTTGATCCTAAACAAACCCAACATATGCGCGCACTCATTAAAGATATTGCACAACAAGCAACGGTCATTTTGTCGACCCACATCATGCAAGAAGTCAATGCCTTGTGTAATCGAGTCTTGATTATAAAAGCAGGTAAATTGTTGGTTGATGAAAAGCTAGAAGCGTTAAAGAACAGCAAACATATTATGGTAAAAACTGATTGTCAGGATTCGAAAGTATTCGAAGCAATATCCGGAGTCAGCGAGGTGAGTAAGGTCGATGATACATCATGGCAGCTCGAGGTAACTAAGCATGAATTTATCAACTCTATTAGTGCTGATATTAGCCAAAGTTTGATTAATCAAGGCTTTAAATTATTTGCGTTATATCCAGAAAAACGTGATTTAGAAAGTTTATTCCAACAACTAAACGAGCAAAATGTTGTCTCTGAGGAGGTCGCCAATGCAGCCTAATCATTCAGCGCAGTCTACTATTTGGCGAATTGCACAAAAAGAAGTTGGCTTATTCTTTACCTCGCCAGTCGCCTATCTGTTTTTAAGTGTTTTTATTGCAACTACTTTATTTGTATTTTTTTGGGGAGAAGCGTTTTTCTCTCGCAACATTGCTGATGTGCGTCCAATGTTCGAATGGATGCCAGTACTACTGATTTTCTTGTGCTCAACATTAACCATGAAATTGTGGAGTGAGGAACGAAGAACAGGCACCATTGAATATGTCCATACCTTGTCTGTACCCTTGTGGCATTTTGTCGTTGGTAAATTTGTAGGTTGCTTAGTGTTACTTGCTTTAGCGCTGTTACTTACCTTGCCGTTACCGATCACAGTGAGCGTGTTAGGTAGCTTAGATTGGGGGCCGGTTTTGTCGGGATACTTGGCAGTATTGCTTTTAGGGGCCGCTTATCTCAGTATTGGTTTGGCGGTTTCTGCTAAAAGCGATAACCCAATTGTCAGCTTAATTGTCGCTGCAGCAATATGTGGTGCGTTTTATGCGATAGGTACACCAGCCTTGACCGACTTCTTTGGTCATCAAAGTGCTGAGTTACTGAGACAATTAGGCACAGGGTCGCGCTTTGATGATATCACTCGGGGCGTGCTCGATGTGCGAGATTTGTATTATTATTTATCGTTGGTTTTGGTCTTCCTTGTGCTTAATACCTTGTTTTTAGAACAAGAGCGTTGGATAAGCGAGCGAGGCAATGTTCGTCACAAAAAATGGCACGCATTAGCAGCTTTAGGTATCGCTAATGCGTTGGTGGCTAATTTATGGTTGGGGCAATTACCACAACTTCGCTGGGATTCAACTGAAGGTAAGCAATATTCAATTTCTGATGCGACCAAAGGCTACTTAGCGCAAATTCAAGAGCCGCTATTAATTCGTGGCTATTTTAGTGAGAAAACTCATCCGTTGTTGGCGCCATTGGTTCCTCAAATCAAAGATTTGTTGCAAGAATATCAAGTCGTGAGTGACGGGCAAGTGCGAGTAGAGTTCATCGACCCTCAGCAACATCCCGAGCTGGAAGAGGAAGCGAATAGCAAATACGCGATTAAACCGATGCCGTTTCAAGTGGCGGACCGTTATCAAGCGTCTATTGTCAGTTCTTACTTCAATGTACTGGTGCAATATGGCGATGAATACAAGGTGCTAGGCTTTAGAGACCTAATCGAGGTTAATGCCCGTGCGGAAGCGGATGTAGACGTTTTGCTTCGTAATCCAGAGCACGACATCACTCGCGCGATTAAATCTGTGCTGCAAAGTTACCAAAGCGCAGGGAACTTGTTTGATACGGTAAAAGACAACTTAACCTTCACTGGCTATATTTCTGCA
The DNA here is from genome assembly GCF_053485795.1 of Thalassotalea ganghwensis. Classification (NCBI taxonomy): domain Bacteria; kingdom Pseudomonadati; phylum Pseudomonadota; class Gammaproteobacteria; order Alteromonadales; family Colwelliaceae; genus Thalassotalea; species Thalassotalea ganghwensis. The sequence continues at coordinate 167,071 of NZ_JBQRUM010000003.1, forward strand.
GACGTTAAGCTACCAGAGCAATTGGTTGATTTTAAAAATGAACTCAGCCGCGTTGTTCAACAGGTGAGTGAAAAAGCACAAGGTAAGCTAACGGTAGAGTTTGTTGAACCTGAAGCCAATAATGGTGCGATAGCCAAAAAAATCGCCGAGGATTATGGCTTTCAACCGATGGCGACTAGCTTGCTGTCACAAGATTCGTTTTATTTTTACATGACGTTATCTTTGGCAGATCAAGTTGTGCAAATTCCATTAGATGATTTTAGTGAAGCCGCATTTGAGCGTAATTTAGATGCCGCGATTAAACGTTTTGCAACAGGCTTTACAAAAACTGTGGCATTAGTTGCGCCACAGCGTTCACCTTATGGTGGTTATGGTATGCCAAACGCGCAATTTAGTCAGCTAGAGAGTTTATTGGGTGCTGAGTTAAACATTCAACGAGAAGATTTGTCGGATGGTTCGGTATCTGGTGATGCTGATATATTGTTGTTATTGGCTCCAAAGGAATTGGATGAGAAGCAAGTGTTTGCAGTTGATCAATTCTTAATGAAGGGAGGTACCGTTGTTGCTGCAACATCACCTTACAGTGTTAATTTAACCAACCGCAGTTTGTCAATGTCGCCGGTGAACAGTGGGTTGCAAGATTGGTTAAGTCACCATGGGCTAACGATTGATAACAGTCTGGTGATGGATCCAAGCAATGCCGCTTTCCCATTACCTGTTACTCGCAACCTAGGGGGCTTTCAGGTTCAAGAAATGCGCATGCTTGACTACCCCTATTTTATTGACATCCGAACGGGTCTAAACCAAGAGAATTTAATTACTTCTGAACTGCCGCAATTAACGATGGCATGGGCGTCTCCCATCACGGTTAATGGTGTAAATGGTGCTGATTTCAATAGCGCAAGTCAAAGCGGAACGATTGATTTTACCCCGTTATTACAGAGCTCTGATCAAGCATGGACATCGTCTACCTTGGATGTCATGCCAAAAGTGGATGCGCAAGGGCAAGCAAGCTACCTAGCAGAAGGTGAAACCGGTCAGCATTTACTCGGTGTTATTGCACAAGGCCGATTTAGTTCTTATTTCGCTGATAAATCATCGCCATTGTTGTCAGCCACTCAAGAGAGTGAAACAGCAGAGAAAGACGAGGAGGCCAGTGAAACTGCGCAAAATGAGGCGCTAGATATTGGAAGTGTTATTAAGCATTCGAGTGACAGTGCGCGAATTATCTTGTTTAGCTCAAATGATTTTCTGCAAGATCAAGTGATGCAACTTAGTGGCGGTGTCACACAAGATCAGTACCTAAATGGTGTTCAGTTAATTGCTAATGCCATTGATTGGTCATTAGAGGATCGAGCATTGATGAGTATTCGTGCGCGAGGTAATTTTAACCGTACCATGCCACCAATGGAGCATAGCGAGCAATTATTCTGGGAGTATAGCAACTATGGAGCAGCGCTATTGATGATTGTTATGTTGGCGGTTTGGCAACGCCAACGTCAAAAAGCTAAACAACGTCATTATTTATCGTGGCTGGCACAGTAGGAGAGTAAAAATGACTAAACCTGTAACAATATTGACGGCGTTATTAGTAACACAGCTGATTATCGCTGCATTGTTAACAATACCATCGTCCAACAAGGATCAAGCGGTCGCTAGCGTATTATTAGCAGTGGATAAAACCAAGTTAACGGCGGTCACGATTAGCACCACTAATCAAACACTTACTTTGGAAAAGTCGGCTGATGATTGGCAATTGCAATCTCAGCCAAGCTTGCCTTTGGTTGCTAGCAAAGTCAAAACGCTCATTGATTCGTTAACGGCAAAGCAAGTGACTTGGCCGATCACCACGACTGAAAGCAGCCATCAGCGCTTTAAAGTATCGGAAGATAACTTTGAGAAAAAAATTAGTTATCTGGATGAGTCAGGAGAATCGCAAACCCTTTATCTGGGAAGTTCGCCAAGTTATAAGCAGCTATACGTTAGACGAGATGATGACGATGCCGTATATGTCATTGAGTTTAATAGCTTTGAACTGGGGGTAACACCAGAACAGTGGTTTAATCGCAACCTATTGGCACTAAATGATATTAGCGCGGTTAGTTCAGCTAAGTTAGCGCTTGAAAAAGTTGACGATGAGTGGCAATTTTCTTCCGTAATCGCAAGCGCTGAACAACCAGCAATTGATGGTCAACAAGTTAGTGAATATGTTGAACGTTTTAATCGTTTATCGGTAACTGAAATTGCGGCTGTTGATGCGACGCAGTTGACTGATATCGAGACGATCAAAGTCACTGATAGTGAAGGTCGCACTTTCAATTATCAATTTGCTCAGCAAGATGAACATTATTTGGTTAAACGTGATGATATAGCGCCATGGTTTACGTTAACTGAACCACTTTACCAGCAGATTGTTGATGTCTCTTTTGATTCATTTTATCAAGAAAATGTTGCAAAAGTGACAGAAGAAGAAGGAGATGAGACATCAAATCAAACCGTAAATGATGATTCAACTCGTGAAATAGATTCTGCACAAAGCGAGGACAGTAACAGCGAATAAAAAAACAAAAAAAATTAAAAAAAGGGGTTGGATTTTTTATACCAGCCCCTATTTTAGGAACTGATAATAGCGTGTCGAGGTCTAATACCAATTATCTAAATATTTAGTCAGTTCAGAGCTATGTCAGGGAAATTAGAACAAAGCAAATTGATGCGGGTGTAGCATTCTCCATCAAAGCAATTTGTTAAGTTATCACTTTCCTGACAAGCTCCCAAGGGCGAGTTTAAAAGGCCTATATGCATCGTTATTGATTGTGATAAGGGAATAACCATTACCTACAATCAATGCCTTGCCTCTAAGCCTTTTAATTCTCGCTGAATGATCAAATATTTAAGCTAATTGGTATAACCTACCAATTGACAGCACAAACAGTGCGGTGCGAGATATTGGTAAAAGACTTGACCCATTGAACTTGTTTTATATTGCTTTACAGAGGATATATGATGACTTCAATTAAACGTTCCATCATCAAACCTTTCATTATTTTAGTTGCTGTGGTTGCGGCTTTAGGTGTATCAGCAACAAGCATAAGTAAGCAAAGCCAGCTTGAAAAAGAAACGACGAACCAAGCCCCGTTAGCCACTAAACAAAAGCGGTTGTCTGTAACAGGCAAATCGATTGTTTTACCAACGCCTAAATCAAGTTATGAGCGTAAGTTAAAACGTCAGGTCTTAGCGTTATTACCCGGAGAACGCCATTTTAATCAAAGATTCTTAGCCTATGTGTTAACGGCACCAGTGCGAGCGTAAGGAGGTATTATGTCTACTCAACTTATGCCATTACAAGCTGATAGCACACTAAGTTTTAACGCGTATATGTCTTATGTTCACACCATTCCACTATTGAGTGAACAGCAGGAGCGCGAATTGTTTGAGCGCTTTCATCAACATAATGACCTTGAAGCGGTTCATCAGTTAGTGCTATCGCATTTACGCTTTGTTGCCTATATTGCCCGTAGCTTTAAAGGTTATGGTTTGCCTATTGAAGACTTGGTACAAGAAGGCACCATTGGCCTGATGAAGTCTGTGCGTAAATTTAGTGTGGATGTTGGTGTCCGGTTAACCAGCTTTGCTATTCACTATATTAAATCTGAAATACAAGAGTATGTGATCCGTAACTGGCGTCTAGTTAAAGCAACAACGACCAAAGCTAAACGTAAACTGTTTTTTAATTTACGGCGCTTAAAAGGCAAACAAGAGTGGCTAAGCTATCAAGAAAAGCAACAGGTAGCAGCTACGCTTAAAGTTAACATCGAAGATGTCAGTGATATGGAAAGTCAACTTTATCAAACTGATCTTTCGACGAGTTTGCCTACTCAACAAGACAATGACGGTGATAGTTACTTCGATAAAGAATTGCAAAACGCCTTGGCGGATACCAATATTGAGCAAGTTATCGAAGACGACTTTACTGAAAGAATGTTCACTCAAGCCAAAACGGTGATCGCAAGGTTAGATGAGCGTAGTCGCGACATTTTTACTCAACGTTGGTTGAATGAGGACAAAACAACCCATAAACAATTAGCAGACAAATACGGTATTTCGCAAGAACGAGTGCGTCAGATAGAACAAAAGGCGTTATCTAAGTTAAGAGCTGAACTGGTTGAGCAATAATATCAATAGCGTAAATAACCTCAGCTCTGTATAAGGAATGCATTTCTAACGCCTATTTTACTAAATTCTGCGTTATATTGTTGTGAAATAGCGGGCTATTCCTACAACAATACACCTTGAATTACGTAAAAAGTAGCGCGCTAGAAAGTCACAGCAAAGCTAAGATTTTGATTTTATTGTATTCGAGCTATTTCTTATACAAACCTGAGGCTAAATAGTTTATTGATCCGATATAACGGCCAATCTTATTGATCTTGGCACTTTACTTTCACGTTATACTGTTTTAATTGATTTTATTCATCATGGGAAGTTGTCATGCTAAATTTTAGTTACCAAAATCCAACCACGATCCACTTTGGTCAGGATCAGTACGGACATATTATTAATGAAATTCCTGCCAATGCTAACGTTTTGATGCTTTATGGCACAGGCTCAATTAAAAACAATGGCGTCTATGAGCAGGTAACTAACGCGCTCGCAGGTTATCAATGGTGCGAGTTTTCAGGGATTGAGCCCAACCCAAGCTACGATACCTTGATGCAAGCAGTAGCACTGGTTAAAGCTCAAAATATTGACTACATTCTGGCCGTTGGGGGAGGTTCGGTTGTTGATGGCGCTAAATTTGTTGCTGCGGCGGCAAAATTTCAAGGGGAAGATCCATGGGATATTCTCGCCAAACAAGCCAATTTCAGCGAAGCCTTGCCCATAGGGGCCGTATTGACTTTACCTGCAACAGGTAGTGAATCTAACGGAAATTCAGTCGTTACTCGCGATGGAGATAAGTTAGCGTTTAGTAGTCCAATGGTTAGACCGAAATTTGCGATTTTAGACCCTGCCGTAACCTTGAGCTTATCTGATCGCCAAATTGGTAACGGTGTAGTTGATGCCTTTGTCCATATCGTTGAGCAATACCTCACCTACGATGTCAGTGGTAAAGTACAAGACCAATTTGCCGAAGGCTTGTTAAGGGTGCTGATTGAAGAAGGCCCTAAAGCACTAGCGGCAGAAACCAAAGAAGATTTAAATGTTCGGGCTAATATTATGTGGTCGGCAACGCAAGCACTAAATGGTTTGCTTGGTGCAGGTGTTCCGCAAGATTGGGCGACACATATGATAGGCCATGAACTGACAGGCGCACATGGTATTGATCATGCTCGTACTTTATCCATTGTTTTACCTGCTTTGCTGAAGGTGAAAAAGCAAGCAAAGGCGACGAAGTTGCTTCAATATGCAGAGCGGGTGTGGGGTATTGTTGAAGGAAGTGATGAGCAGCGTATCGACCAAGCGATCGTCAAAACCGAGCAGTTTTTTCAAACCATGCAGGTGCCGATTAGATTATCAGAGGTTAATTTAACAAAGAATGACATTCCCCACTTAATCGATAATTTGACTAGGCATGGCATGGTTAAATTAGGAGAGCATGGCGATATAACCCCAGAAGTGAGTCGAGAAATTCTAACCATGGCACTATGAATTGGTTAACCTTTTATTTCAATTGGTATAAGTCGTTAGCATAGTAGAAAACACAAAAGCCATGTCCGAGAGCATGGCTTTTTCATGATCACCTTAAAGTAATATCTCCAAACCAATTGGTGTAATAAGTAAGCAAGCGCTTACATAACCAAGGCGTTTTAATGGCAAGTTATATGAGCCGGTCATCGATAAACCAAAGAGTGGGCGCAATACGTTGCTGCGGCGAATTACTTCAAAACTTAAATAACACCCTAAAACTGTCAGGCTGATCAGGAGAAGAGGCTCTAACACAGGACCAAGTTGCAAAGACGATAAGTGATACCCGAACACAATAATTAAGGTTTGGTGAAGAATGAAATATGGGTAAACTGCATCGTTAAAGTAACTTAGCTTAGTGGAAGGTTTGTTCCAATACTTTGCTGCTAAAGCAAAAACAGTGAGTGCCCCTAAGACTCTTAACAAACTGTAATTAAATAACCCTAGTGAAATTAACCATTGAGGGTGATTACTGGTGCCGTGGATAACATCTAACCAAACGAGGTTATAAAAGACAGCAAAAACACCATAACCGATAATTAAACTTACCAACAAGATTAAGCCATTACTTTTAACACGTTGCCAAAATAACGGATCCCAACCGATCAGATAACCATAGATCATCAAGGTAAAACCGACAGGATACCTTACTTCATCCATGCCCCAATTTAACTGAATAATAAATAACGGAGTGACAGCAAGGCCAAGCGCAATAATCCCTGGTTGCCTAAACAGCCATTGCATTGAGGCAGTTCCCCAACGGCTGTTTAGCAGAGGAAGTAAGCATAAAATTACTAAAGAGTATTGCCATAGCGAGCGAATAAACCACAAATGGTTTACATCGATATGAGGCCAAATACCATAGTTGTACTTGGCGAAAACTGTCGTGTCAGTGGAGAAAAACTCGCGAAGAAATTGCCAATAGCTCATTGACAAGTCACCATTATAGGTCATTTCAACATAAAGCTGTGGCGGCACGATAACGAGTACACCAAATAATAGGGGCAGCAATAATCGGATACTGCGCATGACAATAAAACGTCCGGCAGATACTTTTGCCATAACAAAACGAATAGCGATGCCGGCGATTACCCAAAGCACTGCCATTCGCCATGGCTCAATGGTCAGCATCACGGTCTCTAGCCATTGTGAACGATAGTCACTTTTTATATGCCATCCCCAGTTTAAGGTGTAAAACATACCAGTGTGGAATAATATTAATAACCCAAATACTGTAATTCTCAGCCAATCTAAATCATAGCGCCTAGCCGGCATATCGATGGTAGAGGGCTTAAAAAGTCGCAGGACATTAGCGAGCAATGAGTGATGTTTATTGAGATACATAATCCTTTTCCAATGCGTTAATATGGGATTATCATCACGGAAAATGGTATTAATTAAATGCCTAAAAGGTTGAAATAACAAAGGTTAGGGATAAGTGGTGGTATAGTGTGATGAAAGTTTTTAAGAATTAATAATACCAACTCCAATAAATACTAAGTCTTTCAGAGCTTGACCAGAAGTTTCATTTCAAGGCAACGAAATGCAGGAATGTTTAACACCTTTCAAATTACGTTAACAAAGAAAAGGAACTTCTGGAAAGCTTCTTTGATGGGGTTATAAAGACTTTTTGCTTTGTTGAATGTACTTGACATAGAATGACTATGCCTGCATACCTTCGCCGCGCTTAAAGCCTTTATAGCACCCACTGAATGATTGAATACTTAATGGAATTGGTATAAGGAACAAACAATAGTGTCACGTCTTGCTCATTTTCAACAATACAAACTTCGCTACGAAGTATTAATGCTGTTTTGTTTTTTCTTTATTAATGCCACGATTATTGCCACTTCGGTGATCATGGAAGCTAAGCGTGATGATAAGCTATTGCCATTTGATTTGTGGGAACCTTTTGTTTGGGAATATACCAGTGGGTTTGCATCGCTGTTGTTATTTCCATTAGTCGCACAACTTTTAAAAAGATACCCTTTCAACTGGCAAGCGATCAAACGCTCACTTGTCGCATATTTTATTGCTTCGATTATTTTTTCGCTTTGTCACGTTGGTTTAATGGTGATATTTCGTGAGTTGATCTATCTACTGATGGCAGGCAATTACGATTTTGGTGATATCGGCTACGAACTGCTATACGAATACCGTAAAGATTTATGGAGCTTTTGCTTTTTTATTGTTCTAATCCAAGCCTATGGCTTTATTGTTAGCCGCCTGCAAGGAGAAGCTAATCCAGTTTCGGAAGGCGAAGAGGCAATCAGTCCGAGTTTTGATCGCCTATTGGTAAAAAAACTAGGCAAAGAGTTTATCCTTAGGGTTGAAGATATCGAGTGGCTTGAATCGTCTGGTAATTATGTCAATTTGCATAGTAAAGGACGGATTTATCCAATGAGAACAACCTTACAAAAATTATCAAAGCAGCTTGAATCAAAAGGTTTTTGTCGTATTCATCGTTCCGCGGCAATTAACATGGATTGTGTTGACTCTATTACGCCACTGCCGAGTGGTGACAGCGAAGTTAAATTAAACACGGGCAAAGTGCTAAATCTTTCAAGGCGTTATAAAGAAGCATTTAAAGAGCTACTCACCTAGCTGATTGTTTAAATAAATACTGAATTTTCGACAATATGAATATTTTATGGAATTGAATGTAGACTTTGATCCAATGCAAGGTCATGTCGACAATATGGACGCCTATCAAGCGCAATTGTCCACTCCACCTTTGAGTAACTGGGTAAATAGCTTTTGGCAGCTTAATGTTCCTCACGGCAGGTTTAACTATCATAGTATTCCGGATAACTGTGTTGACTGGGTGATCAACTTGAATTGCTTCGAAGACAATTTTGTTGTTCGGCCATTTTTAGCGCCGATTGTTTACGAAATTTCTGGGCCCGCGACTTACTTTGGCGTCAGGTTTACCATTCTCGGACATCAAGGACTATGCAGTATTCCAGTCGGTGCATGGGGAAATGACGATGCCATCAACGCTTCTGATATTTTGCCAAGCTTTATTGTTGAAGCAGTATTTGAGCATCTTAATAACACAATATTGTTTGAAGAGCGTTGTCAGCAGGTGTCTCAGGTATTTTCTTCTTATATGTCCGCTCAAGTTTTTGATACAAGGGTGGTACGTTTTATCCAGTATTGTCATCATAATTCGACGTCTAACATTAACCTGTCTAGCGAACAGTGCATGGAGTTTGGTTTATCAAGCAGGCAGCTTCGGCGTTTAAGTCAGCTATATTTAGGTGTGAGCCCGAGAGACTTCGCTAGAGTGATCAGGTTTCAAAGAGCCATTAAGTTGCTTAGAACAGCACCTGATAAAATATCTTGTTACGGGCCATATTATGATCAATCACATTATATTAAAGAGTTTAAAAGACTGTCTGGCATGACACCCAAAAATTTTTGGAAGATGTCCGTTTTGTACAATTCTTCGTAGCATTGTTAAGTCACACTAACTCCTAAGCATACTTATACATTTAGGAGAAAAGTCAATGATTGAGATAGATGCAATGTTTCCAGTAATGGTGTCATCGAAACTGGAAGCAATTAAACTGTTTTATGAGTCATATTTTGGTTTCAATGCGGTTTTTTATGATCCCAATTTTTATTTACATCTGGTTTCACCTAATTCAGGAATTCAGCTTGGATTTTTATCGCCCAACCATCCATCGCAGCCTCAATTTCTTCACTCGTTAATGTCACCTGACGGCTATGTCATCTCATTTGAGGTTAAGAATGCCGCGCTGGCTTATGATCAAGCAAAGAATGTGGGCTTGGACATTGCGATGGAGCTAAAAGAAGAAGTATGGGGGCAAATACATTTTATGGTAACTGATCCTGACGGGTTTAGAATTGATATTGTTCAACACGTCGATTGAGCAAGGAAAGCGTAAAAATAGGAAAACTGCTGCTAGCTGGTATTAAGCAATAGCTATTCAATGAACTTGGTTAATGATTAGTCAAAAAATATCACTAGTGCACTATGCAGAGATTGCCTAAAAGTTAATCTCTGCATATCTTCAAGATAATCACTATTTAATGATATTTCTAATTTTGTTCCACCTAACATCATAGTTTGGTAAAGTCGAAAAGTTGGTCGTTTGACCGCATTTTATTAAGGAGCTTTGGCGTATGATGAGGTTTAGAAAAGCCAATAGTGATGACATCGCGGCAATGTCCCAAATCAGGCTTTCGGTTTCTGAAAATGTTCTTTCAGATCCGAGTTTAGTGACATTACAAATGTATGAAGACTATCTTGAGAAGTTCGGTAGTGGATGGGTTTGTGAGAAAAGTAACCAAATTATAGGTTTTTCATATGCTGATAGAGAAAATTCTTCTATTTGGGCGTTGTTTGTTAAGCCAGAGTTCGAAGGAATTGGCGCAGGTAAGGAGCTAATAAAACTAGCGAGTCAATGGCTGTTTGAACAAGGGGCTGAAAAAATAACCCTAAGCACAGACGCAAATACTAGAGGCGATAAGTTTTATAAATTGCAAGGATGGACTCGAGAAGGACTGAAAGATGAATGCGAGGTTTTTTATTCATTAAGGCGAAATAGTATACGTTAATTCTGTTTATCATCGAAACCCTCTGATATTGGTAAGTAATCTAGATAATAATGAGAAAAACGAGATTAAGAGATTTGCAAGGGTTTGGCCCTAAAAGTGAAGAAATATTAGCAAAGGTTGGTATTCACTCCGTAGAAGAATTCATGGCTATTGACCCATTTGAACTGTATAAGCAGTTAAAATTAACCGTTAAAGGTACTGGATTAAACTCTATTTATGCCATTATTGGTGCGCGAGAAGGAAAGCATTGGCAAGAAATAGCAAAGACTCAAAAGACAGACATATTGTTGAAATTGGATGATATGGGACTAGCGCCGAAATAACCGGTATTATTTACAAGTAGACCTCACGGTCATTCATCTATTAAGGAATAGGGTATGCCTCACTGTATTATAGAGCATTCTAGTGATATCGATGCACAACCGCTTATCGAAAAAGTTTATTTAGGTGCGTTGAACGCTAATTTGTTTGCTGCTGATGGCAGCGATATTAAGCTTAGAACCATGGCCTATGAACATTATCAAACTGGTGAAGAGCGCCAGAGTTTTGTGCATGTTAATGTGCGAATACTTTCTGGCCGTAATCAGCAACAAAAAAGTCATTTGTCAGATTGTGTTATTTCTAAGCTCAAGCTAATAGGCTTACGTGATGCGTCTTTAACTGTTGAGGTTATTGATATCGATCGCGATAGTTATGCAAAAGCCTTGGTCTAATATAACCTCAGCTCTGCATAAGGAATGCATTTCTAACGCCTATTTTTACTTACTTCTGCGTTATATTGTGGTGAAATAGCTGGCTATTCTTACAACAATACGCCTTGAATTAAGTAAAAAGTAGCCAGCTAGAAAATGACAGTGAGTTTAAGTGTTTGATTTTATTATTTTTGTGCTATTTCTTATACAAACCTGAGGTTACTATAGAAAGCATTTAGATCCTCTATTCTTTAGAGAAGCTTTTACCGAGTAACTCTTGTTTTACGTCATCTTGATAGGTTTTTGATACTGGCACTTGCAAGTCATTTTCTAAAACAACCACGAGCTTACGCCGATCTTTTTGCGTGCAAGCAACAGCATCTTTAGCCACCCACCAAGAACGATGGGTTTGAATACCGGGAAAATGCTCCAGTTGCTTGAGTGCATCTTTGAAACGCATGAGCAATAAATGATGTCCTTTATCCGTATGCACTTTAAGGTAATGATCAGACATCTCTAAACATAATAACTTTCCACGTTTTTCGATAGGCAATTGTTCAATAAATTGTTGAAAATTTTTGTCATGTATTTGGTTGGTGGCTTGTTGCTGAGCAGATAATTTTGACTGGGTTTCTCGTAACGCTATTCGTTGTTTTATAAGACTCTCTTTGAATAACATGATAAGGGTTACCACTCCTCCTATGATAATTGCTTTAGGAAAAATAGTTACAAATTGATAGCGAGGATTGATTGTACTATCAAAAATCGCCCAATCTAAAAAAGGGATCGCTAACGACATCAATGCACTTGCGACGGTCGAACTGATAGCAATACGTATCCAGAGGTGATTTACTTTCTTACTAAGAAAGTGTTCGCCAGCGTTTATGCATGAGCTATAAATTAAATAGCCCATAATACAGATTAAAACCCAATAAAGTATGGTAATGGAGCGCGGTAAAGCATGCATACCAAAGGGGGATAAGTAGCCTAAAAACATCCCTATTGCGGTACAAAGTAGAAGATTAAATATGAACTGTTTGATAGATGGATTCATTTTAAGTTTTTGTTTATTAATGTTTATTTAGCGATTCGTGAGTTGGGCACTTTATTGTGAGAACAATTGACGAAGTATATGTTTCATTTGGCGAAATCTCGCTTTGTTTTGTCACTTAGTCATTTTATCTTCTTTATCGAACAACGCAATTAATGCGCAAATAAATATATGTATAGAGGGAAAAATTAGATGAAAAGCCAATCATTGTTGTTAGTTAGTATATTGTTAGCGGGTCTATCTTTAATTACAGCATCGGCAAGCGAGATTAGATTTGATATTGAAGGTATAAAAAGCGAGCAAGGTAAGTTATACATTCAATTATTTGAAGGGGAAGATAATTATTCGAATGGGAATGCATTAAGAGCAGCAATTGTTGCGGCCAAAGAAGGCAAAGTTACCGTTAAGTTTGACGGCATAGCTCCTGGGGAATATGCCATAAAATTTTTTCATGATGAAAATGACAATGCTCAGTTAGAAACCAACATCTTTGGTATGCCTGTAGAAGGGTTTGGCTTTTCTAATGACGCCAAACCGAGTTTTGGGCCAGTAAATTATCGTGATGCGAAGTTTGATATTTCAGTTGAACAAGTTGAAGTGGTAAATACAGCAACGGTTATTTATTAGGTTCATTGAAGTAGGGAGGCATTATGAATAAATTTACTGAAAATGACCAATGGCAACATCGATGTTCGTTTAAAATGTCTGCAACCAGACGACAATTGTTAAAAGGCTTAGGTGTCGCGAGTCTTACAACAGCTCTGCCATTGTCTTTTAGTGCACTTGCGAAAGGACAAGTTGGTGGTAACCTTGCAGCATTTAATGTTAAAGCACTTTTTAATGAAGCCTTAGCAAAACGCCCAGAACTAATTGGCTTTGCCAATGTTGAGCAGAACCTTAGTGCGGATTCTTTGTCGATTGAGGGGCGAATTCCCCTTGATTTACAAGGGCAGTTTTTAAGAAATGGCCCTGCAAAGCATGAACGAAATAACATTCGCTATAAGCATGTTTTCGAAGGTGATGGCATGGTGCAACGTTTTGAGATTGCCCAAGGTAGGGTTAGCCATATCGGGCGATTTATTGAAACGCCAAAATACACCAAAGAGCAAGCTGCTGGTAAGTTTCTATATTCGGGGCCAGATACAAAAATAGCCAATGCTAAAGCTGTTACTCATCCAAACGTTATCAATACAGCCAATACAAATATTATTAATGTTGGCAACGATTTATGGGCACTATGGGAAGAAGGCGCTGCTTCTAGGTTAGATAGTCAGACGCTTGATTATAAAGAACAAATTAATCTAGGCGCGAAAGGTAAGTATGGCAACACACTAAAAGGCTTGCCATTTTCTGCTCACCCTAAAGTCGATAGCAATGGTGATATTTGGAATTTTGGCTTAGACAAATCTGGTCATGTTGTGGTTTACCACCTATCCGCATTGGGTAGCGTTAAAAACGCCGGTATCGTGAGAGCCAACTATAAAGGCTTGATGCTGCATGACTTTTTGATAACACATCGTCATGTTTTGCTAATATTGCCTTCATTAGTAAGTGATAAGACGACTCCCGGACACTTCACAAGTATTGGTTTTGATAAAAACTTGCCTATGACGGTACTCGTTGTGGACAAAAATGATTTAACCGTGAAAAAACGGCTGGAATTGCCACCTGGGTTTGCCTTTCATTTTGGCAATGCCTGGGAAGAGGCTGATGGCACAATTCATTTTGATGGCAGCTTGTATGACAATGTAGATATTTTGCATCAATTGTCTGATGTCATGTCTGGAAAGGAAAAACCTAGCACCACTTATGGCCAAGCAACCTTGTTTAGTCTGTATTCTAATGGTGCAATTAAATCGCACGTTTTTAAGGGGAAAAGTGAGTTTCCACGCATTTCGGCTCATTTAACTGGACGTAAAAATCGTTATCTTTATCACTTATCAACGCAGGCCGATAGTATTTGGGATGATACAATACGTGCAATAGACCTACACACAGGTAAATTGGATAGCTATTTTTATGGTGAAGACTTCTTGGTAGAAGAGCACGTGCCATACAACCCCAAAGGTGTCGAAGGGCAAGGCTATCTAATCGGAACTGCTTTACATGTGCCTAGTAAACGCACATGCTTAAATATCTTTGATTTAAGCGGCTTATCACAAGGACCTATCGCTAGAGCGTGGTTACCTTATCACTTGCCGCTCGGTTTTCATGGTAATTTTATTGCCAGTTAAATAAATAGGTGCTTAGGCAGATACTTCGTTTTGAAATAGCTAGCTGTTTATATCAAGGTATTTAAACAACTAGCTAATCAATTTTTTCACCGTCCACCCGCCGCTTAACAGGTTAAATGACCGCTTATATAAATTATCAATTATTCGGTGATTATCGGCAGTAAGATTGTTCCCTACGTTAAAAGGAGTAATCAGATGAGAAAAGTTATACCAGTGATTATAGTTGCAGCTTTTACTGCTGGCTTAATAGCATGTGGTGACAATGTTACGGCAAATGATGATAAGCCTAGTGCCAGTATGAATATGGAAACGTCGACAAGCTATAACCAAGAATTGATTGGACGTTGGGTCGGTACATTACCAGTGAATGAATCTCATTCGTTAGAGATGACATTATCGCTAAAACAGGAGGAACAAAGTGTTGCAGCGATTATGGATGTGCCATCGCAAGGCCAACTTGGTATTCGTTTTGATAAAGTAAATCTTTTAGACAATCAAGTTAAGATAGCTCTGACTGCAGCAGGAATAACAATTGAAGGAACATTACAAAACGGAAAAATAGTCGCTCAATATCAACAAGGTGGATTTAGCGCGCCAATTGAATTTACCCCTAATGCAACAGTGGCTAAACGTCAGCCAAAGCCTCAAGAGTTAGGTGGTAAAGATGAATACCAAGTCGTTGATGTGAGTTTTGAAAACAAGCTTGCCGGTCATAAGCTATCAGGTACATTGACGATACCGAATGGAAGCGTAAAGCATGCTGCGATTATCCTATCAGGATCTGGTCCTTCAACCCGCGATGGCGATGTGTTTGGCCATAAAGTTTATAAGGTTTTGGCTGACCAACTCACTAAACATGGAATTGCTGTTTTAAGGTATGATGATAGAGGTGTTGGTGAATCAACAGGCGACTTTGCATCAGCGACAAGTGCTGACTTTGCAACCGACGCCAATGCTGCGCTTGAGTTTTTAAATAACTACGATGCACTAAAAGATACTAAAATTGGCTTTATCGGTCACAGTGAGGGGGGGTTGATTGCCGCAATCGCGCTGACGATTCAAAGTGCACAAACAGCCGATTTTTTTGTTTCACTTGCAGGCCCTGGTACGCCAGGGCAACAGTTGATGGTTGATCAACTTCAAATGATATTAAAACAGCAAAATGTTCCTGAAGATGCTTATCAACAAGCTTCTGGTCAACAAAAACAGATAATGGCGGCAATCGCTAATGATACCGCTAAAGAAACATTGTTTGAGTTGTTACTTGAAATGGGCATGCAAGAGCAGCAAGCACAAGGAGAAGCAGCACAATTAACCTCAAAGTGGATGCGTTATTTTGTTAAAAGTGATATTCAGCAGTATTTAAGGCAACTCAACATACCGGTTTTAGCGCTTAATGGTGCAAAAGATGTACAGGTGCCAGCCAAACAAAATATCGATGGATTTATCGCGTCAGTTGATGAAAAATGGTTGGACTATAAAATTTACCCAGAGTTAAATCATTTGTTTCAACCCGCAAAAACAGGATTGCCCGCTGAGTATGGTAAAAGCGAAATCACGATATCAGATCAGGTTGCTGAAGATATTTTTGGCTGGTTGAGCGCGCTATGAATCATTATCTCTCGTTTTGGCTAGTGCAAGTGATGGTGTGGGGCAGCTTTACGCTGCTCAACATGCTGGTACGCGGGTATTTTGTTAATTTCAACCATGTCGAACTAATTAACTCGCTTACACTCTTTATCGCCTTGATGTTATCAAGTGCCTTTATGAAAAAGTTTTATCAACAACGCAACCCCGACACTATGCCTCAAGTAATTAAGTACAGTGTGCTGGGCAGTGTTATCGGTACGCTAGTCGCGGTTATTGTTTTCGCCATTGTCTTGCTTCCCAACAAGGCGCTCATTCTAGGAAGTATGGCTAAATATGCTTATCTACAAATTCTTTCATCTATTCCGTTTCTATTTACCCTTTTATTGTGTTGGTCGTCAGTCTATTTGTTAATAAAAAGACAATATGCGTTGCGCATGGCTCAAATTCGAGAGCGAGAGTTAAATGAGCAACTTGCCACGAGTCAAATGGACTTATTGCTGAACCAATTAAATCCACACTTTATGTTTAATGCTATTAATAATATTCGCGCGTTAATTTTGGAAGACACTGAAAAAGCGCGAGAAAGTTTAGCGCAGTTATCCGATGTCTTGAGAGTTACATTGCAAGCTAAACAAGATAAGCTTTGGCCTCTTGCTCAAGAAATAGAGCTAACAAAAAGTTTTATAACTCTCAATGAGTTGCAGTTTGAAGATCGGCTAACCGTTCAATGGGATATACGAGGAAATATCGATTCATGGCAGGTGCCCACGCTTTCGTTGCAGCTATTGGTTGAAAATGCTATCAAGCATGGTATTGCGAAAAAGGTAAAGGGTGGTGAAATAATCATTAGTATTAGTGCATTCGATACATTGGTTATTGAAGTGACTAATCCAGGAAATATAGAAGTCCATGATAATAGTTTGGGGCTAGGTATTGTTAATATCCAGCAGCGCCTTCAATATTTATTTGGAGAGTTTGGCACCTGCTCATTACAACAAGAGGGAAAACTCGTTAAAGCTCAGATAAAATTGGATGAAAATTTATGTTCCGCGCCATGATCGTTGAAGATTCGAGATTAGCTAGAGTCGAATTAAAATCACAATTAACGCACATAGAAAATATTAATGTGGTTGCTGAGGCTAACAGTCTATCAGAAGCTCGCCAGTATCTGAATGACAGTAAAATTGATGTGATATTTTTAGATGTAGATTTGCCTGATGGCAATGGCTTTGATTTGCTAACCGAGTTAATGCCAGCACCCAACGTTATTTTTACCACCGCCTTTGAACAATATGCGCTCGACGCTTTTGATAACAATGCTGTTGATTATTTACTAAAGCCGATAACACAAAAAAGGTTAGTTAAAGCATGCCAGCGATTAGTTGAAGTCACCAACAAGCAACCTCCCAAAGAAGAAGCTAAAATGCTGTTAGAGCAACGATTCTTTGTTAAAGACGGGCAGAATTGTTATTTAATACCATTAGAAAATGTCGAGCAATTTGAAGCCATGGGTAACTACACCAAAGTGCATTTTGACAGAAAATCTCCAATGATTCATCGAACACTGGCACAAATTGAAAAACGCCTGCCTCAAGCACACTTTTTTCGTGCAAGTCGCAGCAGTATCGTACAGTTGGATAAAGTCGTTGCGGTCCAAGCGTGTAGTTCAGGTGGTTTAGAACTGACGATGACGAGCGGTGCTATTGTCGAAGTTTCTCGTCGTCAAACAAGCCAATTTAAAAACCTCTTTTCACTTTAAAAACATTTTCAGCGGCATTTCATCCGTTTCTGGTCAGTCATTCATTGCCAATCTGCACTATCATGGTGTTTCGCTCCATTAATGCACGATTTTTGTGCAAAGCAATGTCGAGTCTCTAAAAGGAACCAACATAAATTAGACGACTAACTCGTTGATATGTTGTTTTATTTTAGAATTTCTGCTTTGCTGGCATAAGAGTTGATTGCTTCACTATTATGAATTGGTAAGGAAAACACTATGTTGACAGCGTTTATGAATAAGCATCGGTTACCAGATAGTTTTGCGAAATTAGCAACACAATGCTATCAGCCAGAAGCAGAGCGCATTTACCAGCTAGCTCAACAGGCTAGAAGAGCCCCTTTTTTTGTAGGTATCAATGGCTGTCAAGGTAGTGGTAAGTCAACTTGTGCACAGTTTTTAGCCGATTATCTATCTGAGCGCTACCACCTAACTGTGTTGTCGATGTCTTTAGATGATTTTTATTTTGATCGCCAGCAACGTCAGCACTTAGCAGAAACAGTGCATCCTTTGCTGATTACTCGCGGCGTACCCGGTACTCACAATACCACTCAATTAAGCGATGTTTTAACGAAGCTTTCTCAACATGAAAGTAACCTGAAGATCCCAGGGTTTGATAAAGCCACTGATAACCCTAAATCCCAAGAGCAGTGGTGCCATATTGATTACCCTGTCGATATGGTTTTAGTTGAAGGTTGGTGTTGGGGAGTACCGGCACAAACTGAAAAACAAATGCGAGAACCAGTCAATCCACTTGAAGCGACTTATGATGCTGACGGTGTATGGCGTCGTTATGTGAATACCAGTTTAGAGCGTGATTATCAGCCATTGTATTCGATGATGGATTATTGGTTAGTGTTACAGGCACCCAGCTTTGACGTTGTCTATCAATGGCGGGCTGAACAAGAATCCAAGCTTTCACAAGATACTGAGTGCTCAAATGACAAAAATAGGTTGATGAATGATCAGCAACTTGCTCATTTTATCCAACATTTCCAGCGATTAACCGAACATGGCTTTCGAACACTCCCAACTATCGCTGATAGTTGCTTATATTTAGATGCGCAGCGAGAAGTAATCGCTCAGCAAAGTAAGGGGTTAAGTTAATGAAAGAGCACGTTGTTATTTTTACTGACTTAGATGGTACGTTGCTTGACCATTATAGCTATCGAATGGATGAAGCACGTTCAACGTTAGATGCGCTGGCAGTCGCGAATATTCCGCTGATAGTAAATACCAGTAAAACAAAAGCCGAACTCGACGATATTGTCGGTCAGTTACCGATAAATGCGCCTTTTATCGTAGAAAATGGCGCCGCTATTTATATTCCAAAGCAAACTTTTCCATTTCAACCATCAGAAACCATTGCTGATGGTGACTACTGGATTAAGTCTTTTAGCCAACCGAGAGGTCATTGGTTAAATTTACTCGAGCACTTTTGCCAGTCGTATACTCATCACTACACTGGCTTTTCACAATTAACAGTATCACAACTAAGTGAGCTGACCGACTTAACGGCTGTACAGGCAAGTAAGGCTAAGCAACGGGATTATAGTGAGCCACTATATTGGCAGGGTGATCGCCAATCGCAAAATGAATTTATTGAATACTTAACAGAGTTGGGTGCTTGCGCGGTTAAAGGAGGACGTTTCCTTCATGTGAGTGGTTATTGTGATAAAGGTCAGGCGATGATTTGGCTGGCGCAGCAATATCGCGAGCTATACCAACAAAGTGATGTTATTACCATTGCGCTAGGAGATGGTGAAAACGATGTTTCGATGCTCGAAGCTGCCAGTATCGCTGTGCAAGTTCGCTCTCCTGTTCATGATTTTCCTCGACTAACGCGTTATAAGGCGACTTTACAAACGCAATGTTGTGGCCCAAAGGGCTGGGCTGAAGCGTTAACTCAATTACTTCCTTCACAATTATCTACAGAGGTGCAATATGGCTGATTTCTATCAAAATGGTTTAGTGACAACATTACACAATTTGGCACAGCGACAAGCCTCTGATCTAGAAGAAGAGTTGTTAGCGTTTTCTAAAGTCAGGCCATTAGGATTATTGTTGCCTTCACTTTACTCAGAATTAGAAGGTAAAGCATTACCTGATATTCTATCCAAAATTAAAGATGTGAAGTACTTATCTGAAATTGTCATTGGTTTGGATCGAGCCGATGAGGAGCAGTATCGTAAGGCGCTAAAATTCTTTGGGCAATTGCCGCAACATCATCGTGTACTTTGGAATGATGGGCCTAGATTAAAAGCTCTTGATGCGAAACTACAGCGATTGGGGTTAGCGCCCAAGGAAATGGGGAAAGGACGCAACGTCTGGTATTGCATGGGCTATATTCTGGCATCAGGTCGTTCTGAGTCGATTGCATTACATGATTGCGACATTTTAACTTATGACAAGCAGCTTCTCGCAAGGTTACTTTACCCGGTCGCTAACCCGTTGTTTAATTATGAATTTTCTAAAGGCTTTTATGCGCGAGTCGCGAGTGGCAAAATAAATGGCCGTGTTTCTCGCTTGTTAGTCACGCCGTTGATTAAAGCATTGAAGAAAACTGTTGGACCTTGTGATTACCTCGACTATATGGATAGCTTTTTATACCCATTGGCAGGAGAGTTTTCTTTTAGACGAGATGTCCTAAAAGATCTGCGTATTCCAAGTGATTGGGGTTTAGAGATAGGCGTGCTATCAGAAATGTATCGAAACTATTCTTCTAACCGTTTATGCCAAGTTGATATAGCGTCGACTTACGATCATAAACATCAAGACCTCTCACTAGATAATGACCAAGGCGGCTTATCTAAAATGTCGATAGATATTAGTAAAGCGTTGATCCGTAAACTAGCGACACATGGTGAAACCTTTACCTCAGAGAAGTTTCGCACGTTAAAAGCCACTTTTTATCGTATTGCACTCGATTATGTCGAAACTTATCGAAATGACGCGATTATGAATGGTTTAACACTCGATATTCATAATGAAGAAAAAGCAGTAGAAATGTTTGCTAAAAATATATTAAAAGCGGGTAATGTCTTTCTCGAGCAGCCAATGGAAACACCTTTTATACCTTCGTGGAGTCGAGTTGTTAGCGCGATGCCGACGGTGTTAGAAGAACTTAAGCAAGCCGTAGAGTTAGATAATGCTGAATTTGGTAACATTCAAGCACAACAAACCGTGTTAGCCAATGCCTGTTAGTATGCTAGCGCAAAAAGTCGCTCAACAGTTAACGATAATCTATCAAGATATTGATATCAGTATCTCGATTGAAGCGTTAACAGAGCAGCTGATTGCATTAATGAGAATTGATTCACAACAACCTGGACCAATGCCCTATAGCAATCATTGGTCAGAGCAAGACGTGGTCTTGATCACCTATGGCGATAGCGTTGTTGAAGATGACAAATTACCATTGGCGACATTGTATGAATTTTTAGATAAGTACATCGCTACTCACATTAATTCAGTTCATATATTGCCATTTTTTCCTTATAGCTCTGATGATGGCTTTGCGGTTATTGATTATTCATCTGTTAATGAAGCCTTAGGGAGTTGGTCGGAGATTGAAGCCATCGCGCAGCGCTGGCATTTAATGTCGGATGTGGTGATCAATCACTGCTCAAGCCGCAGCATGTGGTTTGAAAACTTCATAAAAGGAGAGGGCATTGGACATGATTTTTTCTTTACTGCCGATTATGAAGATGACCTATCAAAAGTGATCCGGCCTAGAACATCACCATTATTGAGAGAGGTTTCAACCAAACAAGGGACTAAACATGTTTGGTGTACGTTTAGCGCCGATCAAGTCGACTTTGATTTTCGTAATCCCGAGGTGCTTAAGCAGTTTGTTGTCATTATTCGTCAGTACTTGGACTCTGGGGTAAAAATATTTCGACTCGATGCGATTGCGTTTTTGTGGAAGATACCGGGCACTTCTTGTATTAACTTGCTTCAAACTCATGAAGTGGTGAGACTTTTACGGACTTTAATAGAACACGCCCGCCATGATGCTATTATTATTACTGAAACCAATATTCCGAATACGCAAAATCTAACTTACTTTGGTAATGCTAATGAAGCACACGCCATTTACAACTTTTCGTTGCCGCCTTTATTGGTCAATACCTTACTGACCGGAAATTGCTTGTATTTAAAGCGTTGGCTAATGAGTATGCCTCCAGCTCAAAATGGTACGACTTACTTTAATTTCATTGCTTCTCATGACGGCATTGGCTTAAGGCCCGTTGAAGGATTGTTAAGTGAAGAAGAAATAAATCAGCTAATTGAAGCGATTCAGGGCTTTGGCGGTAAAATTTCGTGGCGAACTTCAGAAGATGGGCATCAAAAGGCGTATGAAATGAATATCGCTTTATATGATGCACTTAAAGGTACCGTTGCAGGCGAAGATAATTACAATTTTGAGCGATTTATTTGCGCTCATGCAATTATGTTGGCATTAGAAGGTATTCCCGGCATCTATATTCATAGCATGTTGGCAACGGGTAACGACTATGTAAAGCTTGCCAATACTCATCATAACCGAGCAATTAATCGTCACCGTTGGCAAGCAACAGTACTTGCCGAGTGCCTGACAAATGATAATAGCCAACATGCTCGAGTATTAAGGGCGTTAAACGGTTTGATCGCGACCCGTATTCAGCAAAAGGCATTTCATCCTAATGCCATTCAGTTTACCCTTCATTTGGGCTTATCATTGTTTGGTTTTTGGCGACAAAGTGTAGATCGAAAGCAAAGTATTTTTTGTATTAGCAATATCACTGACAGTACCCAAATGTTGCCATTACATGAATTAAACCTAGTGCTAACGTGTCAATGGCATGACATTATTACAGGATTGCCAATCACCGATATTAGCTCAGATATGCCATTAGAGCCTTATCAGACCGTATGGATTGCTAATATTAACTAGGCTAACCTTAGCTTTATCTAAGAAATGCAGTGCTGTGAAATAGCTGGCTATTCCTACAACAAGATGCCTTGAATTAAGCAAAATGTAGTACGCTAGCAAGGTATAGTATCTTTAATTGCTTGTTCGTATTAACGTTGTGTTACTTCTCATAAAAACCCGAGGTTAAGTTAAGATTTTGGAATAGCCCAACGTTGATAAACACCGTCACTGGTTACCGATGCAATGGTGTGGTTATCAATAAAATTAACACTTAATACCGAAGAGCGTTGACGAGTAGGTTCTTGATATGTTTGCCATTGATAGGCAAGTTCGCCAGTGGTCACTCGCCACAGCAACAGCTTTTTATTAGGTCCGCCAGTTAATAACCATTGCTTATCGGGTGAAAATTGTGATTGATTGAATTCGAGAAAGCGAACACTGCTTTTTAATTCAGAGAATAGTTTTCCGCTGGGCAACAACCAAAAAAACCGATCACTGATGGCATCTAGCGAAAAGCCCATATTACCATCGTTACTTAATACCACATGATTTACGCGCATTTGGTGTTCAAAGCTCTTTTTAATATCACCATCGGTTGTACGCCACAGTTTCGCAGTTTTATCGGCTGAGCCTGTAAATGCTAATCGTCCATTGGCTGAAAGCGCGACTTTATTAATGTCTAGTCGATGGATGTCAAAGGTTTTAACGCTCGCCTCTTTGACCCCAACGACACTTGCTTGTCCATTTCTAAAACCAAAAAGTATGGTGGAGTCGTCTGCTGACAGTGCGATATCGTTAATAATGTTATCACCGGCTGACCAAACTGAAACTAAACGGCCAGTCGCCAGTTGGTATAAATGCACGTTAATGCGATTAGACGTGTAAAAGTATTGCCCAGATTGGCTAATGCCTAGTAGCTCGATTAACTGTCCATCGGCGCTAGCGATACACTCATATACCTTGCTGTTGGCGATATTATCCCAAAGACATACTGATTCGTTATTGCTTAAAAGGGTATATTGCCCATCTTGCGAGATATCAGCGGCTTTTATCACTTTCTGATCATATCGCTGCGTAACCTCAGCAGGAATATTAACCAAAGTGGGATCTGAGCAGGATGCGAGGTTTGTTAATATTAATAAGGCTAATAAAAGCTGTTTCATGATTAGATCCAACGTCTAACTTGTTGTTGATATTTGATAAATTCATCACCAAAAACCTTGGTAAGTATGCGCTCTTCCGGAATGATTTGTAGGTAAGTTAGAAAAATAATAAAGGCAACAACCAAGCCGACGGTATTTAGGTTATTTAAAAAAATCGCCCAAGCGAATAATGCTAAAGCAAAGCCAAGATACATCGGGTTACGAGTCACTCGGTATATCCCTGACGTCACCAGCGCTGATGCTTGCTCTGGTTTGATTGGATTGACGGTGGTTTTTGCTAATCGAAAGCTATAGACACCAGAAATGATAATGAAGCCACTTAATAAGAAAAGCACTATTGATATTTCGAGTCGAAACGTTTTTATCAAAGTGATTTGATTAAATGATGCGTCTAATAGCCACATTAGTATGCCAACGAGCAGGGTGAGAAATAACGGTGGTATTTTGAGTTCAAAAGCTTTTAGCATGTCGTTTTATAATTATAAGGTTTTTGAATGGGTATCTTAAATGAGCACTAGTTTATCATCGCAACTAATCAATGGTAGGGTTAATTGCCAATATTTATGCTTTAAGGTGCTTAGGCAAACTAATGGTGAACTCGGTACCGACGTGCTGGTTATTCGTTAATTGGATTTGCCCGTGAAGGTTTCCCCGAACAATGTTGCTAACGATACTTAACCCTAAACCGGTATTGCCGCCTTGGCGGTTAGTGGTAAAGAAAGGATCGTAAATTTTATCGATAATGGCGTTATCAATACCAACACCATTGTCATGGATAGTAAAGTTTACCATTTCACCGATACTTGAAACGGTGACATTAATTGCTTTACTAGTGCAATTAAACTCTTTCGGAAAGCCGTGGGTAATGGCATTAGTAATTAAGTTGGTTAATACCTGCGATAGTTTTGATGGATATGATTCAATCGTTAATGTCTCATCATCAACCCATAGTGATAACGAAATCGCTTGTTTTTTCATAATTGGTCGCAAACTTGAGCATAAGCTATCAAGCCAAGGTTTTAGCTCAATGGTGCGTAATTCATCGATATTGCGTTCAACCGCAACTTGTTTAAAGTTTTGTACAAGTTGCGCAGCTCTGTTTAAGTTATAGCTGAGCGATTCTTCACAACTTTCGATGTCATTTAAAGCCGTAGCTAGAGCGCTTTTTGACAAGGTATTGCTTTCGAATTGCTTCTTTAACTTTCTAATAATTTCTTGAATATTCGATGCACTTAATACTGCAACCCCTAATGGTGTATTGATTTCATGAGCAACGCCAGCAACAAGATTACCCAGAGAAGCCATTTTTTCTTGTTCGATAAGTTTATCTTGTGATTCTTTTAGATGCGCCAGTGCTTCGGATAGTTCTTGAGTTCTCGTTGCTACACGTTCTTCTAAGTTGTGATTGAGCTCATAAAGCTCTTTTACTTTATCTGAGCGCTCGATCTCAGCTGCGATTCGCCCTGACAATAATTCAAATAAGTTGGCAACAAATTGGGTATCAGCGATTTCGTTCTCGAACAAGGCGACAATCAAACCCATCACTTTGCCTGAAGAGTCATGCAAGGGGGTACCGACATAACCTTCTATTTCCATATCAAAGAGCAGCTGATCATCGGGAAAGCGCTGACAAATACCCTGAGGGTACATGCAAACCGAATCGTCTGAAACATCAGCACAGGGTGTTGACTGCAATGAATATTCGAAATTTTCGGCAATATCTCCCTTGGCAACCAAACTAATGGTGGTAGAGACATGTCTTTTGGCATCGATACGGGCAATAAAGGTATAATCCGCACCGATAATGTTATGCAACTGCATGGTTAAGGTGTTTAGTAATTCTTCACCATAGGATGACTTTAATGTGGTCAATATCGTTGAGATATATTGTTCAAATTGTGTCATGGCTAATGCTCATCTTTACTAATGATTAAATTCTCAATCGTTAAAATAATATTGATAGAAAAAAGTTTAATAAGACGCAGAGACATTGGCGTAATATCACCAAGGCACTTGAGTACGAAAGCAGCCTCTGTACCTTTTTTAGAGCGATAATAATGGCAATAATAAGGTGGTTTGATCACATGGTCTTTCTGAGCAAAACACTGTTTAGCGATAGTGCTGACTTCTTGGTCTTTTGGCGTAGCTTGCTGGTCTTCTAGAAATACCGCCGAAGACTCCGCCACCGCTAAATTCCATTGATGCTTGTTTGTTTCAATAAGTGAAAAGGCTTCAGTCTCTTTGATCAGAAAATGGGTATTTTCGGCGTTGAGTACACTTTTCATCTGTACGAGAACCGCATTGGAAAGCTCGAGAATATTATCGATTTGCGTAACGCTGGCAATAGAATCGATTAACGCTTCTAAGCCACGTTGATAGTTTTGAATTCTTACTAAATCGCGGTATGAGCGTAATGCTATATAAATAGCGTGGTTTAAGGTACTGACGGTCAGTTTGGTTTTTGCTTTGTACCCGTCGATATCATAGTCTCGGATCACCTCTTCTTCCGGGGCACTGCCAGGCTGCCCTGTACGCAAAATTATCCGCGTATAATGATTTTGTAACGTTTCTCTGATGTATTTGACGACGTCTAAACCAGCGTGGTCTGATTCCATAACCACATCTAAAAAAACCAGTGCGATATCATTATGGCTCGCAAAGTACTGTTTAGTCTCTTGCCCACTGTATAAGTGAATGAATTCAAGTTTACGTTGCTCAAAGCTAAACGTTTTTAAGGTCATTTCAGTGACCTTATGCACCTGTTCATCGTCGTCAACGATCACAACTTTCCATGGGGGCAGATTCAGTTCTTCTGCTTCGCTCGTATCTTCCGCTAACCAGTCCACGCTTTTCCTATGTCCTATTATCTGGTGCTATCGAATCATAATTACCCAAGTTGAATTTCAAACCTACCTGTAGCGAACAATATATTAATCTGCTATTGAACATTCAATTGGCGCTAATTAATTTAAGTGTAATTGCACATTGCAAAGAGCGCGAATATCCAATGCAATTTTTTTAGAAACAAATATCGAATAGAGAAGGGAGGCTAGGGTCTGTTGACCTTTGTTTATTTTTTCTGCAATAGGGTATTCTTGATAAAAGCAAATCAGCGTGATCAAGGTTTGGTTATTCCAAATATGCAAACGCTAATGCCGCGAGTATTGAAAATAGCCATTGCTCCTTTTGTTAAGGTCTCGGGGCTGAGGCCAAAATAACGTTGCTCTGCGGTACAATCTCGTCGTTTAGCCCACGAAGCTTCATAGTTTTTGCCTTGATAACCGTCATTTAATTATTCAGAATATATTAAAAAAATAACAGACCCTAGCATTATTTGAACATAACTAGAGCGTGTTGATCTTTGATGTACATTTTTGCAGCAGTTCATTTGAAGTTTATACAAGACAGAGCCTATGTCATGTGGTTATTCCCCATAAATAGACAATAACGAAGTAGAAATTTCAAATGGGCGCTGTCCTTCGGATTCGTTTAAACGTGATTTACGCTTTGTTGTAACTCATTTGTATAGAATAACTATACGGTATTCGCTACGCCTCGATTAAATCACGTTTAATTCGAACAAAACTTGTACCGCAAAGATCAACACGCTCTAATGCTACGCAGATTGTGTTTTATTTTGGAAAAGCTCCTGCAAACGAGATAGTAGTACCTGACTGCTAAGCGGCTTTAAGATAATATTTTTTGTATACTTTTCGTCACTGACTGGGCGATTTGAGTGATCGGTATATCCGCTCATCAATTGAATTAAAACATTTGGGTGGCGTTTTTCAATTGTTTGCGCAAGTTGATAACCATCGACATCAGGCATAATGACATCAGAAATTACCAAGTCTATTGGATGATTTTCGAGAAGTTGTAATGCTTCTTCCGCACTTGCAGCGGATAAAACACGATAACTTTTTTCAGTTAATAGTTCACTGGTAACGCTAAGCAGCTCAGGCTCATCATCTACCACCAATATTGTTTCTCTTGGCTCACCTTTTTGCTTTATTTGGCATACGGTATGGTTTTCTTTTACAACTTCCTCGTGACAGCGAGGGAATAATAGCGAAAATTTGGCACCATGAGCGGGTCTTGAATAGACATGAATGGCACCGTTGCTGCGTTGCATAAAGTTATAGATAATAGAAAGCCCTAAACCAGCGCCATCTTTACCTTTGGTGGTAAAAAAGGGGTCAAAAATTTTATCTTGAATATCGAAAGGGATTCCGTGTCCGGTATCAGCAATATCGAGCTGTACATAATCGCCTTGATTTAATTCAAAGAGACTCGCTTGTTGAGCACTTAAGGTGATATTGTGAGTTGTAATGGTTATTTCACCATTTTTATCAATGGCATGCATAGCATTAATGATCAAGTTAATAATAACGTCTTCTAAATCACTGGCATCAACAGAAATATCCCAGAGATCGCTGTCTAGGTTACTTCGCAGCGAAATACGAGAGGTTAATGTTGACGTGATCAGATCGGCTCGTTTCTCGATAACCTCATTAATATTAACCTGTTCTACATTAGTGCTTTTTTCGCGACTTAAATTCAGTAATTTTTTGGTTAACTTTGCACCGCGCTTACTGGTGTCGTGAATATTATTGGCATATTTCAATAGTGCTGGCTGGTCTTTTAATTTAAGCTGCAATAATTCACTGTATCCGACAATTATGCCTAGCATATTATTGAAGTCATGAGCGATTCCTCCGGTGAGGTTACCAAGTGACTCTAGGCGCTGTGTTCTGCTAATGTGCTCTTGTTGCTTCACTTGTTCTGTAATGTCTGTCGATACATTACAAATATTGTAAACTTGGTTATATCTGTCTAAAACAGGGAATTTCACTGACAAATAGTGGTGCATACCATCTTTTAAAGGGAGCTTTTCTCTTGTTTTAATTCGCTCTCCTGTCTCAAATACTTTTTTATCGATTGCCGAGCGCTCCAATGCGAAGCTTTTGTCAAAAACGTCCTCGTCTGTTTTGCCTTTTATTTGCTCATTGCTAATGTGTAGGATCTGTTCAAATGCGTTATTGATAAATTTATATCTCCCGCTTTTTCCTTTGATGTAAATAAGGCTAGACGTGTTGTCCATAATCGCTTTAAAGTGCCACTTTTCTAAACGCTTATGCACTATTGACCGTGTTAACAATAATAGCGGGATAAACATTGCCAATAGGAATAGTAATAAACCAAGCCTAAATAAGTTTATAGAGAAACCAAAAACGTCGGATTGCGATTGCCTCGTGACATAATTTTGCCAACCAACTTTGGGGATGGCTTTGATTGTCCAATGACCATAAGGTAAATTGATGAGCTCAGTAATTGGTTGAGCATTATTTGAAATAGCTTGTCCGTATAATGATTTATTGCTAAGTACATTGACAATACTTAATTGGTAATCCGGTGATAGTTCACTTAACTTACTTTGTTTGAAAAAGCCTTCGCTGTCGATGACGGAGGATAATATGCCAATAAATGCACTTTTATTGTTGGTCGAGTTTTCATAGACGGGAAAACGGGCAATAAAGCCGGTGCCGCCCTGTACTAAGTCAATTAAATCTGTAAACACCAGTTTTTGGCGCTCTTTGGCAATTAATATGTCAGATAGCTGTGCTGGTAAATTCGCATAATTCAAACCGATTACATTCTCATTGCCTTTTATCGGGTTGACATATTTAACAACTAACGCAGGGGCGTAGGCGATATTGCGAATGCTATTATTTTGTTGCAGCAGTGGTGACGATAACGCTAGAAAACGTTGATAAGATAAATCAGGCTCAGTGCTAATTACCGCTACCAAACCATTAAGCAGCATTGAATGGCTTAATATTGTGCCTTCAATATGAGCGCGAAAAGTTGCTAATTCTTTGCGCAAATCTTCTTTTAATTCATTTTCGGTTTGTTGGTTGTGAAGGTAATCTGCAAAAACAGCAATAAATATTAGCAACAAGCTTACGATTAACAAAGGTAAATAGTTAATCAGTTTATAGCTAACTGCAGATGTGAATTTTGCCATGAGTTATTTCTTTAATCTAGCGCACGTTGGTATATTAAAATAGACCATAGAAAAATTAAGGATAATAACTACCATAGCTTATTAGTGGTGACTAAACAAACGAAATTCGCTGACAAATTCACCTATTCACCTGTCGGTCTGTTTTGCTAAAGGGGTAACTTTTTATTCGTTAACGGCAAAAAATACACTAGTATTATAGAGGTTTAGGTAATAACAATAAGAGGTTTCAGGGAATGAGAGAATTAATTGTAGATATCATGAATACAGAAGTATTCGTTGCTAATGTTGATGACTCGATAGCAGACATAGAAAAGGTGCTGTCTCAAAATTCGCTCTCTTTTATGCCGGTAATTGATAATGATGGGCACTGCTTTGGAGTGATAAGTGATTCTGATATTATTAAGTTTCATCGAGATAAACGCAATGCAAGCATCGAGAATGTCTGGCAAATTTGCTCCCATTCAGTTGTTCAGGTAGACGAAAATATTTCAGTAGAAAATGCTGTGGATTTGCTGCTAAAAGAGAGAATTCATCACTTGGTAATTGTTAAAGATGAACAAATTAAGGGAGTTGTGTCGTCGATTGATTTGGTGCGTTATTTAAGAAACAAGGTTGACGCTAAATGAATCACGTTATTCTTTTAAATAATTAATTTATTGCAGGCTTTTGATTGTCTTGTGTGTTGATATTTCTTCTATAAATAAAAGCTTTGATGTTTAGGTAAAATGTTAGCTAGTATCATTATTAGAGTTCTAATTAAATTATTTTGTTTTTAGTGAGAAATAACACATTTGTCTCAAGTTTTGCCTTAATTGATTATATTCCTTTAGATTGTTATTATTAGTGCTCTAATTTTTTAGTAGGTGAGTTATGGGTCAAGCTGATGTAACATTTGAACAGCTGGCTGACCGGTTTGAAATAAAATACACTATTGATAAGCAAGCGCGGATTATGCAGGTAAGTCATCTTGGTCGCGCTAATATTGTGCAATTCGCTGCGGCAGTAAAAGAATTTGCTAGCCATTACTCCTTGAATTTAATCTCAGTAAAAATAAAACAACAACAAGCTATATATCTATTTCAACAAGGTTTTCACCTAGAAGCCCCTATGATGGCTTTTGACGGTTGTCAAGACACGCTAGACGTTGTTTATCAATGTAGAGATAACCAAAACGTTTATCACACGCATCAACGCATTCCAGCACCGATAGTACAGTCGCTCTCCTTTAAGAATAATCAACGTATTCCTCGTTTAGAAGATAAGTTTGCTGGTTTTCCTGTCTTATCGTTAAAACATCAACACATATTTATCAGTCAAGACCATGACGAACTTGTTCAGCATAATAATAAACAAAGGTTTTATGCGCACCTTGATGGTGATGTCGTTGCAACAGCCGATGCGATAAGGTATTCACCAGATAATATCGTAGAGTATCTCGACTTTAATGTTCAGCGACACGAAAGTGCGAGCCAAGTACTTTACCTATTATTGTCTGATATGACCGAGTATTATCAAACCTTAGGGGTTATCACTGCCTATGCGCTGATACCAGTGAGCCATTTAGCCATTAACCGACTATTTTTAAGTAGGAAATTTGAATTTGGTGGTCAGTTGGCCAATCATATTAACGTAGAAGGTAAGGTGGAGTGCTTAAATACTTGGTTCAAAACTTTAACACTGGAAGGCAAAAGTGACAGATAAAAACAAGCAATGGTCTAGAGCTTCGCTGCAAACCGGTTTAGAACAGTTATCCTCAAGGCTTAATGAGTGCTTTTTAACCCATGCCATTCAAAAGTTGATGCAAGAACGTGCCAGATATTTTGATCAGCTACTCATTGAATTGTGGCGTCACTTTGAATTGGATCAATCAACTAATCTTTCATTAAATGCGGTTGGTGGCTACGGAAGAAAGGGGCTGCATCCTTATTCGGATATTGATTTAGCGATTATTTATCATGATGATCTTAGTGAGATACAAGAAAGCCAACTTTCGGACTTTCTCACTAAACTGTGGGATCTCGGTGTAGACATTGGGCAATCGGTTCGTACTGTTGAACAATCGATTAGCGCTGCACAGCAAGATATTACCATTGCCACTAACTTATTGGATTTACGTTATTTAATTGGCGAGCAAGAACACGCATTTACCATCCAAAAAGCCTTATATTCAAATCAGTTGTGGTCGAGTGCGTCTTTCTATCAAGCAAAAATTGCTGAACAAGATGAACGTCATCAAAAAGCCGCCAATACTTCATTATATTTAGAGCCTAATTTAAAAAATAACCCTGGAGGATTGAGAGATGCGCACACGATTATGTGGATAGCGCAAAAACACTTTTCAGTTGATAACAGTGAAGCACTTAAAACGACGGGTTTTTTGCAAGCAGACGAATTGGCAGAATTAAATGAATCCTATGATTTTATTTGTCGTGTTCGCTGGGCTTTGCATACCGTGACCAATAGTGCGCAAGAGGTGTTGCTGTTTCAGAATCAGGCAGATGTTGCAAAGTTTCTCCATTTTGGTAGTGGTAGCAATAGTCAAACTGCGATTGAACGAATGATGAAACAGCTGTATCGGGCAATGACCCGTGTTCGTGAGCTTAATCAAATGATCAGCGACTCTTTTAAGCTCGATACGCTTGAGGAGCGAGGCAGTGAGTTGGCTGTCGAGATAGATGAATACTTTGAAGTTAAGGATGGCTTAATCGAGGCTAAATTTGATACTGCGTTTATTGATAAGCGTCAGGTGATCCGATTATTTAAATTAATTGCTGACAACAAAAAAATTCAAGGCATTGCGCCAGAAACATTACGTTTATTGAGAAAAACTCGTCGTGGATTACTTGGCGAATTACAAGATTATCAAGGCTGCCGAGAAGAGTTTTTGGCGGTGCTTGGTCATCCTACCGGAGCGCAACGAGCGCTGGCGTTAATGCATCGCTACAGTATTCTCGCGTCTTATTTACCGCAATGGCGATTGATTGAAGGGCAAATGCAGTTTGATATGCATAACGCCTTTACGGTAGATGAACATGCTTTTAAGGCCTTGCAATTTATTGAATCGTTTAAACAAATTAAAGACAAATCGAGTTTGGCATACTCGGTATCGCAAAGTGTTAAAGATGAACTTGCATTAAAATTTGCCGCCTTGTTTCACCATTTGTCTGGCAATCAGGCAATCGATAAAAATGAATTAAGCGCCATGCAAGCAAAAGAGGTTGCCGAGCTACACCAACTCAAAGCATCTGCAGTAAAGCGTATCTATTGGCTCATCGCCAATCAAGACTTATTAATTTCCGCGATCCAAACTAAAAACATTAATGAACCTGAAGAAATAAGACGATTGGCACAGGCAATTGGCTCGCAAGAAAAGCTCAATGCACTTTATATTCTTACCATGGCCGACATGATGGCCACTAACGAAAACTACTTTAATGATTGGCACGAGTATCAATTAAACCAATTCTATTTATTAGTGAGAGATGCGTTAAATCAGGGGTTAGAAAATATTTTCGCGTCAAGGGAAGTCATTCGAGAAAACAAGCACGATGCAATGGAAAAGCTCGACGAGCTAGGTATAGGACCTGAGCAAGTTAAAGCGTGCTGGGCGTTATTACCGAATAACTTTTTTAGTCATAATACTCTGCAAGATATTATTAGTATCAGTGAATTTTTATTAACAAAAGATGAGCAGAGCAGTGCGTTTGCGGTTAATAATCACGAGCAAAACATCACCACTCTGGTGGTTTACACTGAAGATAGACCTAAACTTTTTTCTGATTTATTCAAAACCTTTTCCAGCTCTAAGTTGCGGGTCAAAGATGCACAAATACTGCGAACCAAGAATGATTATATTTTAGAGATATTTAAGTTATTAGATCATAATGACGATGCTTTTGATGACAAATATCGTTTGAAATCGGTGTTAAAACGAGTAGAGCAAACCGTTGCCAATCAGTTTACCCCATCATCGTTAGCGACACCTTTATCGGTGAAAAACTTTGACCACGCCCCTAATTTTGAGCTGTTACATACCACGAAGAAAAACCAAGCGTTGTTAAAAGTAAATACCTTGGACGACCCTAGGTATATAGAACAGATTTGTGATTTATTGGCAACTAACCAATTTTTTATCCATTCCGCTAAAATCAGTACCTTGGGCGAAACGACAGAAAATGTTTTTCTTGTCTCTAACAGTGAGCAGCAAGCGATTGAACAAGAGCAATTGCTTAATTTATTAGAGCAGGAAATCTCTTAACTCAACGAGCAAGCAGTGACGTATTAACCTCAGATTTATTAGGATAAGTCGCTGTTCTTTAGGCTTTCTTAACAAACTGCGCAGTTATCATCATGTCTCCGGCGCCATCAACCTTGCAATCAAGCTGATGATCTTTGCCGTCAACAATGCGTTTAATGGTGGCTTTGGTGCCAATTTTTAACACCAGAGAACTGGCTTTAACTTTCAGATCTTTTGCTAAGGTTACTTTGTCGCCTTCAAGCAATGGCGTGCCGTTTGCATCATTGACCGTTACTACGTCTTGCTCGTCTTGTTCGCTTGGATTCCACTCAAAACCACACTCCGGACAAACGAGGTGGAGCTGATCTTGATAAACATATTCAGATTGGCATTTTGGGCAATTAGGTAGTGTCATAGTAAATTGCAGTTAACAGTAAAAATGTGATTCTAACGATAAAATAATGACATTAAAACTGCGAAATTAAGCTGTTCTGATCTTTTAGCCTTGCTAACAGAAGTTCATTCATCTTAGCTGCCTGTTGTCCATGGGTTTCGCTTTCGTTAGACATTTCACTAATGGTCATTATGTTCTTATCGACTTGTTCGGTAACCACTGACTGTTGTTCGACAGCACTGGCGATCTGGATACTGATATCGGCAAGCTCACTAATTTCTCGGTGGATTTCAGTTAAGGTATTGCCGGATTTTTCTGCAAGGGTGACGCATGACTGAGATAACTCATTTGAACTATTCATCGCATTAACTGCTAATGCAGACTCTTCTCGTAAAGTCGTCAGTAATGCAACTATTTCTTCGGTCGACTGCTGAGAACGTATCGCTAACGCCCTTACTTCTTCAGCAACGACGGCAAACCCTCGGCCATGTTCACCCGCTCGGGCAGCTTCGATAGCGGCATTTAAAGCGAGTAAATTGGTTTGTTCGGCCATGGCGTTAATTTCATCCAGTACGTTTTCAATAGCTTGGCTGCCATTGACCAAGCGTTGAATTGCTTGATCAACATGGTTTAATTGAAGCGATAATTCTTTTATTGAAGCGATGGTTTGCTGGACGACAGATTGACCATCCTGGCTGATGTCTAATCCTTGTTGACTGGCAAAAGAAGCATGATTAACCACTTGTGAGATTTCTTGAATTGTCGCTGACATTTGATTGATTGCCGTTGCGATTTCCACGGTTTGTTGGCGCTGTAACCCGAGAGTGTCGGCGACTTGATAGCCACGTTGTTTAGATTGATTAGCAGCATCAACTATCGATTGAGAGTCGTCGCTCACCCGGCCGGTAATTGCTCTAAGTTCAGCTTGCTTCATTTGTAAAGCAAGATAGATAGCTCCCACATCATCGTTATTTTGCGAATAGAGGTAACTCATTAATGGGTTATGGAAAGATTGCTTGGCAAGTTCGACAACTTTTCGATAAGAGCGGCGCCAATGAATAAAAATGACACCAGCAGCAATAGCGATAACCGCTGTTAAGATATTTAGCCAGTTATGGTGACTTGTTAGGAAGCTACTAACTGTCGCACAAGTTGCAATAATGAATACCATTACTAGTAGCCATAATGTCATATCAGTTTGAAACTTTAATAAAACAGGAGTCTGGCCGTTATTGAGTTTTTGATAGAGTTTATTGGCACGATAAACTAGTTCTCTATCAGGAGAGGTGCGAACTGATTGATATTCATAAATTCCTCCTTGAGCGTCTTTAATTGGGGTTACGAAAGCATTTACCCAGTAATAGTCGCCGTTTTTGCAGCGATTTTTCACTGGCCCCATCCATGGCCGACCACTTTCTAAGTGTTGCCACATGTTTTTAAAAGCTGATTTAGGCATGTCAGGGTGGCGGACTAGGTTATGATAATTACCAATCAGTTCATCACTACTATAACCTGAAATACGACAGAAATTATTGTTCGCGTATTTAATACGGCTGTCTATATCTGTTGTTGATAATAGAATATTTTTTGAAGAAAATTTTCGTTCTTGTGCCACAACTAATCCTCACAACTGATACCACATAAGTTAATAGCTTCGGTAGGATATCATTATCCTTACATTAATTGTGGTTAAAGTTTTGTTAGAGCTAGGCTAATTAAACAAAGCTTATTTTAGATCAAAAAAATCGAGATGGCATACGCAACCTTAACCCACGACTTCGTCAAATATGGTTGAGAGAAAATACTAAAAATGTGGTTTAAACGCTGTCCTATGGATTCGTTTAAATGAGCTTTGTCTTTTGCCTATAGGACGTAGGTACTTAGCGTGAGCAGGACGCGGAAGCTGTACAAGGATTTTACTTAGAATAACTTTGCTACATTCGTTGCGCCGTGATCAAAACACATTTAACTCGAACAAAAATTAAACATGAAAGAACAACACGCTCTAGTGCAGGAAGACATTGATGATGTTAGCCAACAGTGTTTGTGCAAAAATTTCTCGGATAAATTAGGTTATTCAAACCTTTGAGCGCGCTTAATATCATGGAAAGCTAATTTTTTATGTAAGTAAGACCTATCTATGGCAAGTTCATTTGCTGCTTTGGTAATGTTTCCTTCATATTTTTGCAACTTCTGAATTAAGAAATCGCGTTCTTTAATGTGAAGGTATTCTTTTAAGGTTAACTGATCTTCTTCGTTATTTGTACTTGCTCTGCAGGAAGCTATATCACTTGGAATATCTGCTTTTATCAATTTTACACCTCCCATAATGATCATTCTCTCAATCACATTGATAAGTTCTCTTACATTGCCTGGCCAACGATAGCGCGTCAAAATCTCATAACAACTAGGGTCAATTGACTTCCTATTAAGGCCATGCTTTGTGCTTAAAGATGCAATGAAGTGATTCACTAGCAATGGGATGTCGCTGCTTCGCTCTCTCAAAGAGGGTGACTTTAAAGGGATCACATTTAAGCGATAAAATAAATCTTCTCTAAAATCTCCTTGAGATACCAGTTCTCTTAGGTTTTTATGGCTGGCGGCAATGATTCGAACATCAACTTTTGTAATAACATCTGAACCTACTTTTTGTATTTCTTTATTCTCTAGTACCCTTAGTAAGCTAGCTTGAGCAGCAAGAGGAAGATCAGCTATTTCATCTAAAAATAAGGTGCCGTTATTTGCTGTTTCAAAAAAACCTTTTTTATGCTTATCTGCGCCTGTAAAAGCGCCTTTTACGTGACCAAATAGTGCGCTTTCAATAAGCTTCTCTGGAATAGCAGAGCAGTTTACGGTAACAATGCTTTGTTTAGCTCTGTCACTTTTTTCATGTATCGCTTGAGCTATAAGTTCTTTACCTGTGCCGCTTTCACCAGATATCAAAACGTTAATATTATTTTTTGCTATTTTATCAATATCGGCACGAAGGGCCTTCATCGCCCGATGTTCACCTATTAAGGTATGAGCAGATTGCTTGAGTTCGATAGCCTTAACTTTTCTCTCTAAGCCATAAAACTTCAAACAATTATTTACTGTGACTATAAGTTTATCCGCATTAAAAGGTTTTTCTAAAAAATCATAGGCACCAAGTTTTAATGACTGTATTGCTTCATTAAGCGACGCATTACCAGAGATAAATATAACGGGGATATCAAATTTTTCTACTTGCATTTGTTCAAACAACTCTACGCCGCTATATTTCCCAAGTCTAATATCGATTAGGGCAAGATCGTAAAGCGTGGTTCGTAAGCTTTTCAATGCATTATTCGGGCAAGTAAAACTTTGTATTTCGTAACCTTCAGGTGTAAGACAAGAGTCAATACTCCTACAAATATTGACTTCATCATCGATTACTATTACTCGTTTTAAGCTCATGGTGCCTCACCCATCATTTTTTAGAATATACTGTACTGTGTTTTGATAACGGTAAAGTAATTTTAAATGCAGCCCCTTTCTTTAATGGTAAACAGTAAATTTCACCATTATGATCAAGAATAATTTTTCTAACAATAGCCAAACCGATCCCCATGTTTTCTGAATGCGTGTTAGTAGAACAGTTACTACTGTAATGCATTTTAAAGATACGCTCTTTGTCTTCGTCTTTGATTATCATGCCATCATTAAATATTGTGATGGCAACTTTTGATGCTCTTCCTGAATTGAATTCAAGTTCACTTGTTATCACAATATTTAGTTTTTCAATTTTGGGGTTTGCTTGTACAGCATTATTGATAATGTTAATGAAACATTGGTTAAAAAGAATGGTATCCAAATTGACCATTAATTTAGCATCGAGTTCATGCTTTTTATTGTTTGGAATTGAAAAATTAACGGTTTGCCAAGCAGAGCTGTACTGTTTGACAAACTCTGTAAGGTAATGACGAATATTACAATTAATCATTACGGGTTCAGGTAGCTTAGAAAAATGATTGAAGTGGCTTACCATTGCTTTAAGTTTTGCTATTTCTTCTGATACAACAGTTTCGGTAACACGTAAGTTTTCTTGAAATGTTTTCTCATCAGTTTTCGTATAAATTCGTGAAAGGTTACTGACCATCATTTCTATTGGAGTCAGTGGGTTATTTATTTCGTGAGCCAATTTACCGGTTACAATTTGCCATTCATCAAAGTAACTTAGTTCTTGTAGTCTTTTTGCTTTGTTAATATCACTTTCCATTAGGCGGCGATAGGATCTTGCAACTTTACGACTGAGTAACAGTGCAGCAGATAAAGAGCAGAGTAATACAATAATAAATAATATTAAGTAATAGGTTAAATAAGTATCTCTTAATACCTTTTTGACTAAATGAGGTTGTTGATAAATGACTAGTTCGTCCGTTGTGTCGTTAAAGCGAGACCTATAGATGTGTTCTTTTTCAGGAGCTAGCTTTCTTAAGGTTTTTAAATCTTGTTGGTAATCTAACAATATCTGCTTTGTTTTTGGCTTAACGACAAGAGAGATGGCGTTGTCGATGATTTCATCAATAAGCAAATAAGAAGCAAGAAATGGCAAAATAGCTAGTGTCAGAATCGCACTGATGAGATAAACACTAACCTGTTTATTTTTCATCGTTCAGCGCCCCTAAATTAACTGATAGTGTCGCAACCTCACTACTCCATAAATAAGCTACATCGTCAGGGCCAGAGTATTGTTGTAGTATTTTATCAAATAATTTCTCAAATCTCGGACGAGCTGGTGCTTGACTGGGAAAACTCATCGTTTCCACACTTTGCTCTTCATTTAAATTAGCATTCGAAGGTGATTCATTTATTTGCGTATTGCTGTTTTTATCGGAGTCAACCGAATGGCCACGACTTGTTGCAATCCAGTTTTTGATTCTTTTAATGCGTTTTGCTTTGACAGGATTCACCAATACTTTTGCTTGGAAAAGATAGACGTCATTTTTTGTTATTTTTGCTAGAACTTCACTACAATTGACGCTAATTGTATTTAGAAAAACAAGTATTTCTGAAGAGCTTCCCAATAGTTTAGTTGTCCGCAAACCATTATTTTTCTTAATAGTAACTACATAATTTTCATCCCATAAATCATAAGTGATTTGAAACGAAAGGTCGCAATTATGAATATTCTTTTTATTTTGATTAACAGCAATAGACACTGAAATATTATTTTGTAAGCCACTGTTTAATTCTTTTTCCAACATTGATTGTGGGTAATTAATATCAGTGATAATTGCAGTTAACTGCCCTGAATCAATTTTGACATTTAGATGAATAGCATTAGCGGTAAATACAAAAAATAAGTTGAAACAAAAAGCAAAATATATGCGGGCATTATTCGAATATCCAAACACCTTACTTGGTCTCATTCAAACTAACCTCTAAGGTAAATCGATAGACCATATTTTCAGTTTGATAAATATACCCTGCATTAAGCTCAGTAATATGGTTATTTTTATCAAGGGTACTACTATATTGTGTTTTTCGGTTAAAGGCTTCAATACCAATGTACCACCCAGCATATTCACCTTGCATTTGATTTAGCGGACGTAAATTTGAATATTTAACCGTTAAAGCTAGATCAATATTTTTAACAAAATAATCATCAGTTAACTGCTTATAATAGGAACCTTTACTGCCTAACGAAATGGCACTCTGGTTAGTTAGATTAAAGTGTTTGATATAATAAATCGCATAACGGTTAGCATTATCGAAGATACTTTTACTCAATAAAAATTTGCTACCCTTTGTCGGTAGCAAGAAATCGTTTTCACTATTAAAACCATAGTTTAAACGATATGACTGGTTAATTTTTTCAGTCAAATTCCCGCTCATATTTACCGAAAAAAATGAATGCCGAGCAAAACGTCGTCCAAAAGAGAACCAT
The DNA here is from genome assembly GCF_053485795.1 of Thalassotalea ganghwensis. Taxonomy (NCBI): domain Bacteria; kingdom Pseudomonadati; phylum Pseudomonadota; class Gammaproteobacteria; order Alteromonadales; family Colwelliaceae; genus Thalassotalea; species Thalassotalea ganghwensis. Next base: position 207,323 of record NZ_JBQRUM010000003.1, read on the forward strand.
GTTCTAGCATCATTTTCTGAAGTTGCAGGCTCAATATACTCGCCATTTATATCGGCTGAGTATGATGTATTTGTCAACCTAGTTAGGTCGAGGTATGCGTGAAAGTAAAAATAAGGTGAGTTAAAAAAGTGCGGGTCATAATACTGAATATTTACATATTGTGTCCGGCGTATATCACGACTTGACCAATTGTCGATGTGCTTTGGCTCCGCAGGGGCATAAATAAAATTTTCAGATTGGTTATCTGTTTTAGTTTGTACTATTTCAAATGTTAATTCCTTCCCTGAGCCGAGAAAGTTAAAGTTTTTAATATTGGCATAAAGTTGGTTGTTTACATCGGTTATGTTGTTAACGGTGCGCTCACAGAGGTCTTTCCTTCCTTGATTGTATTTGGGTGCATATTCTTTATCACAATTGTAAAATGTATCATTGGTTTTTCTATACTGGTGTTGGTAAACCATTTCATATTGAAGGTTACTGGCTTCTTTAATATCAAAAACAACCACAACATGGCCGCGCTGGTGACCTTTTTTTAAATAGACATCAATATGTTTAAATTGTATGAGCGTGCCAAGCCTTAACTTGGCATCGATTATTTCATCAGGATCGAGTACATCGCCGATTTTTTGATAATACTTTTTACTAATAAAACTGCATTGCGTTGTTTCATTACCAATACAGGTAATGTCATCAATGATAAGAGTTGGTGATGCGACATCATGATCCTTATGATCAATTTCGTCTTCCTTAGCCGCCGCCGATAGAGTTGAAAGTGCGACTGCAAAGCATAGAACAAGGACTATTTTTGTAATAAAATACTGATTCAAAAATTGTTCCAACTAAAAGGTAAAATGTTAATACCAAGAGCATATAAACGGCTGACTTGGTAATACTTGTGTGAACGTAAAGAGGTGTTACTTTCTAACATGATTTATGGACCAATGCTTTTTCGATAAAACATTATACTTAAAAAGCATTAGGTGTTTATAAAATATATGCTTTTGGCGGTTATTCTTTGTGAAACGCTTTTATGTAAAAGGCAATGCGACATATCCATAGCCAAATAACTCGCCGTTTGGTTTCCTTTAAATGTTAAACTATCAGGAGGTACAATGAGCTTATTACTTAATTGTGCTATGCCATAGCTAAACTCACTATCAACAGGCCTTGAAACTTCATAACTGCCCATATAACCATGTAAACCATAAACATTTTTAGTTGCTTTCGATAAGTTGATAACAAACATGCTAAGACATAAAACGATTACATAAGAATAGAATCCTCTCATGTTCATTTTAAATGACATTTGTTTCATCGTGATATTGATTAACGTGACAAATGCGCTAGCTGTTTGATTTAATTGGTAACTTTTATCGTTGTCAAGCTCTGGGTCTAAAGCATTCGTTTGTTTTTTATTATTCATCGTTTCTTATCCTTGCATAATTGACAGTATTTTTAAAAGCGTAAAGGCTAGAGGTCGTTAGGGTCTGTAGAACTTTGTTTACTTTTTCTGCAATAGGCAATTTTTGATAATAGCAAAGCAGCGTGAGCGACGTTTGGTTATTCCAAATGAGCAAATGCTAATGCCGCTAGTATTAAAAATAGCCATTGCCCGCAGGGCTGAAGCTAAAATGACGCTACTCTTCGTTAAAAACTTATCGATTAGTTCACTAAACTTCAAAGCGTTTCCCTTGATTATCGTCACTTTATTACTCAGCAGAAATTTTAAACAAAGATCAACAGACCCTAGTGTTTATATACAATAATGTGTTGTTAATTGAGAGGTTTCATTTTGTTAATATCGGTGATAATTGTTGATAGTCCTTTAGTTATATAAGACCAACGTGCATCTTTTATCCAATCACCTCTAGCGCTGCCATCATTGGTAACGTAATCTCGAAAGCTATTGGAAAACCACACTATTTCGGCCTGTGTATGAGGGCGATCACTGACGTTAAGCACACCTAATCTGATGTTTTTTGGATCAAATGGATATTCAGTGCCCCAAACTCCATACTGAGCGAGAAAGTCATCAACAGTAAAGCGAATTACTCTCTCAGCATCGACTTTTGTGTTCGAGCATCGCAATGCATCTCTATCACTTCGACAGTTTTCTAAGATAGGGTTAACTAACTTGTAGTATGATTCAGTTACTTCGTGAGCTTGTTTGAGTCCCATCATATATAATAAGATATCAGACCAAATAAAGCGTTCGTCATTTTGAGGTGTTAGATGAAAACTGCCATCTGCTTTTTGTGTTAAGTACACTTCTACTTCATCACCATTTTCTAGCTGCAATTTAACGGGATATGGCCACCCCCTTGCAGGATCCCAAAACGGGCCTTGCAGATCTCCTGTTAATGTTGTGTCACTGTCTAAGTGCATTCCATCGCCAACGTTCCATTGTCCATTCCCAGGTTCTGGAAAATTGATGGTTTCTATTCCTAACAATCCATGACCTAACTCATGAGAAAGACCAATAAACTCAGGTGAGTCCATGCTGATCACCCCTAAGTATTCCTGATGCTCTTTGCCATCACTAATGGTAAAGCCGTGTGAGTTCGGCTCATATGGAGGTTCAAATCCTGTACCCGTGATATTATCATGCACCCGGGTATATCCTTGTCCACCAACCTCTTCTCGAATCGTCATTACGAAAAAGTCAAACACGTCACCTGCAAGAGACCATGCTTCTTCACAAGCGATACATCGAGCTGGATTGTGAAGTGACCAGGTTCCTTGGAAGCGCATATCATAATCTTCTCTTAGAGCGATAAACATGCCGCTATCATTAACCCGCAGACGCTCTGAAACTGTCGTTACAGGAGCTGAGCCACGATATTTGGTGTTGATAAACCTTATGTTGTTCTCATGTATATAGGTTTCATTTTGAATGTCTTTGTTTAAATACAAACAATCGCGAGTAAAAACACCGTCATTTGCCGTTACATCTCCATGGGTACCATCATCAAATAATTTGTTTGATGAACTGTCGATTTTACTAGCAAATGTGCCATTAGCTAAGGGGGCATAGATGATAGTGTTATTTGAACTGCTACCACGCATCATAACGGTAAAGGTTTGATCTTCAAAAAGAATCGAAGGCTCTTTTAATTCTTGATTCTTTTCTCTTAAGTGAAGTCTCGCTCTATCGAGCACAGGTGAAACGTTTTCACCTGACCGACAATCATCAATCGATGACGGCTCCCATGAAGGAAAAGGACCATCTGCAGGAATGGGCAAAATCACAACGTCTGGTGGTGTCTTTACTGTTCTTTTTGCCTTTTCGTCATTACAAGCCAGTAACAATAGACTCGATGTTAAAAGTAACCCCAAATTAAGAAAATTTTTCATAGAAAGTCCTTATTACAATATTCAATCAATTAACTTTAATCGGCACATACGCCTTCAGGCGCGAGCTCTTGCTTAACGACTATAGGCACATAGCCCACTTCTAATCCTTTAGGCGGTGTAACGATTAACCGTTCATCAAAACTTGCTAATGTGCCACTGCTAACTGGGGGCAAATATTCTTTGTCAATGGTCCAGTTAGCATGCATTTTTTCAATTAATGCTTGAAAATTATTTCTCTCATCAATTGACCAGTTGTATTGTTGAAAAACTGGTTGGTCGATAAAGCGATACCACACATAAGTCACTTGAGTGCAGTCACCTAAAATGACAGTGTGATGTTCGCCTATTGGTCCAGGAGATTGCCACGCTCCTATTAAAGGTAATGCTGAATAAGGAGGTTTATCTGTCGATGCATAGGGAAATACTTGCTCAATTAGCTTTGTTTCTAGTGGCACTTCTTTTTCACTAATGGCGGATACATTATTATTTCCTTCTTTAAAATACCGTGGAAATTTGCCAACCTTTTCGCCTACGTTATTTGAAAATTGCAGACCAAATGATCCATCACTAAAAATTTTTAGTTCGAAATCTGTGTTAAAGCCAGTTAATGGTTTCTCATTTTGTTCGTATTGTTCAAAGTCAACGTTTAGCAAAGCTTTATAAGCATTCTCAGTATTAATTTGCCCACTTGGAGTATCACTACCATCACGCCATTGCATCACACTCTCAAAAAGTGCTTGTTTAGAATAAAAATATAGGTCTTTAAGTAAGGCAATCCTTCCATTGTCATCTAAAGGGAACTGTAATTGTGGAATTTTCGCATATCGAGTGCCTAAGGAGTCTGTTGATTGAAACTGCGGCACAGTATTTATTTCCATGGCTATAGCAATGTTGTTTTTTAAGCTTTTTGAGTCTAAACCTCTGCCACGATCGAAAGGATAGTCAATTGCAATTTCACTCCACATTTCAGGAACAAAGAACGCAAGTGGACCTTTAAAGTTTGTAGAATTAAGAAATAACGTCCAATGATGATCACCTGTTTGCTGTTCATCGTTGGGTTTATCTCTCAACGGTAATGCAAAGTAGCCATAACCAATTAACTCTCCATTTGGTGTCCCACTAAAAGGTAAACCATCAGGTGGCATTAACATACGGTTACTAAGCTGAGCTAAACCTAATTTATTATCGGCCAAAGGTTTTGAGTACCAAAAAAATGGCCAGCCAGGAGTTGCTACTTCAGTGGTATAACAATCAGGAGTAGAATTCATACTATATTTTGGTGACGTAGTTTTAAAACGGCTTAACAGCCAATATCCCGAGCTACCCTCAATGGTTTGAAAAACACCATCCCATGTAGGCCCCCAGCCGGGCCACTTATCTCGACCAAAAGTACCTTTTGGGCATAGAGGTGTTTGTTCGTTATCATCATTATTCGGTGACAACCAAGTGCCAGGAAGACCAATTTGAAAATTATCGATAGGTCTTTCAATTAAAGACCAGACAGGGCTGTAATGGCTAGTGCCAAATAAATAGTTATCAGGAATTTCTTTTGCGAAGGCCGGGATATATCCACCTAAACCATTGTTAGTTTTATAATTCACTTGGATATTGTTAAGTGGGGGGGCAGGGGCATCTTTGGTCTTGTTAGAATCATTGTTTCCTAAACACCCAACTAGCAAGGTAACCACAACAAAGCTTATTATTATTTTCATGCTTAAATCTTATCCATTGTTAATTACTTAGAGCTCATTGCAAATGACAAGCCAATATAGTTAAGAAATTAAGGCTCTGTTTTTATTGGTTTTTATTTTTTCGTTTGGTGGGGAGAACTGTTTTTTTATTCACAGTTGTGGGGAAAAGTACACAGTTTCCATAAAAATGGCCCCGGGTTCATACATTTTTATCGACTTGTCTTCGCAATAGAATATCCACAGGGAATGAATAGTTTGATCTTAGGGGTAAGGATTCAGTTTAACTCCTTATAAAGTTGTAGCAGTAACTACTTCAAGTATGTCCCGAGAATCAGCCTGAAACATAGGGATAAAAAACTCAAAGAAAAGTAGGGAGATAGTAGACTTAAACCCACGCCATAATCAGAAATAGCGGAATCACTAATGATTTCGTGTGTCGTGGAAGTTAGGATTAGAAAACTCAAAGAAAAGTGGGGAGATAGTAGACTTAAACCCACGCCATGATCAGAAATAGCGGAATCACAAATGATTTCGTGTGTCGTGGAAAATAGGATTAAAAAACTCAAAGAAAAGTGGAGTGATAGTAGACTTAAACCCACGCCAAAACAGAAATAGCGGAATCACAAATGATTTCGTGTGTTTTGAAAAATAGGATTATAAAACTCAAAGGAAAGTGGGGTGGCATATGGGACTTAAATCCACGCCAAAACAGAAATAGCGGAATCACAAATGATTTCGTGTGTCGTGGAAAATAGGATTAAAAAACTCAAAGAAAAGTGGGGTGATAGTAGACTTAAACTCACGCCAGAACAGAAATAGCGGAATCACAAATGATGACGGTAGTCGTGACATGTTAGTGACGTTGATGTACTAATAAAAAAATAGAGGAAAAGTGGGGTGGCATATGGGACTTGAACCCACGACAACCGGAATCACAATCCGGGGCTCTACCAACTGAGCTAATGCCACCACTGAAAGGTATTCAATAAATGTGTATTTATTGAAGAGCGCGAATTCTAAAGTATTTACCTAGCTTTTGACAAGCGCTATTTTTCAAAAACGGGTAATTACGGTTAAAATAATAAGTATCTTGGTTAAAAAGTGAATGATTATGTCTTTGGATAAGCTTTCCGCCCAATTAAAAGAACACTCAGCGCAATCGATGCCCCCAGTAGAGCTTTGGGACCCGCCTTATTGTGGAGAAATGGATATACGAATCGCCAATGATGGCACTTGGTTTTATAACGGCACACCTTTTAAGCGCATGGCGTTGGTTAAGCTTTTCGCGTCAGTGCTGAAATATGAAAAGGGTGATTACTTTCTGGTGACCCCTGTTGAAAAAGTTAAAATTACTGTCGATGATGCACCATTGCTATTAACTCAATGGCAATTACAACAAGCCAATGGACAAAGTGTTATTGGCGCCAGTACTAATTTAGATGATAGTTTTTTTATTGGTGAAGAGCACCCGGTAAGTCAAAACCAGCAAGGAGAGCTTTATGTGGTGGTCAGAAGAAATTTGAACGCCAAAGTACATCGAAATGTATACTATCAGTGGGTTGAACTAGGTAAAGAAACTAAGACAGATAATGGAATAGAGTTACTGGTAACCAGCGGGGATTACCAGTTTAGTTTAGGCCGATTAGACTAGTAAAACGTTTAAGATTCATTTTGGCCTCAGCCCCAAGATCTTAACGAAAGGGGCAAAGGTTATGTTGAATACTAACGGCATTAGCATTCGCTCATTTGGAATAACCAAACGTCGCCCATGCTGCTTCGCACTTATCAAAAACAGCCTACTGCAGAAAAAAAAGGTTAACAAACCCTAAATAACTCTTGAAAAGCGTTGTTGATTAATATGTTTTTGCATGTAAGCGTCAAAGGTCATGCAAATATTACGTATTAGTAATCGGGCGCGTTGGCTTACCGCTATAAAGTTTTCACTGTTTTCGACGAGTTCATCGTCTATAAAGCAGTTTAGTAGCGGTAATTCGTCCGCAAAATAGTCATTAAAATTGATATCGTATTTTTTATTAATGAGCTCTTTATCTAAATAGTAATTACACATTAATTGTTTAATGACGTCGCCACGGATAATATCGTCATGGGTCAAACTAATGCCTTTTTCTAGGGCATGTCCACAATTATCAAGCGCTCGATAGTAATGACGTAGTTCTTTAACATTTTGTGAATAACTATTGCCGATTGCACTGATAGATGAAACACCTAAGCCGAGTAGGTCGCAATGCCCATGAGTCGTATAGCCTTGGAAATTTCGGTGTAGATGCCCTTCACGTTGTGCAATGGCAAGTTCATCATCAGGCTTAGCAAAATGATCCATACCAATGAATTCATAGCCATAGCCGCATAGCAGCTCGATGGCTAGTTTCATTAACGCGAATTTTTCTAAACCGTCAGGTAGCCACTCGTCTTTTAGTTTGCGTTGAGCGGCAAATCTGCTCGGTAAATGGGCGTAGCTGAATAGTGAAATTCGGTCGACATCCATTTTATAGGCTTGCTCGATGGTTTTACCAAAGGTTTCTAACGTTTGGTGAGGAAGACCATAAATAAGGTCAACATTAATTGATTTGAAACCGACTTTTTTCGCGTGCGCAATAAATTCAGCAATAAATGCCGTAGATTGTTCGCGATTGATTGCTTGTTGTACTTTAGCATCGATGTCTTGTACACCTATACTTAGGCGATTAAAACCTAGCTGGTGTAAATGATCGGCAAGCGAGAGCTCAATCTCACGCGGATCAATTTCTATACTCATTTCAACCTTATTAGCAAAACTAAAATGTTTTTTCACAAGCGTCACTAAACGGTCAATTTGAGCTTTGGTTAAAAAACTTGGTGTACCGCCACCCCAATGCATTTGTGTGACCGTATATTCTTTAAATAGTGGCGCTTTCGCGATGATTTCTTTGGCTAAGTAGTCTAAGTAATCGTCCGCTTTATCTCGGTGTCTGGTGACAATTTTATTGCAACCACAGTAATAACAAAGACTGTGGCAAAAAGGGATATGAATATAAAGTGATAGTTCTCTGTTAGCGGATTGCTTGACGGCATTAAGCAAATCGTCATGGTTAAAGCTATCATTAAACTCGAGCGCGGTAGGATATGAGGTGTAACGTGGTCCACTGGTATTATATTTATTCAGTATGCTTCGGTTAAAAAATTGCTCGGTTTTCATTATTACCCTTAACTATTCAAACTTACGACTAACCGATGGCATTATACGTGGGTTTAGTTGATTCATTGTTGATCTTGCGCAAAGTTAGATTAATACGCGCTATAGAAAACGCCAGCTTTAACACTGGCGTTTGAATCTTTGTGTTGGACAAATTCGACTATTGCGAAGCAATAGTTGTCTCAGCGCTAAAGGGTTGCGCTATTGTCTTGTTGAGCATAAACGTGACGAGGAAGTAAAGTAGCATCATTACCTATTCGCGTATTAAAGACGTTAAAACCACTTGAAATATAAGGGCTCCAGCCCAACGGATTTTAACCCCTGATGGGCAGCTATTAGGCATGCTACGGTCGACAAATTACACTTCACCTAAACTAGTTACTAACGCAATACCTGCTTGTTCAGTTTGCTGATAGCACGTGCAAATTACTGTAAAATGACATTACTGTAGCAAAGGTGCTTTTAGTGCTTGCTTCTAAGTAATGATAGTTTATCTAACGCAAATTGATATAACAGGTCGAGTTCTTTTACGATATCAGGGGTTAATCGTGCCTCTGCTTTTGTCCGTTCTAGGTCAAACTTCATGCGCTCTTGTTTGGCTAACTTTTTTCGTTCTTCCAATATTGGCATGTGCTTTATTGCATGGTACAGCTCAAAAATACTCGGAAATTCTCGCTCGAGTTGATCAATGCTTTTCAGTGAGTCTAGCAAAACACTGATACGCCAACATCCTTCACTGTAATCGCACTGTTCCTCTTTCATCGCTTTAACAATAATAACAACACTATCAAAAATTTTTTTATCATGTTGCTGATGAGCGCGCTCTGCTTCAACCATTGCCTGTTGTTGCATTTTTGTTTGCGCGCGTAACTGCATTAATAATTGTCCGGCGTAAAACGATAAGCCAGCAACAATAACGACAGCGATTACTAGAAAAATTTCGATGTTATTTTCAATCATTACGACTCATAATCTGATAGGTTAGTTTTGTCTAATTTATCCCATAAGGCTTCTTCGTCTAGGGCATCACTTTGCTCAACATCTAGTGCTTCTTCTTGATCAAGCCCGAGTTGTTCGCTGATTGCCTGATGACGTTCCATTTTTTCGTTAAAATAATCAACCTCATCTTCAGTTAAAATGATATCGTCTTCTTGTTTACTTAATATCTCTTGAAGTTTGCTATCGTTTTCAATTGCTTCTAGTTCTTGATGTAGCTCATTTTGATTATCTACTACACGGATCGCCGCTAAAGGTTTTTCTTCAACTTTTTTCTTGGCAGGAGTTTTCGTCTTCGCTTTTGTGGTATTTAGCTCATTACCAAGCACAATCGGTTTTTTGCTACCTATTCTCGGATCTTTATTCGTTTTTGCTGAAGGTTGGTTTTTATTTGTTTTTAGCGCTTCTTTTTGGCGATTACCAGACACCTTACCTTTGTGTTTTTTCGGTTTTTTATCCGCTACATTGGCAATTTTTTTGTCATCCTTGCTGGCACTCAGAGGTGCTAAGCCAGGCTTTCTTGATTTTTTCTTACGAGTCATAGTGAACAGTCAAATGATGAAATTAGTACTTATTTTACGTTAATTTCTTAAGGAAGCCAAAGAATAGCATGGGTAGGGAGAAATCTTATTAGGACAGAAAGAAAAAACGATGGCATAGCCATCGTTCTAGGAGAATATAATTGTAATACATGAAGCAATTATTGTTAGTTCCAAATTCTTAATGGGTTATCCTAACCTCGTTTCATCGTCCCTATGATCTCTGACAGTTATCCAGTATTGTTATTAGTGCATTCCTAGCGATAATTTTTTGTTTTCGGTCTTCCTAACACTTTTTTGGGCTATCCGTATGTCCTCCAGGACTAATATGTTAATGATCTTCCTGAGTGTAGCTAATCATCCATATTCGAATAAAGTGTATTTATGTGCAAATACGTTGAGCTTTCCGTGCGTATTTATGTCCTTTTTCTTTCGTTGTCTTAAACAACTGCCCCATACTTTACTTCACTGAGCGCATAGAGCAAGTTAAAAATTAATCGATATTAATAAAATTATATTCGAAATTCTATAACGCTCTGTATTGGTTGTTTATTTTATCGAAAGAAAACATTTCTTTGAGAAGAATAAAAATCAAAAATGGCAAATGTCTTACAGGTTTTATGGCTAAAATCTCGCAAATGGAGAACTAAAACAAGTTACGATATCATTCGTACTAAATTTTGTTTCGTTTTTTTGATAATTATCGACCTAACTGGTCAATAAGTTGCTCAATCGCCGATATAATTAAGTCTGGCTTTTGGAACATCAATAAATGACTGCCATTCTTCACCGGATAATATTGGCCTTGCGAGTCGTCGGCTATTTTTTTGCTCCAGGCACTGCCTTCTTTTTGCCAAGTCAATATTTGTTGGTATTTCTCGTTGTCAGGCTTTATATCATGCATTTCAAAATCGGTATCGATAACGGATATCGGCTGGTGAAATGGCGAATAAACTTTGGCAGCTTGCTCCAAATCTTCTTGATAGTTCGCGATTTCAATGGCGACCGTCTGTTGATTTTCGATTGTTAAACGCTGTTGCTGCATTGCGTTAAAGTATTTCCAGTCCATATCATTCACGTAATTTTTAGGGATGAGCGATTCAATGGTGATAACTTGATCATTATTACGCGTAAGTGTTTTAGCTAACCAATTTTGTTTAGCAATATGAGGTAAAATGTCATCTATCTTTTCCTTGTACCAATTAGCTGGGAAGCCAGAATACAAAGATATCGAATGAGGTAATAGGATATCCGGGTCTATCCACAGTTGTGCTTCAACTCTTAATTGAGTTAATTGTTCATTTAAAAAGACACTGACTAAGTTACTACTGGCAAAATTAACGAGAATAACCCGCTCAAGTGAGAGTTGCTCAAAAATGGCTGGTACATTGTTGGCAAATGTTTGATAAGACGTATTTGGGGCAAACGAGCTCCAACCGTTGCCAGCTCGGTCAATACTAATCACATGGTAATGTTGCGCTAACAATGGCTGTAATAAAGAAAACCAGGCACTATCACTATGCCAATGTTGGTTAGGACCCGAGAGTAAAACAATGCTGGGTGCTTGAGTGCGAGCGCCCATTTCTCTGATGTGAAAATGATGCTGATTAACTTCTAACAAGCGTGAATGCGCGGGTAATTGCGCAGAATGTACTTTAAAAGACAAGGCTAAACTGCTCAATACAGTTACGGTAGCTAGCAGGTATAAAAAGGGTTTAAACATAGTCATAGCGAAGACAAGTAAGTAGTAAGCACTATATTGCGCAAGAAAGGTAATAAATAGAAGTGTTTACAAACAATTAGTAACAATTTAAATGTGAAACACCAGCTTATGCTGGTGTTTCACATTACGTTTTCAACGGGTTAAAGCTTGTTGATAGCTTATTGTTAATTAAGATTCTTCGTGTAACCAAGCAGCATGACGAGGAGCTCGTTTGGTAACGGCCCATTCATTAATCATGTCGTGAGCAACTTCATTAAGTTTCTTATATTGCTCTGGCGTACCAATGTTTGCAGCCAGTTCTAAGCGGTGTCCACTTGGATCAAAAAAGTAGATTGATTTAAAAACACCATGATGGACAGGGCCTAATACATCAACACCTTTACTTACTAACGATTCCTTAGCAGCGATTAATGCATCAACATCTTTCACTTCTAGCGCTAAGTGTTGTACCCATGCAGGTGTGTTTTCATCGCGACCCATTTCGTCTGAGTTTGGAAGTTCAAAAAACGCTAAAACATTTCCCATGCCAGCATCTAAGAAAATGTGCATGTAAGGATCAGGCGCTTTTGTTGACGGAACTTCGTTTTCAGCAATAGCCAAAACCAGGTCCATATTTAACTTATCTTTGTACCATTCAACTGTTTCTTTCGCATCTTTACAGCGATAAGCAACATGGTGCACTCTTTCAATCTTGATCATATTTACCTGCCATTGATCGGGTTTAGTTATTTTGCTGGTATTTTTACATAAAGCTAATTATCGCACTATCGATGTAAAGCAATATTCTGATGTTAACTTGTCAGCAAAACTCTACGCTTAGTGTCATCAATTCAACCGAAAACTTTTTGCCAATTAGCTGCTTTATTCTCATCGGCGACTCGATAAGATATCGCTAGTCTAGGAGAATCGGCGAACTTAACCGATGTTGTCATCAATTGGTCATCTCTGAAAAAATGACAGGTGACTTCCGCTTCTTTTGGCAAATGTGCCGCAATAGCTTGTATTGTCTTAGTTTTTGCTTTGACATTATCGAGTGCAACAATGACATCGTTAACAGCCAAACCTGCCTGTTGTGCTGGAGAGTTTGCTAACACGACAGAGAGCTTTAAACCGTGATCAGATTCACTAAATTGCGCACCAATATATGGAACGTAATCTTTACACTCACTGGTGTCGAGCGAGTTGATAGCGGCGAATTTTGTTAACGATTGCTCAATACCAAAATCAGCGAGTATCGGTTCAAGATTTATGCGGTCAGTCTCAAACAATAGGTGCTTTAACTGAGTTTTAACTGCAGGGTTTGCTAACTGTTCGACCAGGCTGAAGTAATCATCTAACTTTGTTCCAATGTTGTTTTTGCCAAATTTTTGCCAAAGCAGGCGCATTAAATCATCAAGGCTGTGTTTGCCTTGAGAGCTTTTACGGATAGATAAATCAAGCCATAAAGCAATCAGTGAACCTTTAGTGTAGTAACTGACAATATGGTTAACCGCATCTGGACCTTGTTGATAAAACTTAGTCCAAGCGTAAAAGCTTGAATCGATGACATTCTGTTGTAATTGGCCATCACCACGATTGACGCGAGTTGCGGTTTTGGCCAGCGTGGCTAAGTACTTGTCAAAATCAATTAAACCGGCGCGATAAAGTGAGAGGTCATCATAATACGAGGTGATACCTTCATATGCCCATAGTTGCTCTGTGTATACTTCTTTGGCTAAATCATAGGGAATAAACTCTGCTGGTTTAATACGACAAACATTCCATGCGTGAAAATACTCATGCGAGCACAAACTTAAAAATGTTTGGTACCCTTCGCTAGTTTCTTGTTGATTGTTTGGGTTAGGAAGATCAAATCGACTCGCTTGTAACACTGTCGAGTTCTTATGCTCTAAGCCACCAAAACCTTCACCGAGCAAGTGCGTGATAAACCAATACTCTTCAAAAGGGGCATCACTAAATAGGGCGATATGGTGTTGGCAGATTTTAGTCAAATCATCGATTAACCGTTGTTGGTCACCATAATGCTTTCTGGTGAATACAAGGTAGTGAGGAATCTCATTAACGGTAAACTCAATCGCATCAAAATCACCAAGCGCAACGGGACAATCAATTAAGTGTTGGTAATTTTCCGCTTTATAGTGGCCAAATTGATAGAGGTCAGTCCCCTTTGCTCTCGGAAGACCTGTGGCAACTCGCCAATTGTCCATCAAATCACTTTTGATGATATCGAGGGTGCACGGTTGCTCTGATAACTCTTCAATTTCAATGAAGGTTGAGCTACCGTTAAAAAAGCCTCGTTGACTATCGAGATAGGCGGTACGAACTGATAGATCAAAGGCAAACACTTGGTAAGTTAAGGTGATTTTTTTATCAGTAGCAGTTACATGCCAGCGCTGTTTATCAAGTTTGCTCAACTCAAGTGCAGCACTATTTTCTGAGACTGCGGCAAGCCGGTGAATGTGCTTGGCAAAATCTCTAACCATATAACTGCCGGGTAACCAAGATGGTAGCCTTAAGTGGTAACACACACCTGGTTTAGTGTCGAAAGTGATGGAGACATCGAATAAATGCCGACGAATATCGTCAGCAGTAATAGCGTATTTAATTGTCATGGATATCGAAGTTTTCTGCAGACTAGATAGCGTTAATGTAACAGATTATCAATAGCGAAAACATGTTTTCGAACACTATACAGTATTGCTATGTTTTTATAATCAACGTTATAAATGTGTTTTTAATAATACTTAAATTTGGCTGTAGGGATTTTTTATGTCTAATTTTAATTTCCCCAATGTTCTTTCGTAAATATAGGTGAAAATGTTGCTAAACCAATATTTCTTATGTTCGGTAATTTGCCCCAAAGCAAACGTAGAGATTGAAATAGTAAGGACTAATAAAAATATATCACTGATACTACTTGGATTGTGATTATATAGTTTTATCCATATTGAAAGAACCAAAAAGTGCACCAGATATAAGGTAAATGTATAGTTAGAGATCGTTCTAATGGGGTTTTGATACTTAATTAATGAGTTAAAATTAAAGTATCGGGCGCAATGGAAGTTGATGATGATGATTATCGCAACAACATAATCACCTAAATATCTATCTGCACTTCCTAGAGACAAAAAGTCAAAAGGCCAAATATCATTACCAAACACCCTTAACGCTATATCCAAATCAAAATATTTATAGAGCCCCAAAATAGATATGCTAGCAAACCAAACGGCTCGAGCAGCTTTAATATTAACTGGGTACTTTTTTTGATAATGATACAAGGCTACACCTGATAACCAAATAGGTAACAAGAGCCATAGTTTGTAACCTAATAATAAAAAGACCATTCCACCTATTAATACCCTCTTCATGCCAGAAAAGAAATATACACTTGCGAAAAAAATGTAATACCAAACTTCATAGCTAAGAGACCAATATGGAGTTAACCAAGGTGGTGTTTCCGAAAGAGTCCATATTTCACCTAAGAAAAAGCTATGAAGAGTAATATAAATGTGGAAATTATCTAACTGATAGAACTCAATATTAGTAAAGTTTGAATAGGCAAATACACTAAAAAAAGCAAGAAGAAGAACTGGTAGGGCAACTGAGTAAATTCTTGCCGCTCTAGCTATCAGGTATTCACTAAGAGTAGGTTTTTTTAGATCACAGGTATATGCAATTACGTATCCTGAGAGAACAAAAAAGATTATTACAGCCTCTCTACCTAAGTCGGGAAGGTAATGAGATGTGCTATCATCAATCATTTTAAATTGGATTAGATGAGCTAGAACGACCAAAAATGAAGCCAAAAAACGGGTGATGTCTAAATATAGTGAGTATTCTTTATCCATTTTCATTTGGTAACCTATATCTAATCCGTTAAGCGACTTAGGTCGGCGTATTTATAAAACATATAATATAGAAAGTTTCAAATTATATGAAGCAATTTAAAAAATCACACAAATTATACACTTAAAAAATTACCGTTTTATCGCCATTTAAACAGATACGTTGCTCTGCATGAAGTCTTACTGCATGGCTAAGGGCATTTGCTTCTAAGTCATGACCTAAATGCACCATTTGTTCAATGGTGTAGGTGTGGTTTATTGGCTTTACCTCTTGAACGATTATCGGCCCTTCATCTAGATCGGCAGTCACATAATGGGCTGTCGCTCCAATCACTTTAACGCCGCGCGCATGTGCTTGATGGTAGGGGCGTGCTCCTTTGAAACTTGGTAAAAAGGAGTGGTGAATATTAATCGCCTTTCCGGCTAAATCGCGACATAAGTCATCAGAGAGAATTTGCATATATCGCGCCAATACTAATAAGTCAGTTTCGGTCTTTGTTAGCAGTTCTCTAAGTTGCGCTTCTTGCTCTGCTTTAGTGTCGGCAGAGATCGGTAAATGATAAAATGGGATGTTGTGCCACTGTGCCAATTGCAGGCAGTCAGTATGGTTGGAAATGATAGCAACAATATTGACAGGTAAAACTCCTGCCTTCCACTTAGTGAGCAAAGAAACCAAGCAGTGGTCATCTTTAGATACTGCAATAGTGATATTGGGTAAATGCTGTTTTTCTCTCAGCTCAAAACTGATATTTAATGGCTTAGCAAGCTCAGCGATGGCTTGATGAAGCTCTTCTATCGGCACCGTAAGATTTCTATCATCAAAGGCTACGCGAGAAAAAAACGTATTGGTGTCAGGATCACTATATTGAGCGGTTTCGGTAATAAAGGCACCATGTTCAAAAAGGCTTTGCGCTACACTAGCCAACACACCTGAGGTATCAGGACATTGCCACGTTAAAATATAGTGATGAGTATTAGTCATTTGTAGACTCGGTAATTTAGGTTTAGGTCATTGTGCCAGTATTTTTGTACAAAAATAAACAAAAACGTCCTAAAGCAGTTAAAGCGAATTCAACTGAGATATAGTTTTGAATAATATGGATGTAATCAACATTATTCAGTATGCAATTTGTGTTTGTTTTTCACGTAAAAGGTTTCTACTTTCTCTCTTGCCCAAGGGGTTTTGCGAAGAAAGTTTAATATTGATTTAATACTCGGGTTTTCTTTAAAACAACGCATGTTAAATTGTTGGGCTAACTGGGCGTAGCCGTAATGATCAACCAATTCATTGACGATTGTTTTAAGGGTAATCCCGTGTAGCGGGTTAAAGGGTTGCTCTTGCATTGTTTTTATCTGCTGTGGCGTAATATAACGAGTGATATTTGTAGTGTAACATTTTCAGTACGTTAAAAGTTAGATCTGTTACGAGGCTTGTGTTAATTAAACGTTATCAAAGTTTTGGCATTCTTCTTTTGCAGTGGTAGAGTGTCGTCCAGCATAAATAAAATAATACATGAAGAGATATGCAAGTGCTGCCGTTAAAGTTTGCTCATAAAATTATTGTTGCTACCGTGGTGTTACTAATTGCTGCGTTAAGTGTTTCTACTGCGATTAATTATACATCACTGAAGCGAGATACCGAAAATAACTTAGAAAAAGCCATTGATGAAATCAGTCGCTCCGTTGCCGGAAATGTTGCCAATTGGCTAACCGCCAGATTGCAAATTATTACTGCTATTGCTGAAAATTCTAAATTTGATGACACGCCAGAAGAAATGTTGGTTGCTGTTCAGCAAGCGAATAAAGCAGGGCAGCTTAAAAATACCTATATTGGTGTTGAGAAAACCGGGCAATTTATTCTCAATGACTTAACCATTCAACTTCCTGAAGGGTTTGATGCAAGGGGAAGGCCTTGGTATGTGCAAGGGAAAACCGAGCGTGCACCATCTTTTACTGAAACTTACCTTGACGCTACCATTAACCAACAAGTGATTTCGGCGATCGCCCCAATTGTCAAACAAGGACAGTTTATCGGTGTAGCAGGCGGCGATATATTTTTAGATGAAATAGCCAATATTATTAATAGTATCGACTTTCTTGATTTGGGTTATGCCTATTTACTCACGTCAGATGGAAAAATTTTGAGTCACCCCAATAGTGAGATGGTCAATAAAACAGTCAAGGACCTCTTGGGTGTTAAACCAACATTTAATAATCAGTTAATCGAAGTTGATGATAAAAATTTAGTGTCGTTTATGAAAATAGACGGTATCGCTTCGGTTGATTGGTATATTGGTATTGTTCTTGATAAAGAAAAAGCCTATCAGTCAATGGTGTCGGCTCGAAACTCTGCCATTGTTGTTGGTATTGGTAGTTTATTGGTTACCGTGTTGATTTTGCATTTCTTATTTAACCATTTGATGCGACCTATTCACCGACTCAATGTTGCAATTCGTGATATATCTCAAGGCGATGGTGATCTAACTCAACGTTTGACTATTGATAGTCAAGATGAGTTTGGTCAGTTATCAGAAAACTTCAATGGCTTTATTGACACGATTCATAAATCGATGAAGCAAGTTCACAGTGCTGCAGATTCACTTGAAAAACACATTAATCAAGTAAGAGAAAGCGCCCATTTGGGGATTGAAATGGCTCAACAGCAACTCAGTCGCGGTAGCAATGTGTCTGGAGCGATTAATGAATTAAACAGCTCCTCGCAAGAGATTTCCTCCAATGCCGTTACCGCATCTGAATTGACTTCTGCGATGCAAGTACAATCTAACGAAGGGGTTAGTGCGCTTAATGAAAACATTCGCTCGATTGGTCAGCTATCTGAAACCATGAGTCGCTCAAGTGTTGAAATAGAAAAGCTAAGTAGTGAAACTGCCAACATTGTCAGTATTCTCGATGTAATTAAAGGCGTTAGTTCACAAACTAACTTACTGGCACTTAATGCTGCAATAGAGGCTGCTCGTGCAGGTGATGCGGGTCGAGGTTTTGCGGTAGTGGCTGACGAAGTGAGACACTTGGCACAGCGCACTCAAGAAGCGGCCACCGAGATAGAAAGTTTGATTGAAAACCTTGAACAAGGCACTGTGTCAGTCGTTGAGTCGATGACTCAAAGCCAACAAAATAGTCAAGAAAGTGTAGAGAAAGCAAATATCGCAGATACTAAAATGCAGCAAATTATTGATGCATTATCTAAAGTTGATATAGAAAACCATGCCGTGGCCGATGCCACTCAACAGCAAACTTTAGTGATTAAAACGATAGATGACGATATTATTGAGTTAATGCACCTCAATGAACAAGGGGTGAACAACTTAAAGCAAACAGAGCAGGCATGCGACAGTTTGCAATCTCAATTTAGTGACTTAAATACATTAGTTGCTAAATTTAAGGTTTAACATCAATTTCGTCCTTATGAATATGCCGATAAGCTTGATTTAGTTTGTTGGTGATCTCTTCTTGGGGGCAGGGTTTGGCCATATAGTCGTCAAATCCTGCTTCGATACATTTTTCAGTAGCACCAGCGAGGGCATCAGCGGTAACTGCGATTAACCAGTGGGGTTGATTATTTTCTAATTGGCGTAATTGTCTTGCCAAAGCAAAACCATCCATATTGGGCATGTGACAATCAGAAATGATGATATCGTAGTGATTTTCTGTATGCATAGCGAAAGCTTGCGCACCATCATATGCGACATCGGCTTCGATCCCTAATCTGGCTAATTGAGCGGTTAGCACTTTAATGTTTACTAAGTTATCTTCTGCAACAAGGACTTTTAGATCTTTAAAGCGTTGATCCCCTTCAGGGTTGACTATACGGTTATTCTTGCGGCGCTCAACAGGTTCTTCTAGTAGTCTGTCTTGGGTTAGCGACAAGGTAAAGTAAAACTCACTGCCTTGGCCCTCAACGGAATAGATATGGATTTTACTGTTCATGGCACGAATAATCTCTTGACTGATACTCAAGCCAAGCCCAGTTCCGCCGTATTTGCGTGTTGTGTCATCTTCAGCCTGAATAAACGGCGAAAATAGCGTGCCTAATTTTTGTTGGGAGATACCTATTCCGGTATCTTTAATACTCACCCTGATGTCACTCATATGTTGATCATCTAAGGTATAGTCTTTGACTTTTTCAATCGATAAAATGACATGACCTTTGTCGGTAAACTTTATTGCATTGCTGATTAAGTTATTGAGTACTTGATTGAGACGTGTTGGATCCGATAAATAGTAGTGTCTAATGTCGGCATCAACTTTCAAATGAAGCTTTAAGGTACGATCTTGCTCAATATGGCGATAGCTGGCAATCATATTGCGGGCCAGTAAATGAAAGTTGATCGCGACAGACTCTAACGTCAGTTTGCCAGCATCCATTTTGGAAAAATCGAGGACATCGTTTAAAAGCGCTAATAAATGGCGTGCGGACCCCTGCAGAGTTTCTAATAATTCTTTTTGATCATTGGTTAGGCGAGTAAAGTTCAATGCTTCCGCCATACCCAGTACGCCATTCATTGGTGTACGAATTTCATGACTCATTCGCGCTAAAAACGATATTTTAGCTTCCGCTGATTTTTCAGCGGCTAATCGAGCCTTTTCAGCTATTGCTAATGCTTCATTTACACGTTTGTTAGCACGCTGTTGCACACGTTGTTGTCTAACATAGGTCAACGCTAAAATGATGATTAAAATGGTCGCGATAGCAATGCCAAATTTCGCTTTACGATAGAAATCAGTTAAATATAATTCGACACCTTGTTCAACATTACTACTTTTATTCCAATGGCTATAAATTTGATCAAATTCCGCTTGTGTAATTGCTGTAATCCCACGGTTGATCAGCTGCATTGGTTGCGCATTGCGATTTAAAAACGCAAAACTTAATTGGGTGTTTTTTCTAAAATTAAGTAGCGGCTCACTCACCAAGTTGGCGAGTCGATTTTTCTTGATCATATAATCAGCGACCAAACTGCGCTCGACTAGCAGGTCAGCTTGATTTTGCGCTACACCTAGGATAGCTTCATTGACACTATTGTAATTAATAAAACTGGCGTCTGGTAGCTGTGCTTTCAACTCCTTTGTACTGTTAAAATCTTTAACGACCGCAATTAATTTATTGTTCCAATCGCTGCTACTGAGGCTTATATCATCTTCTTTGCGATGGATCATGCTGTAATTTACATTGAGATAGGGTTTAGAGAATGCAAATAGCGGATCTTGCGCTTTGTATTCTGCTAAACCAAACATATCGGTGTCACCAACTAGCACAGAGCGATAGGCTTTTTGGAAGTTATCTACGTATATGGGTTGGAATATTAGCCCTGTTTTTTCTGAAATTAACCTCATAATGTCGACACTAAAGCCATGGGTGACAATATCTTGTCCATTACTTGGTATCAGATAAGGAGGAAAGCTGGTGCGTGGTAATGGATAAGTAACCACAAGTTGATCGAGTAATAAATTTTGTTCTTGTTCGGTAAGCTCGGTTAAGTAATTCCCGAGTAGTAAATTTATCTCATCATGCTGAGCGAGCGTATATTTTTTTCTCCAGATATTGGCGAGGTCGGGTGAAATCATCCGAATACTCTGATTGATGTTAAGCATTAACTCCCTATCGCTGTCGCGAGTGACAAAGTGAAAGCTAATCTCAGGGGTATTATCTTTGCTGATATGAAAGTTTGCTTTCAGTTTTTTTTGCTCCAGTAGCTTTTCGAGTTTCCAAGGGCTGATCGAATAGATAGCATCAAATTCATCTATTCGGTCAAACAAGCTATCAAGGTCTAAAAAATAGGTTTTATTCACACCTTCGTTGAGTTGTTGTAAAACGGATTGCCCCGGTGAATGTATGGCTAGGTTAGTCACAGCGTTACTGCTGTTATTGATTTTTTTAAATAGCTTTTGTTTTAGTTTTGCATAGGGGATACTCAATAAAATGCCATCGGTGTTTTTAGGGAGAATACTGATCGCAACGATGTCTACTTCATTCGTTTTTAAGGCCTGATAACTCTCCACTAATGGAATTTCGATAAATTGAATATTCGTTTGGTTATCAATAGCCCATATTTGCCAAAACTCTTTAAGAAATAGTGTAAGTTGTGGCGACATTTCTTCCATCGCTTCGTTCTCTGGTAGGGCGATACGAAGTATCTTGTCTTCGTTGGTTGAAAGTGATTTTATTGAAAAGCCTAAGGTGACTGAAGGTGTCGTGAGCATCAGGCAACAACATAAAGCAATCAAAATTTTGGTTAGGTTTAGGAAGGCAAAGCTTTTGGTTAAATGTCGCATATTACTCTTAGATAAATAGCCTTATATTAAAACGGATACTAGGGTCTGCTGACCCTAGGACGTGTTGACCTTTTAAGGTTATATTTTATTTGACTTAATTCAACATGCCTTAATCAAGTCTAGAGGCAATTTATCATCACTGTCTATTTTTTTAATCAAAAACACCTTTAAAGACAGTTGCTATTATTTCGGTATTTCGCTAATATCCGAATAAGCGAAATAAAGAGGGCATGATAATGAGTGATGTTTTTCAGGCACTTTCTAGTTCAGTTAGGCGAGAAATTCTCACCATGCTGAAAGAAAAAGACTTAAGTGCCGGTGAAATAGCTGAGCGAATTGCGGTGAGTAAATCAACCCTATCAGGACATTTAAATGTATTAAAAGCCGCTGACTTGGTTTGTTCGCATCGCAGCGGTACAACGATTACCTATAGTTTAAAAACCAGCGTGGTAGAAGAGCTGGTTGGTAGTGTGATGACAATGTTTGGCTATGAAGGCCAAAAGGAGGAAAAATGAAACCATTAAAATTTGCTTGGGGTATATGGATGCTTTCATTATGCCTTTCATTGGTGTCTATATTTATGTTACCAGCCGACATGCAAATACCAGTGCATTGGAACGCAGCAGGAGAGAGCGATGATCATGCGAGCTTATTGGTAGCTTTATTAACTCAACCGCTAATTATGCTGTTAATTATTGGCGTATTTATTGGTATTGGATTTATCGAGCCTCGACAAGCCAATATGAAAGAGTCTAGAGCGGCAAAAGAGTGGATGGCATTGGCAACAGTTTCGTTGTTAGCCGTGATAAACTTGGGATTAAACGCCTATGCACATGGTTATCAATGGTCCATGGGCAAGCTAATACTGGGCGCCGTGATGGTGCTTTGTATAATTGTTGGCAATTTTTTATCTAAAACTCGCTCAAACTTTTTTATCGGCATTCGAACACCATGGACGCTTTCAAGTGAAGAAGTATGGCGCAAGACACATCGCTTGGCTGGCAGGCTATTTATGGTGGTTGGTTTGATTGGCTTAGTTGCAGTCGTTTCTTTAGACATGCAATATGCAATCTATCTTAACATTTCTATGGTTATCGCCACAGCACTCATATCTTGTATATACAGCTGGGTTAAGTGGCGTGGAATAGAGCATAAATCATAGCTATTAAGTGATGAACATGATAAATTGCACCTTAAGTTGTATATACAATTTAAGGTGCAATTATGTCGAATACCTATACGTTGGTTGAAGGGAATGTTCCGCTGCTAATTAGTATGCCTCACAACGGGCAAGATATTCCAAAAGAGATCGCAGCGAAAATGACGGATTATGCCAAACAGGTGCCAGACACAGACTGGTATAAAGATAAGCTTTATGACTTTGCAAAAGCACTGGGTGCCTATTTGATTATCCCTCATTATAGTCGTTATGTTGTTGACCTTAATCGTGATCCTGATGGCGTAAATCTTTATCCAGGGGCTAACTCTACCGAACTATGTCCAACCACGGCATTTAATTTATCACCGTTGTACTTAGACGGTTATTTACCGTCAGCATCAGAGGTTTCTCGTCGAGTAGAGCTATATTGGCGCCCTTATCATTCTCAACTTCAAACCACATTGAATAAAATGAAAGAGAAGTTTGGTTGTGCGGTATTACTTGAAGCACATTCGATTCTGTCAGAAGTGCCTCGCTTTTTTGAAGGGCAGCTACCTGATTTTAACTTTGGTAATGCCGACGGTAAAAGTTGTGCTGTAAGTTTGCTTGAACAAATCACATCATTAGATTTTGCGCCATACTCTATGGTCAGCAATGGCCGGTTTAAAGGTGGCTATATTACTCGCGCCTATGGCAATCCAACACATGGGGTTCATGCATTACAATTAGAATTATCCCAACGAACGTATTTAAATGAGCAAACCTTTGCTTACAATGAGCAATTAGCAACTAAAGTAAAACCTAAACTAGAAGCGATAGTAGAAACGTTGATTAAATTTGGTTTAGATAGTGAAAAGTAACTTATGAAATTATTTGCGAAAAAAATACTCTTAGCCGATGGCTGGGCTGATGACCAAACCATCACTATTGAGCAAGGTGTGATCACAGCGATTTCTTCTGATAGGGCTTCTGATGCGCACGCCGTTGATATTGTTATACCTGGCATGGTTAATTGCCATTCTCATGCTTTCCAAAGAGCATTTGCTGGTTTTAGTGAGCAAGGTAGTGATGGTAACGATAGCTTTTGGACATGGCGTAAGATTATGTATCAATTCCTCGCCAAGCTAACCGCAGAAGATGCCAAGGTGATTGCTACACAACTTTATATTGAAATGTTGAAAGCTGGCTATACACGGGTTGCAGAATTTCACTACTTGCATCATGATGTTGATGGTTCGCCATATCAAGATTTGGCTACGATGGCCAAAGCAATTTTTACCGCAGCGCAAACGAGTGGTATTGGCCTAACGCTTTTACCAGTATTGTATCAATACAGTGGCTTTGGTCTTCAGCCCCCAACGGAGGGGCAAAAGCGCTTTATTAATAGTGTTGAACAGTTCAACCGCTTGGTGACTGAATGTCATCAACTTACGGCTGATTACCCAAATAGTAATGTAGGTATTGCTCCTCATTCACTAAGAGCGGTAGATAAAGCTTCACTGCACGCTGCTGTAGAGCACGTGCGCCAGTTAGATAATAAAGCCCCAATCCATATTCATATTGCTGAGCAGCAAAAAGAAGTTAATGACTGCTTAGCGCATTATCAGCAAAGACCTGTGCAATGGCTATTAGACAATTGTGAATTGGATCCACATTGGTGTCTAATTCATGCAACTCACATTAATGAGCAGGAGCGAAAAGGTATTATTGCCCATAAAGCGATAGCAGGAATCTGCCCCACCACCGAAGCGAATTTAGGGGACGGTATTTTCCCAACGACGGCGTTTTTATCCGAAGGAGGGAGCTTAGCGATCGGATCAGATAGTCATATTTCGGTGAACCCTGTTGAAGAGTTACGCTGGCTTGAATATGCCCAGCGCTTAGTTAAACAGCAACGTGCTATTTTAACATCTCAAGAAAGCCCGTCAGTGGGTTATCATTTGTGGCGACATGCCGCAAAAATAGGCGCACAAAGTACTAATGCTAATGTCGGAGAGTTAGCCGTTGGCAAGCAAGCTGATCTTTTAGTTCTAGATGCGAAAAAAATGGCATGTTTTGCTCATCAAGATAAATACTTACTTGATAGTTTATTATTTGCTTCGCAAGATAGTATCATCACGGATGTGATGGTTAATGGCGAATGGGTAGTACAAAACCGACAACACGCATTGGAGCAACAAGGCCAGGAAAACTTTATCGCATTGTTATCGCGATTATCTCAATAAAAAAGGGGCTGAACAGCCCCTTTAAAGTCTCAATCGCTTGAGTTTAATTAGCTAAACCAAGCGAGTTAAACGTTTAATCACTAGAACAAATGGCGATATTTACCAACGGTATCACAGACCAACTTTTTGTTGTTGATATGGAGCCTAGGGTTGCCTTTATTGGTTTCGCAATAATTGTTATAAAA
This sequence comes from Thalassotalea ganghwensis, assembly GCF_053485795.1. Taxonomy (NCBI): domain Bacteria; kingdom Pseudomonadati; phylum Pseudomonadota; class Gammaproteobacteria; order Alteromonadales; family Colwelliaceae; genus Thalassotalea; species Thalassotalea ganghwensis. The sequence goes on from NZ_JBQRUM010000003.1 coordinate 232,527, forward strand.
CGCCACCACAGACTTTCTTTCCGCTGTGATTTCTTTTAAGTAGGTGATTTCTTTTTTGCTAAATTGTGCAAATTTAGGTTCTAAATCTTCATATATCTTTTCGGTACGCAGACGTACTTTAGTATCGGTAGCGTCCCCGAATATTTCTAAAATCATATGCTTTTGCTCGATATACCATGCTTCCAGTTTTGGTTGCGGATAAAAATGCAAAAAAATCGCAAAAGCGACGATTAAGATCAATAAATTCTTCATAGTCTGCTGTATAATGTGGTTGTTTTTATAGAGTAATCAATTTTCGGCAAACAATGAATGCTTTTCAATAAAATATTTGAAATAGAGTCGTTTGCCACAATTTTTTACACCAACATTTTGTTATATACGCCATAGTATATTCAAGGATTTACGGTGAAATCAGAAGAAAAACACGTCAATAAAAGCACTCGCATACCCGTCAAGAACATAAAAATACATCAACCTAATCAGGTTGAGCATTATAAACCTCGTGATCAAATCTATGTCCGTAAAGTTACGGGATTTTTCCAACAGCTTAGGCAAAAAATGAACTTTGTTTTTCTTGCCTTGTTCGCTTTATTACCTTGGCTGCAATACAATGGAAATCAAGCTATTCTGCTCGATATTGCCGATCAAAGGTTTACCCTATGGGGGTTAACATTGTGGCCTCAAGACCTAACGCTGTTAGCTTGGCTATTTATTATTGGTGCCTTTTTGCTGTTTTTCGTTACCACGTTTTTGGGGCGTGTATGGTGTGGTTATTTGTGTCCACAAACCGTATGGACATTTATCTTTATTTGGTTTGAAGAAAAAATTGAAGGGACGGCTAACCAACGTAAGAAGCTTGATAGCCAGAAAATGGATGTTAACAAGTTTTGGCGAAAGTCATTAAAGCATTTTTGCTGGGGATTTTTTGCCCTGTTAACTTCTTTAACCTTTGTCGGTTATTTCACCCCGATCTCAGAACTCTTTATTAACTTTTTTACTTTTAATGCCTCGTTCGCTGTCGTGGCGGTGGTCGCATTTTTTGCTTTTTGTACTTACGGCAATGCCGGTTGGATGCGGGAAGTGATGTGTTTGCATATGTGTCCATATGCACGTTTTCAATCAGCGATGTTTGATAAAGATACCTTGACGGTAACTTATGATTACCATCGGGGAGAAAATAGAGGACCTCGTTCTCGTAAACAAGATCCTAAAGCATTAGGATTAGGTGACTGTATCGATTGTAACCTCTGTGTACAGGTATGCCCAACAGGTATCGATATCCGAAATGGCTTGCAATATGAATGTATTAATTGTGGTGCCTGCGTAGATGCTTGTGATGGGGTAATGGAGCGGATGAACTACCCTAAAGGCTTAATTCGCTACACCACTGAGCATGATTTGGAAGGACGTAAAGTTCATATCATTAGACCTAAGCTCATTGGTTATGCCGCTGTATTACTTATTATGTGTAGCTTGTTGGTAGTGGAAATTCTACATCGTAAACCAGTAGCAATGGATATTATTCGTGATAGAACAGAGCTCGCAAAAGAGAATTTTAATGGTGAGATAGAGAATGTATACACCTTAAAAATTCTCAACAAATCGCAAAACGATAACCGTTACCGGTTGTCGGTAAAAGGTATTGAAAACACCATCTGGAATGGTGAACAAGAAGTATTTGTAAAGGCTGCCAATGTTTATACTCTGCCAATTAGCATTACGGTGGACCCCTATTATCTTGATGGATATATGACAGATATAACCTTTGTAATAGAGTTGATCTCTGATGAGGAAGAGGTGGTTGTTGAACACGAAAGCCGTTTCTTTAATAAGCGCTAATGGCTACTTTTGATTTTAGTACCCTATCACCTGATTGTATTTTAGATGGCATAGAAAGTGTCGGCATTTACCCAGAAAGTGGCTTGTTAGCGCTTAATAGCTATGAAAATAGGGTTTATCAATTTACCGATCAATTTGGCAAAAAGTATGTCACCAAATTTTATCGGCCAAAGCGGTGGAGTGAAGCGCAAATTAGAGAAGAGCATGAGTTTGCTTTTGAATTATTTGATCAAGAATTGCCGATAGTTGCCCCATTAAAATTAGCAGGGGAGTCGTTATTTTCTCATCAAGGATTTTTATTTGCGCTTTTTCCTTGCCAAGGAGGCCGGATATTTGAGGTTGATAATCTAGATCAACTTGAGTGGATGGGACGTTTTATTGGGCGTATTCATGCAGTATCGAGTAAGAAAGCGTTTAACTGTCGCCCGAGTGTCGATGTGCAGTCGTTTTTAATAGAGGGTGCGCAAACCATTAAAGCCTGTGGTTTTGTTCCGCAAGTAATTAGCACGGCGTTTTTCACGATACTTGAACAAGTTGTTGAATTAGCACAACAACATTATCAGCCGCAGAAAATGATCAGAGTTCATGGGGACTGTCATGCCGGTAATATTTTGTGGCGAGATGAAGGGCCTCACTTCGTTGATTTAGATGATTGTCGTATGGCACCTGCAGTCCAAGATTTATGGATGATGCTCTCTGGAGAGCGTGACCAACAATTACTGCAACTCGATACCTTGTTGTTGGGGTATGAAGAGTTTTGTTCATTTGACACAAAAGAGCTTGCCTTAATAGAATCTTTACGTAGTATGCGGGTAATTAATTATATGGCGTGGCTATGTAACCGCTGGCAAGATCCTGCGTTCCCACATAATTTTCCTTGGTTTAATACCGAGAAATACTGGGAACAGCAAATTTTAATGCTCAAAGAGCAATTAAGTGCGCTACAACAACCGCCACTATCACTTAATCAGAATTTTTAAAGGAAGTTGTTCAATGTTGAAGAAGTTATTCACTGCTTTTTGTTTGATTATGTTGCCCTTTTTGGGGTTAGCAAAGGATTACCAAGAAGGTACTCACTATGTCGTTGTTGAAGGTAAGTCTGCAGTCAAGAATGAAGTGAGAGAGTATTTTTCGTTTTATTGCCCTCACTGTTATCGTTTTGAAGGATTTGTGCAAGCCATAGAGCCAAAGTTACCAGAAGGGATAACCTTAGTGCAGAACCATGTTGATTTTCTTCGTGGTGCTTCCCCTAAAATGCAACAACTATTAACTCGCACGTTAATTGTTGCTGAAAAATTAGATGCGAAAGAAAAAGTCAAAGAAGCAATCTTTAACTATATTCATATTTCGCGTGCAACGATTACCTCGGTAAAAGATGTGCGAAATATTGTTGTGTTAGCGGGTGTTGATGGCGATAAATTTGATGCGTTGATCGATAGTGAAGACGTTGTCGCACAAGCTAATCAAATGAAAGACTTTCAAGATACGCTTTCTAAAACTGGCGGTATAACGGGTGTCCCAGCAGTTGTAGTAAACGGTAAATATCGCATTGTAAATAGTGGCTTAGATAAAGAAAACTTTATGCAAGATTATATTAATTTAGTTGAGTATTTAACGCAGCTTTAATTGATAAAATTTAACCTGAGCAATAAAAAACGCACGTTAAACTCAAAGTAACGTGCGTTTTTTATTGCGGTCAATTAACGTCATTATTCCCATACGCATTCCCCACGAATTTAATTAAAACCGATTGTAAAGAGCACTGATTAATTTCGTTACCCTCAGCGCTGTATAAGAAAGGCATCACCAACGCCTATATCTTATGCAAACCTAAGGTTAGTTAAATCTTTAATGTGAACTAGGGTCTGTTTATCTTTGTTTACTTGCGAATGATCGGTAAGCGATAACCGGTTTTTTTAATTAAGTAACCAATTAAAGCTCCTGACGTTAGTATCAAGCCGATGGTTATTATCAGTTGCGTGTCGTCACCGACTCTGATGCCAGCCCCTAACAAGCAAAACAAGGCCATTTGTGGAATAAACCCCAAGGCACTGCCGGATAAATATAGTAAGAAAGGTGCTTTGGCACTGCCCGCTAAAACATTGGTAAAAAAATTAGAGCCGGCTGGTATTAACCTAATGATAACCGCCTTAAGAAAGATATCATGTTCGAAAAAGTGCTGTATTTTGGTTAAGGCAACGGGAAAGCGTGATTTTACCATCGGTCGACAAAAAAAACGTGACAATAAATAGGTTAAGCTTAACGCGATTGATGCGATGATGGTCGCAGTGATTGTCCCGCTAATTACACCAAAAAGGTAGCCAAAGGTAAACGCAGTGACTTGTCTTGGCAGTCCAAGAGTCCCTAGTAGACTAAAAACAATTAGAAAAAAGACTATTTCATTTAAAGTTTGAGGTGTGTAAGCACTGACAAAACGATCAATAGTACTTTGATCGAACATCTGTGAAAGCGCGATAGGTAAACAGAGTAATATAAGCGCTAAAATCGTTGTGCTTATAATTGATTTATAAGAACTACTCATTGTGCAGACTGAGATCTCTTAACACCCTTGCTTTGGCTAGATCAAATTCTTGCTCAGTTAAAAATCCTTGAGCTTTGAGTTTTGCCAGTTTATCGAGTGCATCGATCAGGCGTGTATCTGTAAGTTTAATATTGTTGTCTTCTAACTTTTCTGCTTTAGCTGGCTGTGATGAAGCAACCGTATTATTGGGTTTTACATCATTGCTCGGCGACTTGGATGGCTTTTCCTGACGAGTAACGGTTGGAATTGGTGGTATTGGTGCTTTGATGGGGCGTTGCTTGGTATGCTGTGGAGCAATTGTTTGTCCGACTATCCATAACCAGTTAGTGATCTCATCAATGACATTTCCAAATTTTAACTTGGTAAAACGATGATTTCCTTGGCGCAAGTATAACTCGATAATGGCCGTTATCCCATCAATGGCTTCGATAAACAATTCGAGTTTTCTAACACGTTCATCAATCATTTTGATGCGTTTTTCAGCATTCAGTTGAGTGTGTAGCTGTTTTTCTTTTTCGATATCGTAACCGCTATTGTCTTTCTCTATGCTGAGTAGCTTGCGATCATTAAGTAACAAACTAAAGGTTTTGATATCAGCAAGTTTTATCTTACACGAAGGCTTAGTTTCATGTCGATGAAAGAGCAATAACGTTTCTGTGCTCTCATCTAGTTCAGCTTTGACATAGTTTTTATTTAAAAAACCGTTAACAGTGGAGAATCGTGAACGCTTACGGACTAGGAATACAGCAGTCAAGGCCAAGATTATTAACACTGCACTAGTGATAACGATTGGCCTATTATCACTTTTGACTTCAACTGCTGTGCTCCGCTTGTCAGCGGACGTTGCTTGCTTCGTCGATGCAGTTTGATTGAACTGATAAATGATCTTATCTTTTTGGTTAAGTAACAATAATTCATCATGAGGGTCGGTGAATACAGTAAATGGCTCTGACAAATTAGCTGCGATTGTAGATAAATAATCGACATCGTCAGTGGTCGTCAGTGCTTGACTATTTAACGCTTTAACATACCAAGTGTTTGTTTTTTTGATAAACAACAGTAATTTGTTGCGCAAATCCTTGAACTGGCTGCCTCGGTAAATCAATATCGCTTTACTATTTAGCTGTTCATCTGATGGCAGAGCGTAGGATGATTTCGGCGTTGTTTCGAGCAAATTGTCACCAAAATTTACTCGACTAATCTGTTGGCTTTGTTTTGTATGACTGACTAATAATTGGTGTTGATGACGCTTAAGCCAATGTATTGAAGTAACATCTCCAAGGCCAAAAGCTAGCATCTCATCCGTTAGATTTTCATCACCAATAAATGGGTTACTATTGGGAGCGGTGTATTGGCGCAAACCAAATGGCTTGGGGTTTATTCGTAATATTGCCCCCGAATGTAATGGTGAGGAGCTATTACCTTCGCTGGATAAAGCAATGAATAAGAAACCAAAATTCTCATGCCAGGACTTAATATAAGGATTAAAACCGATTTGATGGACGACATTGTCATCACGATTGGTAGCTATTCGAATAACTTCCCTTTTTTTGCTGTCATCAACACGAGAAGCATTCGCTGAGCTTAATTGCCATTCTACAATGACGATATCATTCCGAAATTCACTATTTAAGGTTTTGTCGGTTAGTCGACTATGACGCAATTGAGGAGCTTGTGGCTCAATATGCGCGGTATAGAAGGTTTGGTAGCCTTGTTGCTGGCTTAGCGCAAAATTGGGATGCAATGCGAGCGCTTGAAGCGAGATCATCTCTGGGTAAAAGTCAGGAACTACTAATAATGACTGCTTTAACGCGTTATCGCTTTCGAGCTCGGTTATATGACCATTTTTACTATATAAATAAAAATGTTGGTCTCTTTTTCGAGTAGCGATAGTATTGAGCCACTGCTTACTATCAACATTCGCCTGACTTAATTCGATAATTGGCTGCAACTGACTTTGAGCAAAACACTCTGAACAAAATAATAGCACTAGCAACAGACTCGCTTTACTGACGAGCCAAATGATAGAGGGGCTAATGTGGCTCATAAAGCCAGTTGTTAGGCTATTCATTAAGATTTTTGTAAAATAATCTGCTTTGATTCAATTAGTTGCGATTTACTTTCATTATTGAGATAGCTTAGTTTTCCGTCAACTATTATTTCTTGTCCGATTCGACCGTGCTCATGTATGTAGCTCGCGAGACTGCCCCAACAATGCACTGGTCGCTCCAATTCTATCCTTCTAAGTTCATGAGTGATCGGCGAATACACATAGTAATCTATAGCTAATAAAAACTCTGCTAGCAACTTATTGCTTTGTGTAGTGACAAGTTTTATGTCGCTAACTAGCTTACCACTGCACTGCAATTGATTGATAGAATGTGTGTACCCTTTAGGATAGGTGTGCGCGTAGGTGGCGTGAACTATCTGGCGATGAGACTTCTTACTATTGACGAGATGACCTTGAATTAAAACTACATCTCCTTTCTCGGCATACAACAAGGTACGCTCAACCACATCACCTATCATTTTTATCGTGTGATAACTGGTCCATTGCTTTTTTTGCTGAGTGGTTTTGTCAAACCATTCGGTATGGGTTGCAATAACAAACTCAGCTATTGGTACTACCGGATTGGCTTGATAGCGTATGTCAGGTTTAGCGACTAAGTTACCTAAAAGCGTCAGGGTGCATAAGTGATTTTGAGGAAGAGGTTTATTCATAATAATTATGGCGTTAATAGTGAAGCACTAATGTATGTGAAGTTAGATGTCTAAACAAGTGAACCGCTGTTTATTCTGTTATAAGCATACTAGTTGCAAAATTTTTATGGCCCACCCGGCAGGAGTCGAACCTGCGGCCTCACCCTCCGGAGGGGTGCGCTCTATCCAGCTGAGCTACGGGTGGTTAAATCTACATTAAGCGCTTACGGCAAAGGGACTTTCAATAGTCTTCTGCAAGCGCGGCGATCTTAAAGTGTCTTATCGACTTTGTCTAGGGTCTGTTGATCTTTGTTTAAAAATTTAGCTTCAGCCCTAAGACCTTAACGAAAGGGGCAATGGCAATTATTAATACTAGCGGCATTAGCATTTGCTCATTTGGAATAACCAAACGTCCCTCACACTGCTTTGCTACTATCAAAATTTGCCAATTGAAGAAAAAGTAAACAAAGATCAACAGACCCTAGGATGCAGGAATAATTTTAATAATGCTCAGTATACTTTTTGGTCAATATTTACGGCTTACTTTTGTTAACTGAACGGGAAAAAGGTGTACATTAGGTTATCGCAAGACTAAAGTATCCACTATAGTAAAAACAATTACTTGGGTACGAAAGAAACCTTACTTATGCACTTTTATAAAATACTACTCACGTTATCTCTTTTCACTTGGTCATCTGTTGCCTTTGGCCAACAAAATTTTACTGCTGAGCAGATTGTTGCTGAACCGTTTTTGGACTCAATTGAACGAACGGGTCGTCTTGACTTTAAAAGAACGGTAAGTTTGTCATTTAAAAGCGTAGGTTACTTAACTCAGTTGTCAGTTGATGAAGGTGATAGTTTTAATAAAGACCAAATACTCGCCTCGCTTGATACCGAAGAGCTGATCGAAAAGAAAAATGCAACGTACGCAAAATTACTACAAGCTAAACGTGAGGTAAATCGAGTCAAAAAGCTCTTGGCGAGTTCGTTAAGCTCGAAGCAGGATCTCGATGCGGCAAGAACAAACGTAGAAACAACCAGAGCTGAGTTTAGAATAGCTTCATACAATTTAGAAAAGGCGCAGATTAAAGCACCATTTAATGGTGTTGTGCTGGCAAGACAAACTGAGTTAGGTGAATTACAGTCACCCGGAGTTGAAGCGTTAAAAGTTGCCGAGCTTGATAATAACCTGGTAATAAAAGTTGCGCTGACTGGAGCGGAAGTTAGCCAGGCGAGAATAGGACAAAAAGTAAGAGTTACCCTTGATAATATTGGTGTCATTGAAGGGCGAGTGAATAGAATACCAGCAATAGCCAATACCGACGGTCATTTATTTACGATTGATGTACTCATTCCCAATTTGATTGGACGAGGTGGGGTTATCGCCGGGCAACTAGCCAAGGTGGTTATTGATTTCACCAATGATAATCTGGTTTACAAAGTACCTTTTTCATCGCTGGTTTCAGTAAATGACCAAGGGCAAGCGGTACTTTTAGTGCAGCAAGGTAGTGAAATAAAACATCAAGCATTTGATATTTATAAAATGACCAATGATTTTATTTTTTTACTCGCCGATGACTCGTCAAACTCTCTGCGCATCATTACGCAAGGTTGGCAGCATATACAGTTAGGTAAGTAGTTACTATGAATCTACCTAAGCTCTCGGTTAATAATGCCCAGTTCACTATTACAATTGTTGTTCTCATGGTTCTTGTGGGGTTGGTATCGTATTTCACCATGCCGCGCTCTGAAGACCCACAATTTGATTTACCGATCACCATCATTGAAGTTATTTACCCAGGTGCTTCACCTTCAGATATTGAAACCCTAGTTGTTGATGAAATTGAGAAAGAATTAGAAATCATTGAAAACATAAAAAAAGTAGAAGCTACGATAAATAATGATGGTGTCAAAATTGAAGTCACTTTTTTATATGGTGTAGATCCGGTCGCTTCCTACAATGAAGTCAAAAACGCGATTGCTTCAATTGAACATAAGCTCCCTAAAGGGGTACAAGATTTACTGGTATTAAAAGCAACACCGACAAGTGTCGCGATTACTCAAATAGCGCTTTGGAATGAGCCAGCAAACTATAAGGTCATGGAGTTTTATGCCAAGCAGCTCGAAAAAAGGCTTGAAGCTTTATCTGGCGTGCAAAAAGCAGATATTTGGGGGTATCCGCAACAAGTCGTGGCGATTAACCTCAACTTATCTCTACTAAAGCATCACAATATTTCCATTGCTCAAATAAGCAAAGTGTTAGAAGGGCGATCATTAAACATAACGCCAGGTTTTGTTGATGCAAGCACTCGCCGATTTAATGTAAAAGGTAGCGGTAATTTTACTAATTTCGCCCAATTAGAGGAAACGATCATTCAATCTAACCAAGATTTTGCTTTGCGTTTAAAAGATGTGGCAACAATCGAGTTTGGTGATCAGAAACCCAATTACTTAGCATACTACAATGATAAGCCCGTTATTTTTATCACCGCGCAACAAAGAGCGGGCACCAATATTTTTGATTTAACTAATAGTATCGATGCAGAACTAAAACGCTTTCAAAAGACACTACCTGATACCATTAAAATGGAAACACTGTTTAAACAAGCCGACAGTGTAGAGAGTCGAGTTAATGGTTTTTTTGTCAATCTATGGCAAGGGTTAATTATTGTCGGTTTAGTCGCGTTAGCGTTTTTAGGCTTACGTGAATCTATTGTGGTCATCACTGCGGTTCCGTTGTCCTTTTTAATCGCCATGGGCTGGTTGGATTTCTTAGGCTTTGGTTTACAGCAAATGTCGATCGTTGGCTTGATAATCGCTCTAGGTTTACTTGTTGATAATGCCATTGTTGTCACGGAAAGTATTCACCGTGAACGACAACGATTCCCAGCCTTAAAAGATGCCGCTATTTCTGGTGCGAGTAGAGTTGGTATGGCAATCACCAGTGGCACTGTAACCACCATGTTGGCATTTTTACCTATGTTGATGTTAGCCAGTAATACGGGGGATTTTGTTCGTTCGATGCCGATCACTGTGGTGTTGGTTTTATTGGCATCCTTGATTATTGCGTTAACCTTGACGCCAATGCTGGCCAGTCGATTTTTCACCAAAAAGCCATCTAATATTAAGATGTTACAGCATTATGTTAGTGTATTTGCTGAAAAATATTACGCGCCAGCTTTGCATAAATTGTTACGAGTAAAATTTCTCGTCATTGTGGTTGCGATCATCTTTTTATTAGGGTTATTGTCTTTGTTACCGCAAGTTGGTGTTAGTTTATTTCCAAAAGCTGAAAAACCAATGTTGCTTATCGACGTTGAAACGCCGCCAAACTCAACATTAATGCACACAAAAAGTGTTATGGACGCTGTTGCTCAAGCTGTTAAGCAGCATTCGCTGGTAAGTAAAGTCGCTTTAAATGTCGGTAATTCTAATCCAAGAATTTACTACAATGAAATTCCAAAACGCGGTTTAACTAACTTTGGTCAAGTACTTGTGGTGTTAACGGAGTTTAATGAACATCAACAACAACAGTTAGTTGATAATCTGCGTCAGCAATACCAACATTGGCCAGAGGCTAAAATCAATGTCAAAGAGTTTACCCAAGGGCCGGTTACCGATAAACCCATAACGGTCAGGTTGTTAAGTGAGTCACTCAGCGATTTAGAAAAAGTAGCAAAAGATTTAGCAACTAAGTATCACCAATTAGCAGGTGTTGTTAATATAGATAACCCTATTGGTGAGCCTAATACTGAGCTAACCATCGCCATTGATTATGATAAGGCTGGATTAACCAAAGTTGACATTCGTCAACTTGACCTCACATTACAGACATTATTATCAGGAACTAACGTTGGTCACTTTAAAGACAGTAACGGTGAAAGTTATCCAATTTTAGTGCGCAGTAAAATGCCAACGTTAGAAGGGCTAGATGATATCACTCTTCATAATGAGGCTGGCCAGCCCATTCCTTTGAGCCATATCGTTGATAAAAAACTCACCAAAGGTGATGCGAGTTTCTCACACTATCAAAAATTGAGAATGGCAAAAGTCTCAGCGGATGTTGCCAAAGGTTATTCGATAAATGAGTTAACCACTGAAATTGTTGAATATTTAGATAGTTATCCAATGCCGAACGGCATGTATTATGTCTTGGGCGGTGAAGAAGAATCACGTCAGGAGTCATTTGCTGGATTATCACAAATAATGATCATCACTGCTGTTGGTATATTCGCTGTACTCGTATTGCAGTTTAAATCGTTTTTGCAGCCTTTAATTATATTTACTTCGATTCCGTTTGCGATCGCAGGATCAGTATTAGGGTTGTATATTTTTAACTTATCTTTTTCGATGATGGCGTTTATCGGCTTGATTAGTTTATTTGGCATTGTTGTTAACAACGCAATAATATTAATCGATACCGCCAACTTAAACATGAAAGTGGGTTTTGAAAAACTGGATGCGGTCATGACCGCAAGTGCTATTCGCTTCACACCAATATTATTAACCACAATTACCACAGTTGGTGGGTTATTACCGTTAACATTGTTTGCGGGCAGCCTATGGCAACCTCTTGGGGTAGTGATTATTTCTGGATTAATTGTTTCAGCATTATCAAGTTTTTTATTGGTACCTATGCTTACGTTAATTTTTACGAAGGATTCAAAATAATCGATAAAGTGATATAATTGTACAAAGAAGTGTCGATAAATTTTACAACTTAGAGAGCATCCCCTTTATAGACGCTTTACAAAGTTAACTAGATTAAGGGGTTGGCATTTTGGAACAGTTATTGCATTTTGGTGCTATAATCGTTTTTACCAAGCCACAGTCGTAGCAAAAGAAGCATTTGAGGTAGTTTTAATGGAAAGTAATAATTCACAACAACGTGAAATGGATAAGCAGGATTCTTCTCCAGCGTCGCGCAGCAATACGCGTCGTAGGTTATTAAAATCGTCTCCAGCGCTACTTCTATTAGCGAATCGACCTACTTTCGCTGGTACATGTTCTATTTCTGGCTTTATGTCAGCAACTGTGGGTACCTCTATTGAAACTTTCGATTCAGCAGCCTGTAATGGTTGGAGCCCAGGTAACTGGAAAAATAACAGTGGTCAGATCACGAATTCTGCTTGGAACATGACAGGTGTTTCACCAAGCACACCGTTTTCATCCATTTTTTCAACGAGTAAAATGTCAGGATGTGTTATTTGTCGCGTCGAGAACGGAGCAATCGTTGATAATATCGATTATTCAAGTGGTATTGGCTTTTCTTTTGAGCAAGTTCTTGATGGTATGATACAGGGAAAAAACTCGGCCAAAGATATTACCTCACACGCGGCGGCTAGCTACTTAAATGCTGCGTTTATTGCCGGTGGCGGAGGTGGTGCTAAGCCTGATCCTTGGATGATAAATTACATTTCACCAACCGATGTTATTGGTTTATATTTACTATATGAATTAACTCATCTGCAACCACGACGCTCGGCATTTTCGCTAAGTACTACAGCTAATGCTAGCTATCGATACATGAGAAACGGCGTGACTATTGGTGATTCAGCAATATTAAGCACGACTGAATATGCTTCATTTTTTGTCGGTATGGCTGATGGAAGCGGTTCTCAAGTTTGGCAGAATAACATCAGCTTATAGTTTATAGCGTTGTCATATCTCTCAATCAATACCGAAATTTGTCAATATCGTCATCAAGAGCAAATGGTTGTCTTAGTCGAAAAAGATAAGATGACCTACTTGCTCTCTGGTGAGCTTTTCTTTATCTTTGAACACTTATCTGAACAACTCCATATTGGCAATAAATTTTCTATCGAACAGCTCTATCAAGCGTTTAGTCAAGCGTTTGATATAGACAAGGAACGTTTTTCTGACGCCTTAGATAAACTGATGGATGCCAATATCATTTGCATGGAATAATAAGTGACACTTAGTGAACTTGGCTTAGCACAATTTAACCATCAGGTGACTGATCAGGGTATTGCCTTTAAGACGGGGCGATTTACTAGCAAGATTAAACTTGATAAAGGCAGCCCCTTCACCAGTGATTTGTTTCATCTTTATCAATTCGCCAATTTAATAAATGACGATGATGTCATTGATTTTAATGTGTCGGTAACTTCCCCTTCTAGGTTAAGGCGTTACTGGCGACCTAAAGTAGATTTTAAGATGAGTGGCTTGACGCCATTTCTATCTTTACCGAAAGCACAAACGCTACCTTTAGTCGAGTGGGGTCTTAACTGGTGTGTTAGCCAACACTTTCATCATTGCTTAATTATTCATGCGGCAGTGGTTGAAAAAAATGGTGTTGCCATTGTCATGCCCGGTATGCCAGGAGCGGGTAAAAGTACATTATGTGCCGCGTTAGTTTTACTTGGTGGCTGGCGTTTACTTTCTGATGAATTAACCTTAATTGATTTAAGTTCCAGCCAAGTCTTGTCAAATCCGCGGCCCATTAGTTTAAAGAACCGTTCAATTGATATTATCAAAGAAGCAGCGCCTCAAACATTTAGCTCTCATACTGTAAAAGATACGGTAAAAGGGACGGTATCTCATTTTCAACCACCGCGAGACAGCATTGAACGATTTGATGACAGTGCTGACATTAGGTATGTTATCTTTCCAAAGTATAAAGAGGGTACTCAAGAAACATTAGAGCCGGTCACTAAACCTCGGGCATTTTTAGAATTGGCCAATCAATCGTTTAATTACCCGATTTTAGGGAAGCTGGGATTTGATGCGTTAGCTAAAGGATTAGACGGCGCTGATTGTTATAATTTTGTCTATGATGGTGATTTACAACATGCTATTACTCAGTTCGAGCAGTTGCTACTTGAGAGCCTTAGTTAATGTTATTGAATACCTATAACAATATAGAAAGCGTTAAAAAGTATTCTTTGGTTCAATGGAGTCAATTAGTGCATGAATGCTATGGGCATTATTTTGTTGCACGTCTTTATGCATTATTAAAAAGTAAGAATCTAGCTAATTTTATTCCATCTTCGCTACGTTGGCACTTCTCTTCTGCAGAGCTTTATTTTCAAGCGCACAAGAAAGATATCTTTATTGAAATGGAGAAAATCGAAAAAGCCCTAAAAATGGCTAATGTAAAGCCATGTTATTTAAAAGGCACAGCTTATTTAAATAATGATTTGATGGTAAGTAAAGGGCGAGTGTTTTCAGATATCGATCTTTACGTTGAAAAGCAACATATTGACAAAGTTGAACAGATTCTTCACTGGCATGGTTGGAAACCAGGTAAGTTAAGTGATTATGACCAGCGTTACTATCGCCAATGGATGCATGAAATTCCGCCGTTAACCCATCAAACGAGAGGTTCTACAATTGACTTGCATCACAACCTCTTACCTTTAACAGCTCGTTATTCGTTTGATGAGAGTGATATAAAAAATGCGGTAAACGAAGAGAATAAAAGCCTCTCGCCAGTTGAGTTAACATTGCATTGTATTGTGCATTTAATGATGGAAAGTGAGTTTATAAAAGGCTTTCGAGATCTTACCGATATACATTTGTTGATTTTAGAATATAGTGATATAGAAGAAGACTTTCTGTTGAGGTTAATAGCAAGGTCTAAACAGGTAGGTGTTGAAGTTCTAGTGCTTTTTACTTTAGAGCTACTATCTCAACATTTTAATTTGGTGCTCACTTCTGATGTAAAACATCAGCTCAACGGCATAAAAATTAACCCTATGAAAAAGAAGTTTATGATAGCGGTTTTTTCAAAAGCGTTACTGACCCCAATTCGATTAGACAATTCACTAAGTAACCTTAGTTGTCATTTCATTTTGTACATTAGAGGGCATTATTTAAGAATGCCTATGCGATTATTACTTCCTCACCTTTTAAAGAAGGCACTAAGTCGCTCACACGATGATGAAGAGCGGCAGCCGCAAAACTAGTCGTGTAACTGTCCCTTAAAATTCAAAACCTGAACGATTCTATTATGATCTAAGTCCTATCCAGAACAAGAGCCAGAACAAGTTTGATAAGACTTTAGTCGAAAGTCATTGTTGACGTGGCTGCCCTTACATGAGAAAGTGAATAATATCAAAAGATTATCGACTTACCATCATGTTTTCAGTAGGGATTTTTGGATACCTTTTAGCCGCACTTGGCTTTCTATCTTTTTCGTTTTTAATTTTTGCTGCACGAAATAAAACGATTCTTGCCAAGTGGATTCTTTTTTGTGCATTGATTTCAACATTTTCCTATGGACTAGCGTCTGCACAAATTCAATTGGGATTTAGCCTAATGTATGTCATGTTAGTTGACGGCATTAGAATTGCCAGTTGGGCCATTTTAGTATTGTTGTGCAATGTTGAGTTTCGCTCATTTAAATCATTGATAAAAAATTCATTTATTAGACGATATCTCGTTATATGGACTGCCCTAATGGCGGCAAGTTGGTACGCGACATTTTATCAAGGTTATGCTTATGACAACCTATTCTTGCTGTTTATTGCGCTTAACTTATGGACATTAGTCTTGTTAGAGCAATTGTTTCGCAGTGCTACTGAGCAAGTTCGCTGGGCTATATGGCCTTTAATCATTGCATTGGCAAGCATGTCAGTATTTGATTTTGTGCTTTATGCTCAGGCTACAATGGTTAAGGCAATTGATTTTGATTTTTGGTATAGCCGAGGGTTTATTGCTGTCTTCATTTTACCTCTATTGCTGGTCAGCACTCGACGTATTCGCAATGGCTCTGTTCGAATATTTGTTTCTCGTCATGTGGTGTTCTATAGCTCTATGCTAATGATTGCCGGCTTGTATTTGCTGGTAATGGCGTTTGCAGGTTATGTGATTAACTATTTGGGTGGCCAGTGGGGTGGCTTTGTTAGTGTTGGTTTTTTAATTTTGAGTGGCATTGTCTTAGCCGTGCTTCTCATTACAGAATCTTTGCGTCGCAAAGTTAAAGTATTTATCGCTAAAAACTTTTTTGCCAATAAATATGAATATCGTGATGAATGGTTAAGTTTGCTTGAAAAAATAGAAACGAGCCGTGCGGACAATTACTATCAGATGGCAACTCAGATCATGATGTCGTCACTACACACCCATCATGGCGCACTGATTAAAAAAGTCACGGATAATAACTTTAACACCCTATACAATGAGGGGGTTGACGTCGATAAAGCGATTAAAACGCAATTATCGATGTTTAGTCGTTTCTGTAAGGAAAAGGGCTGGATTATTGATATTAAAGAATATCAGCGTACGCCAAGCTTATATGAAGACCTTAATATTGATGTTGAGTTATGTTTTAGCCATAGTATTCGTTTTGTTATCCCTATCTTTATCGGTAAAGCGTTTTATGGTTTTTTTATCTTAGGGCAAAACAAGGAGATTAAACGCCTAAATTGGGAGGACAGAGACCTATTTTTTGCCATTTCTAAGCAGTTAGGTAACTTTATTTCTTTGCACGAAGCTAACGATAAATTAGCTGAATCTAAGCAGTTTGATGCATTTAATCGCATGTCTGCTTTCTTAGTTCATGACTTAAAAAATATTCAGGCACAATTAGCCTTAATCAATAAAAACGCAGAAAAGCATCGTGATAATCCCGCATTTATTGACGATGTCTTTGAAACAGTAGAATCAGCTACAGAGCGTTTGGAGAAAGTGTTATCCCAATTACGTAACAAACAAGCAGCACAATCTAAATCTTCCGTGGTTGCAATAGAAGGTGTTATAGAGAAAGTCGTTACGCAAAGAAATATTAATCGACCAAGCGTCGAAATTGTTAAAGCAGAGCATTGTGAACTAGCGATTGATGAAGAGACCCTACATTCGGTACTTAATCATCTGATTCAGAATGCGCAAGAAGCGACTGCAGATGATGGTTGGGTAAAAGTATCACTTGTACAAGAAGATAAAGACATTATTATAGAGATTAGTGATAATGGTTGCGGTATGACTGCTGACTTTATTAGACAGCGGCTGTTTAAACCTTTTGATACCACTAAAGGTAATGCCGGTATGGGAATTGGAGTTTATGAAGCAAGACAGTTTATTGAAAGCAATGCTGGTATTTTAACAGTTCAAAGTGAAATTAATAAAGGCACAACGTTTCATATCGAGTTGCCAATTAAGCCAGTTTTCGGCTAAAACAAATAAGCATTTAACATAAAGGGCGTACAATGGAAAAGTTGTTGATCATTGATGATGACAAGGGCATTCAAAAGCAACTTAAGTGGAGTTTATCTGATTATGATGCGGTGCTAGCTGCCGATAGGGAAAGCGCTATCGCAGCGGTTCGTCGTTTTGAACCTAAAGTCGTTACCTTAGATTTGGGCTTACCCCCTGACGAAACCAATGCGTCAGAAGGGTTAGCTGCACTCGAAGAAATCCTATCTATCGCCCCTCATACAAAAGTGATAGTAATAACTGGTAATGATGATAGAACAAACGCTCTAAAAGCAATTGCCGCTGGCGCGTATGACTTCTATCAAAAGCCAATCGATTCAGATGTTATTAATGTTATTGTATCTCGCGCGTTTGCAATGGCTACTTTAGAAGAAGAAAACCGTAAAATGCGTGCCGTCGCTGGTAGTGACATTGGTATTATTGGCAATAGTGAATCAATCGAGCGCTTACGTACTATGGTTAAGCGAATTGCACCAACAGAAATTACCGCCTTGCTGTTGGGGGAGAGTGGCACTGGTAAAGAAGTGACCGCTAATGCAGTACATTTAGCGAGTGATCGTAAGAAAAAGCCTTTTATTGCCATAAATTGCGCGTCTATTCCAGAAAACTTATTAGAAAGTGAGCTATTTGGGTTTGAAAAAGGTGCCTTTACTGGCGCCCATAGAACGACTAAAGGTAAAATAGAATGTGCTGAAGGGGGAACCTTATTCCTTGATGAAATTGGTGATATGCCATTTAATTTGCAAGCAAAGTTGCTAAGGTTCTTACAGGAGAAGAAAATTGAACGTTTGGGCGGTCGACAAGAAATTTCTGTTGATGTTCGCGTAGTTTGTGCAACTAACCAAAACCTTGAAGAAATGGTTGCTGAAAAAACGTTTCGGGAAGATTTATTTTATCGAGTGAGCGAAATAACCCTAAATATTCCGCCGCTAAGAGATAGAGATGAGGATGTGTTAATTCTCGCTCAATATTTTTTACAACGATATGCAGCGGATTATAAACGAAATATTAAAGGGTTTTCTGATGATGCATTAAGTGCAATAAAAAATCACCGCTGGCCAGGTAATATTCGCGAGCTACAAAATAAAGTTAAAAGCTCAGTGATCATGGCGATAGGTACTCAAGTGACCGCTATGGATTTAGGCTTTTTTGACCATGTAGACCAGAGCTTAGAGTTATCGTTAAACTTGCGGCAAGTTCGTGAGGAAGCGGAGTCTTTAGCTATCCAGAAAGCATACGCGCTTGCGGATGGCAATATGTCAAAAACCGCAGAACTTCTTGGTGTGACTAGACCAACATTGTATTCTTTAATTGAAAAATACAGCTTATCTATTAACGTAGAGTAGAGGTAGCAGACAGCAACCGTTGCTAAGGTTGCTGTCAATAATTTGATATGAAACGAAAGGAGCTAGTCTAGATCAGTATTTTTCTCGGCATATAATCGGCTTTTATGTTTGAGTAACTTATCAACATATCGGGCCATTTTTATTTTTTGCTTAATTGAAGTTTCAAGGATTTCCTCTACTTCTCTCAAGACATCTTTAATATGCTCTACTTTTTCTGAAGAATTAACAACCACTTGATGTTCGGTTGATTGTTGTTGCTCGTTGGATAAAGAGCCAGTTAATTCAACTTCCATTTCTTCTGCAACGGTATTAATGGCTTCACCATCTATTTGTTCAAGTTCTTCGAGAAACCCAAACAATAGGATGCGGTCGACAAATATATTAATCTTACGAGGAACGCCGAGCGTCTTGTCATGAATGAGACTAAACGCTTCTTCACTAAACAATGTTTCTTTTTTACACCCAGCTTGTTGAACGCGATGATTAATATATTCCTTTACTTCTTCAACCGATAATGGTTTTAGGTGGGCAGAGGCGATAATACGTTGTCTAAACTGCTCCATATCAGGGGCTTGAATAATGGGTTTTAGTTCTTCTTGGCCCAATAAAAAGCTTTGAATCAAGGGCTTATTATCTAGCTGAAAGTTAGACAGCATTCTCAATTCTTCGACGGTTTCAGATGGTAAGTTTTGTGCTTCATCAACAATTAATAAGGCGCGCTTTCCTTGCTGGTTCAAATGAATTAAAAACTCTTCTATAGCCTGTAATAAGTCGGCTTTACTATCACCTTTTGCTTTTATATTAAACTCAGAGACAACCAGCTCTAAAAGCTCGGTTGGGCTCAATTTTGTGGTGACCAACTGCGCTGCTACGATACTATTGTCAGAGATATTATTTAATAAGTTTCTCGCAATGGTGGTTTTTCCTGTACCTATCGGACCGGTAACAACGATAAAGCCTTCACCTTGATCAAGACCATATTGCAGGTATGACATCGCTCTTTGATGGTGAGAGGAAGCAAAGAAAAACCGAGGGTCAGGGCTTAGTTGAAAGGGCTTTTCTTTAAAGCCATAGTAAGTTTCATACATAGAATTAAAAACCTTTAGATACGCTAAGCGTCAATCTATTTTCGTCATAAGTAAATAAAAGCTGTTCTGACTTTCTCGTTAAATGGCTAAGTGTAACCTTTGTCGAAAGCTCTTCGTTTAGCTTTCGTTGATATTCTAGTTGAAATTGTTTGTAATCATCTTGACGAAACGAGTTATTATTTCCTTCAAACTTTGTTCTTGTCCAAGTGGCGGAAAGGTTAACAGATGAATTAGGAGATAATTTTCTATTAGCTTGGAAGCTTGCATTTTTATTAGAATTTTTTAGCCGTGTAGTTAAACTTTCTCTTTCATTTCCTCCAAGAGACAAGGTAAAAGTTGTTCTTGGTAAAGCAAGTGTTGAGCTCCAATTTAAGGTTTTATTTAATGAATAATCTTGATCCTCTACGAGGTTAAAGTCATTGATGCGGACCAATCGAAAGTTATCCAAATCAATATTGCTATCATTCGTTAAATAGCATCCATCGAAGGAAGTTGATTCGGTAATAGGACAATAATAATTGCCCAAAAGTACTTGTTCAAAATTATTTCGTGTAAATGCTTGTACCGTCTCATTATAGGTAATGGTATTGGCTAATCTGCGGTTTTTATGCGTAAAATTAAACCGATAGCTATCACCATAAAACCGTTGAGAGTAACCAGCTTGAAGCTTGGTTCTAATGGTCGGCTGCCAGCCTATTGCTACATCGGCATAGCTATCTAAAGCATTGCCTTCAAGATCTGTTTGACCATCATCAATTGGCTTATTATACGAAAGATCAAGGTAAAATCTTGGAGTGATTAGCCATCTTAACCCTATACCATAAGCGTTTGATTCTAGGCTTGCTTGAGCTGCAAAGCCCCCTTGGTTGTCTTCATCATAATAGCGTAGAAAAGGGTTTAGTTTATAATCTGTGATCAGGCCTAGTTTGACTTCAATATTGTAAAACTCGCGGTCAACACCATTATTGGATAAATCTTGTAATCTTCCTGAAATATCCCAGAAAACGCTTCTTGCTCCTGAACCACTACTTGACGCTAGTACGGCATTGATACCATTTCGCTCACCTATATCGTCATCACTTTGTGTTTCGGTATAATTTACACTACCATCGAAAAAAAAATCGCTATTGTTAACTCGGTACATTAAACCACTATTAATGGTGAATATTTGAGTTGTATCTGCGCTAACTAAGTCTGCCAACGCATTACGTGCGCCATTTCGAGAAACATTTGCAACCGAGGCATTAGTCTCAAATGCTATACCATTTGGCCAAAGTAGATAACTGAGTTCAGACCGTAAAGAATGATAGTCATTATCTATATCGTGGTCATGGCTATAACTGGCATAAGTACTGCTAGAATTTAATGAAAAGTTTAGGTTCTGAGAAGCATAACCAGCGTCTAAGTCTACACTTAATTGGTTGACTAGAGCTGACTGCTTATTTGATTCAAGGCGACTAACATTATCAGTATAAACCTCATCCAGTAATATCGAGGGTGTAAATTGCCAATCACCAGCACTTACATTGGATGAAATCAATAACAGCGATGTTATTGCTATTGTGCTAGTTCGCACCGTATCCATAGCCGTAATAGCCATACATATCCTTGTGAGATCTGATTGCTTTATTCATGATTAAACCAACAGCCATATCTTCATTCAATGCAGCAGTCGCTGCTTGAACGTCTGCTAGCTTTGATTTTGACTCTTCCACTACCACTAAGGCTTGCCCCATTAGGTTAGCAAGTACTAGGGTTTCCGTAACGCCAATCAGTGGTGGACAATCAAATATGACTATTCGATCAGGGTAACGTGTTGCTAGCTCAGCAGCCAGTGATGCCATTCTATCACTCGCTAATAACTCATTCGATAAATGATGTGGCTCACCAGCGGGAATCAGCTTAAGTTTATCGATATTGGTACTATACAAAATATCTCTAATATCTTGCTTTTCACCTAATAAATATTCAATTAAACCGTCTTTGGTTTCAACACCTAGCTCTCGATTGATGCTAGGTCTTAAAACATCAGCATCCACTAATAATACTGTTTTATCTTGCTCTAATGCGATACTTAAGGCGAGGTTGATTGAAACAAAAGTTTTTCCTTCATTTGGTTTAGAGCTACTAACCATGATTAAGTTTGGGTTTTTTAAAGTTCGAGCACCCTTGCCGAACGCGTTATTGAGTAACTTTCGTTTTATTTGCCTAAATTCATCCTTGATGCTCTTGCGAGCTCCGTTATCTATTAAATAGCCGCGTTGCTCTAAATCTATAGTGTCAAGATTTAGAAGCTGTTTTTTGGTAAAAGAGGATGGAACTTGCTCTCTAGGCTCTAATGTATTGTCCTGTGCTTTGGGTTGCTGGCTTACCAGCTCTTGATGACCACCCTCCGATTCAGGCACTTGCTCTACTTCCAAAGCCATTTCTGCTTGTTTTTGTTTTTGCTTTGCCAGAGCTTTTTCAATCGTGCTCATAATTAAAAAATCCTCTTAATTGGCACCTGAATCAAGTCAGGAAATAAAAAATATGACATAAAACAAATTAATAATACCAGTATCAGGGTATTAGATAAAATAAACACCCAGGTTTTCCTGCGATGCCATTTTTTAAGTTGTAAGTTCTCGGTTGCAGAAACAATGCCAAATACGGGTAAGTTTGTAGCTCGTGATAATTGACGAGCAGAGGTAACCACCGGATTCAACTGACTAAATAGTAATGATAAAGCAACCCCGACACTTACACCTAATACCGTAACGCCGATAAAAAATAGCATTCTAGGTGGTCCGCTAGGCTTTGTTGCCGCCCTAGGGGGATCAAGAATATCAAAGCGAATTTTATCCGTAGTCTCATCAGCTTGTTGAGCAAGTTGTGCGGTTTCTCGGCGCTGTAACAGCTCCTGGTGCTTCTGATTGGTAATATCATAACCACGGGTTAGTTGAACAAGCTGCGCTTCTATCTCTGGTAATGTATGAATTTGCCCTTCCAATTCAGCGACATTTTTCTTAAAGTTATCAACTCTAACTTTCAAAGAAGCCATTTCATTTTCATACTGATTGACTTGTATCTTTAGCTCCTGATAAATAGGGCTCTTTTCTATGGCTGAGAAGTCAGTATTTTTGTCTCCATTTGAAGCTTGCAAAGTTTGATAGTATTGTTGAATTTCGTCGTCACGTTGTTTATTTAACTCTTCTAAACGACGCTTCAATTCCTTTACATCAGGATGGTTTTCAGTATATCTAAGCAACAAGCTGTCTAAGTTACTCTCTAACTGTGAAATTCGATCGTCATAAGCTGTTGAAATCGTGCTGTTTGTTTGTACTTTGCTACCTGATAAATCAGCACTAGGTTGTTCAAGAGCTAATTGCGCTTTAGCAGACTTTAAGCGAGTCGATACTTCCGCTAAGGCTAATTGAGCTTCTTCTAAGCGTTTCTTCTCAGAGTTTAAAGCATTATAAAAACCGCCACTGCTATTTGCGAGTAAATGGTTATATTTTTGTTTAAAATCCGTGAGTTTTGCTTCTGCGGTGATAAGTCGGTTTTCGTATTCTTTGATTTGATCATTAAGAAATTTTTGCGCACTGTCTGATTCACTACGAGATTC
Source organism: Thalassotalea ganghwensis (assembly GCF_053485795.1). Lineage (NCBI taxonomy): Bacteria > Pseudomonadati > Pseudomonadota > Gammaproteobacteria > Alteromonadales > Colwelliaceae > Thalassotalea > Thalassotalea ganghwensis. Next base: position 255,822 of record NZ_JBQRUM010000003.1, read on the forward strand.
ACCAAGTGTATTTTCGATAAAAACGGTTAGCGCTGATTGGACAATATTCTTCGCCATTTCAGGATCTTTGTCAGAAATTGATAGTGTATAGATATTTTCTCGTCCGGCTCTACTGATTTTAATATCATTTTTTAGGCGTTTTATAATTGCTTCATAGTCTTCTGCAGTGCTCGCTTGAACATCGAGATCTGTCATTCGTGAGATCCGTTCAAGGTTTGGTCTGCTGAGCAGAGTTTGCACCATTAAACGCACTTGAATTTCGGGGTTGCTTTCTACTGTAAGTCCTCTCAATAATGGGCGCAACAATGATTGCGTGTCAACGTAAACACGAGCTTCTGACTCGTATATGTCTTCTAGTTGGGCAACCGCATAGTAGCCAAGTGGGCATATAATCCATGTGGCAATCATAATAAAACGGCGCTTTATCCAAATGCCTTTTAAATAATCAAGCACTTGTTCGAAAATTTCTTGCATTCCTGACCTCTATAACAGGGCTGATGGTTTAGTGTTTTTCATCCTAATAAACGCGCTAAAACCACGTTTCGGGAATCACGATAATGTCCCCTGGGAGAATATCGACATTGGCAGCAATCTTGCCGTTTTTAAGTAAATCTTCGATGAAAATGTCATATTGTTTTTGCGTTCCGTTTTCGATACGTACTAGTTTTGCATCGTTACCGTCAGCAAATTCAGTTAAACCACCAACCGCAATCATAACATCAAGTAAGGTCATATTTTGTTTATAACTGATTGATTGTGGTTCTGCTGCTTCGCCAACTATTCGTACCTGTTCGCTAAACGGGCCAACAAAATTATTGACGGTAACGGTAACGACAGGATCTCTTAAATAGGTAGCCAGTATTTTTTCAATTTCGCGAGCCAGTTCAGTTGGCGTTTTGCCTGAAACAGGAATATCTTCAACCAAGGATGTGGTAATCATACCGTCGGGGCGCACTGTAAATGTGCCAGATACTTCCGGGTTTCGCCACACGAAGATATTGACCGTATCTCCCGCACCAATTAAATACTTGTATGAAGCAACATCGGTCGTTGTTGATTGATGAATAGTTGCAGGTGGCAGGGTTGGTGAGCTGCACCCCGTCAAAAAATAACCCATCACTAAAAACAATAGTGCTTTACATTGTGCAAAATTACGTATTTCCATGGTGTTGACCTTCTTTAAAACGACGGTTTTTTTATAAGCTACCAGATTGTATTTTATTTTTGTACTATATGCACATATTTAATGACTGTAAAAAAGCTGTTAATCTTGGTAACATATATTCACCAGCCTAATAAAAAAATACACCCTTCATTTGTTCGTGTTTTTTTATACAGTAATCAACGTTAGTGATGAGTTTTTGAGGATCTTTTTGGTTTATGTCCAGTCCAAAATATAGAGATCTATCTTCGGGTAGTAAATCTTTGGTATTGATAGAGTTTATTTTTTTTGCTGGTGCGCTGATGTTGACCAGTTATTTAAATAAATATTTTCTTTTCACCGAGCATGTCGAAGTACCTCAGAACTTATTGGTGGTTTATGCGATTGTTTTTTCTTTAATGGTGCAGCTTTCTTCATTAGCACTGGGTCTCTATAACTCAAAACTTAGGGAAAGTTTTAGGGGGATAGTTAGACGCTTGTTGGTATCAGTAGCGATAGGCTTTTTCGTCGTTACCTTACTCAATCCATTTTTAGGTGAAAAAGCATTAGCCATAGAATTATTGGCAATTGCAGCACTTTTAAGTTTCTTTGTTGCTTGTATTATTAGGTATGTTGTCTATCAAATTGATTTTTTTGGATTTAACAAGCGCAAAGTTCTAGTGCTGGGTGCGGGACAACGCGCTTCAATAATAGAAAAGCGAATGCGTCGTGATGTCGACAGGCAAGGTTTTTCAATGCACGGTTTTGTTGTCATGCCTGGTGATGATGATGATGGTATTGTCAATGAGAACCGCATCGAATTAGATGGTTCACTCGTCGTTTATGCGATGGATAATGAAATTGATGAAATCGTTGTAGCGAGCGATGAAAGGCGCTGCAACTTGCCTGTTGATGAGTTGTTCGCCTGTAAAATACGGGGTATCGAAGTTACTGAAATTTTAGATTTTATTGAGCGCGAAACTGGCCAAATTGCAGTAAATCTTATCTATCCCAGTTGGGTGATTTATTCAAATGGTTTTGCTTCAGCTAATCATTTAAGAAACACCCTCGATTGGGTTTTTAATGCAAGTATTGCTTTTGTTCTTTTCCTGCTAACTTGGCCTGTCATGTTAATTACGGCGATTTTAATAAAGCTTGATGAAGGATTAAAGGCGCCGGTTTTTTACTATCAAGAACGAGTAGGTCTTGATGGCCAAGCTTTTAACATTATTAAGTTTCGAAGTATGCGCATCGATGCTGAGAAAGATGGCGCGAGAATGGCTGCAAAGAATGATGATAGAACAACACGAATTGGCAAGTTTATCCGTAAATATCGCGTTGACGAACTTCCGCAAATTTATAATGTCATGCGAGGCGATATGGGCTTTGTTGGGCCAAGACCTGAACGCCCAGAGTTTGTGCAGAACCTGATTAAAAACCTTCCGTATTACAATGAGCGGCATAATGTAAAACCTGGTCTTACCGGCTGGGCGCAGCTTAAGTATCCATACGGTGCTACACAAGAAGATTCACTAGAAAAGTTAAAATACGATTTGTATTACATAAAACATCGCAGTTTCATGCTTGATTTATTGATATTGATTAGAACCGTTGAGATTGTCTTATTTGGTAAAGGACGTTAATGAGCCATGAAAGAAAAATTGATCAATGCGATGACAGTAGATGTCGAAGATTACTTTCATGTTTCTGCGTTTGAAAATATTATCAGCCAAGATAATTGGTCTGAGCATGAATTAAGGGTCGAGCACAATACGTATCGTTTACTTGAACTGTTTGATAAATATAACGCTAAGTCGACGTTTTTTACTTTAGGGTGGGTGGCTGAACAGTGCCCTAATTTAATAAGGGAGATTGTCGCTCAGGGCCATGAATTAGCCAGTCATGGGTACTCACATCAACGAGCGCTCGGGATGACGAAAGGTCAATTTCGTGAAGATGTTGAACGTTCAAAAAAAGCATTAGAGGATATTTCAGGGCAACAGATAAAAGGTTATCGAGCACCAAGTTTTTCTGTAAAAGATGAGAATGACTGGATTTATCAAGTACTGGTTGAGTTAGGCTTTGAGTATAGTTCGAGTACTTACCCAATTGAACATGATTTGTATGGTGTTCCGCATTGGCCAAGATTTAAGTATCAACGCCCAGAAGGGATAATTGAAATTCCAATTCCGACGATTCGTAAAAATGACGTTAATACAGGTATAGGTGGGGGTGGCTACTTTCGTTTATATCCTTATTGGATGTCGAAAAAACGAATCGAACGATTTATAAAAGAAGAGCAACAGCCTTATAGCTTTTACTTTCATCCCTGGGAGATTGATGCAGAGCAACCAAAGGTATCAGGAGCATCGTTAAAATCGAAAATTCGACATTATATCAACCTTTCTCGAATGGAAGGTAAGATAGAGCGTTTACTAAAAGAGTATCAGTGGGATACCATGGAAAATGTTTACTTGAAGGAAACGAGTAAGTTGTAAGAGGATTAAACGTTTTGGCGACAACAATAACAACAATAAATAAACATGAAACAAAACTATGGAATGATTATGTCAAGAGGCACCCTGAAGGAACATTTTTTCATTTAGCGAACTGGCAAAGCGTCATTAGTCAAAGTTTTGGCCATCATTGCTATTATTTACAAGCACAAGAAAACGATAAGGTTGTCGGTGTTCTACCTTTGGTTGAAGTAAAAAGTGCGCTATTTGGTCACGCGTTAATATCCACACCTTTTTGTGTTTATGGCGGTGCAATTGCAGATGAAGCAAGTATTGCTAGGTCATTGGAACAAAAAGCAATAGAAATTAGTGAGCAATTGCAAGTTGACTACCTAGAACTACGTTATCGAAAGTCACAGGATAACGGTATGTTACTTAAACAGGCGCATAGCACGTTTGGCTGTGAGCTTGCTGAAGACGCTGATCAAATTCTGGCACAAGTTAAAAAGAAGCAACGAGCGGTTATACGTCATTCGTTAAAAAATGATTTACAGTTTGAGTTTACTCAAGAGACTGATGATTTTTATCATTTGTTGTCGGAAAGTTATCGAAACCTAGGTACACCAATTTTTAAGAAAGACTATTTCAATTGTTTAATTGATGAGTTTCAAGATTCTGTCGATATTTTAGTGGTAAAAGATCAGAACGGCGCCCCCTCAAATGCGGTGATGAATTTCTATTTTAATCAACAAGTTTTACCCTACTATGGTGGTGGTAATGCTGAATCGCGCCATATTAAAAGTGCCGACTTTATGTATTATCAAGTGATGTGCCATGCCAAAGAGCTAGGATGTAATTGGTATGATTTTGGGCGCAGCAAAAATGACAGTGGCCCTTATAAATACAAGAAAAATTGGGGAATGACACCAGAGCCTTTGCATTATTATTACCACTTAGTTAAAGCCAAAGAACTGCCTAATTTAAGTCCCAATAATCCAAAGTACAAAATGTTTATTAGTTTGTGGCAGAAGTTACCTTTGAAGGTAAGTCAATTGCTTGGGCCATTTTTATCAAAATATTTAGGGTAATAGCATGGCAAAAGCACCGTTACTTTATCTTTGTCATCGAATTCCTTATCCACCGAATAAAGGCGATAAGATCCGCTCTTTTAATATATTAAAAAAGCTGAGTGAGCATTTTGATATTTATTTGGGGTGCTTTATTGATGACCCTTTTGACCAGCAGTATGTGTCCAAACTTGAAGATTACTGCCAAGAAGTCTTTTCGTTAAATCAGCACAAAACAATGGCTAAACTGAAAGGTTTAAAAGCTTTTTTGGTTGGACAGCCAATAACACTTCCCTACTATTTTGATCTAGCGATGAAACAGTGGGTAAGTAAAACTTTTCAACAGCATAACATTCAACATATTTTCGTTTATTCATCTTCGATGGCTCAGTATTGTGATGATGAAGCATATCGACACGCGAATCGAGTGATTGACTTTGTTGACGTTGATTCCGATAAGTGGCGCCAATATGCAGACAAGAAGTCGGGCATAGCAAAATGGGTTTTTCAACGCGAGCATCGTACTTTAGCGCAATATGAAAAGGCGGTAGCGCAATCCTTTACCCATAGTTTATTTGTTTCACCAGATGAAGCCAAATTGTTTTGCTCTTTGCATCCTGAAGTAACAGACACTAAGGTGCAGGGGGTATTAAATGGTGTCGATATCGATTTCTTTAATCCTGAAGCCAAAATGGCCGAAGAGTCTATCCCTAAAAAGCCCTACTTGGTTTTTACCGGTGCAATGGATTATTGGGCTAACGTTGATTCGGTATTATGGTTTAGCGAATTTGTATGGCCACAGATAAGGCGCTCTCATCCTGAGTGCCTATTTTACATCGTCGGTGGTAACCCAAGCCCAGAGGTGACTAAGCTTGCTGAACAACCTGGTATTGTTGTTACAGGAAGAGTGCACGATATTAGACCTTATATCTTACATGCTAGTTGCGCAGTCGCGCCGATGAGAATTGCTCGAGGGATTCAGAATAAAGTTTTAGAAGCGATGGCATTAAATAAGCCAATTGTGACAACGACGATGGGCATGGAAGGTATCAATGCGCCAGAGAATAATTCGGTGAAGGTGACCGATGATATCGAACAGTATACAGTGGCTTGCCGACGTTTTTTAACAGAAAAGGTTGAGTCGGATAATCGCAACTGGATTATTGACCATTTTACTTGGAAAGCCACGCTTGCTCATATGGAGCAGTACTTCTATGAAAAGGAAAAAGGGGCAAGCTATGTCGGATAACCGTATCAAAGGCCTTATTAGCTTTGCTTTTTTGCTGCTGGCGTGGGGCTGGTTTTTTAATGACGCAATTGTAGGAATGGAATCTATTTGGCGTCGCTCAGATACCTTTGCTCACGGCTATTTTATTTTGCCAATATCGTTGTGGCTTATTTGGCGAGATAAAACAACGTTAGTCGCTAACGAACCTACTACCAGCTGGTTTGCATTACCGGTATTGCTTGGTACAACGTCATTAGGCCTGATTGCTCAAATTGCCGATATCAATGTCATTAGTCAGCTGGCGGCTGTTCTTTCTTTAATCACTATTATTTGGTTGATCATAGGTGATCGCCTCACTTGGTATTATAAATTTCCACTCGCATATTTGTTGTTTCTCGTGCCGATGGGGGAAAATTTAATTCCTTGGCTTCAAGATGCTACCGCATGGTTTACGGTGTTCTTTTTACAATTAACAGGTATTCCGGTTTTTCGTGATGGCCTTTATATTCAAACGCCTTCTGGATTATTTGAGGTGGCCGTCGCATGCTCTGGTATTCGTTATTTAATTGCTTCTGCTGCCGTAGGGGCGCTGTTTGCTTATTTAAATTACAACAAATTTAAAAAACAATTTATCTTTTTTGTGTTTGCATTGTTGTTGCCAATCCTTGCCAATGGCATTCGTGCGTATTTAATTGTTGCCATCGCTCATTATTCAGATATGAAATATGCGACTGGCGCTGATCATCTCGTTTACGGATGGCTATTCTTTGGTTTTGTCATTATGGTGATGTTTTGGGTTGGTAGTAAGTTTGCCGATCCGGAGACAGTTAATAAGAACAAGATTGCTTCATCGAACAATCAGTATAGAACACCGCCTGTCGCTGCTGCGCTAATAGCTATATTGAGCGCTTCTTATTTATTGAAACAGCTCCCTGTCATTCAGCCGTCAGAGCAACCCGACGCTCTGTTGTCTGGAAAAATGCTGGCCAATTCAGATTGGGGAATTGACTTTAAAAACCCTTTAGCATCATCGACGATTAGCAAACAATCGATTGAGTGGTTTGCCGCTAAATATGGCAACAAACAAGCTCAAGGTGAGTTGATATCTTTTAATAACCAATTACATAATATGGATCGTTGGACCGTAGTTGAGCGCGAGGATATCGAGCATGACGCTTCTCTTTATCGCTATGTGGTCTTGAGGAATACATCAGGGGAAATGCGCAGTTATCTTTATCAATATATTATTGGTAGTTACACCGCGGTTGCGCCAAGCTTAGCTAAAATATATCAAGTACTTTCAGCGTTCACTGCAGGGGTTTCGTATAGCTATATCATCGCTGTTTCCCACCCTTTAATGGAAGCAACGCCACAAGATAGGCAGCTTTTGCTTGAACAAGCGATAAAACTAAAACAGCAGTTGGAAGTTAATCCGTGAGCCAGCCTAAGGTTGTTGCGCATATAATTTTGCAACTAGATATTGGTGGTTTAGAGCGCGTAATGCTTAACTGCATCGGTCAAATGCAGCAAATTGATGATGCAAAGCATATTATTATTTCGCTCACCAATGCGAATCACTTTTCACAGGATAATCTTGTAACACCCGTTGATATTTATTGCCTTAATAAAAAGCCAGGCAAGGATATAAGTCTTCATTTCAGGTTGTTTCGTCTATTACGTAAACTAAAACCTGACATTTTGCATAGTTATAACCTATCGACGATAGAATATCATCCAATTGCATGGTTAGCTGGTGTTAAAGGTAGAGTGCATGCTGAACATGGTCGAGATATCAATGACCCGCAGGGACTAAACAAAAAACATAATACCTTGCGCAAGATCGCCTCATATTTTTTACATCAATATATTGCCGTTAGTGATGAGTTGTATCAATGGTTGATCTCGACAGTAAAAATATCACCCGATAAAGTTAAACTGATCACTAATGGCATTAACACCGAGCAATACTTGCGCCCCAAATCAACCAGTGAAATGGTTCGCTATATTAATGTAGCGCGCCTATCACCTATTAAAGATCATAAAAATTTGCTGGCGGCGTGCCAGTTGCTGCAAGACCGAGTGTCAGAACCAACATGGCGAATGACGATTATCGGGGATGGTCCACTTCGAGCTGAATTAGAAAACATGACAAGACAATTAAAGCTTAGTGAGCGTGTCACGTTTATGGGAGCTCGAGATGATATTGCCGAACAACTCGCTCACGCAGATATTTTTGTATTATCGTCGATCGCCGAGGGCATTCCGATGACAATATTAGAGGCTATGTCTACAAAAACTGCGGTAGTATCTACCGCTGTGGGTGGTATACCTCAAGTGATTACTGATGGTGAGCAGGGTATGTTGGTTGCCAATCAAAATGCGCAAGCATTGAGTGAAGCGATGGAGTTTTACTTAAATCATCCAGAGAAGATAAAGGTTCATGGGGAAAATGCACGACAACGCGTATTAACATCATATAATGAGCAACAAATGGTACAACAGTACTTGGCATGCTATCAAAAGCTGTTAAATAAGGATAATGACTAAATGTGTGGTATTACAGGGTATTTTAAGCTTGATGCTCTATCCAAGTTAGATGACTCTTTGCTTGGTAAAATGAATCAAGCTCAGTTTCATCGCGGTCCTGATGAAGGTGATCAATATGTCGATGAATATGTTGGTTTAGCTCATCGCCGATTATCTATTATTGACTTATCGTCAGGTCAACAACCGATGAAAAGCCAATGTGGTGACTACATTATTGTCTTTAATGGTGAGATATATAATTTTCCAGAAGTTAGGGAAGAGTTAATTTCACTCGGATACACTTTTCGAACGCACTCTGATACTGAAGTTATTCTTAATGCCTTTATAGAGTGGCGAGAGCAAAGTGTTGAAAAGCTGCGTGGTATGTTTGCTTATGTCATTTGGCACAAATCAACACAAACCCTTTTTGTAACTCGAGATCGACTGGGGATTAAGCCGCTATTCTATACTGTGATTGATAACGTTTTTTATTTTGCTTCAGAATTAAAAAGTTTAACACTGCTGCCTAACTTTGATAAAACCATTGAAGTTAAAGCATTAGAGCAATACTTTGCGTTTGGTTATGTCGCCGAACCATTAACGATTTACAAAAACACACTAAAGTTAAATCCTGGTCACACCATCTTATTTGAATCACCAACTCGGCCGATGAAAATTTCTCAGTATTGGGATATTAGTTATAAAGAACAAAGTGATTTATCAGAGGAAGAGTACGTTAAACAAGCAGTTGAACAGCTGCAGAAGTCAGTTGATAGTCATATGATGTCCGAGGTGCCTTTAGGGTCGTTTTTATCCGGAGGCGTCGACTCTAGTGCGGTCGTTGCGATGATGTCGCAATCTAGTAACCAGCCGGTAAAAACATGCTCTATCGGTTTTGATGTTAAAGATTATAATGAAACTGATTTTGCTCGCATGGTTGCTGAGCGTTATAAAACCGATCATCAAGAGCAAGTGGTAAAAAGTGATGATTTTGACTTACTCGATATGCTTGCCCAATTATATGATGAACCGTATGCAGATAGTTCTGCCATGCCAACGTACCGCGTTTGCGAGCTAGCGCGTAAAAAGGTTACGGTGTGTATGTCTGGGGATGGCGCAGATGAACTACTCGCTGGATATCGTCGTTATGCACTCATGATGAACGAGCAAAAAGTACGTGACAAGATCCCTAAAGCTGTTCGTCAGGCGATCTTCAAGCCGTTAGGGAAACTATACCCTAAGCTCGATTGGGCTCCTCAATTTTTAAGAGCAAAGACAACCTTTCAATCGTTGGCTATGGATACGGTAGAGGGCTACTTTCATGGTGTATCAATCATGAATGATGAACAACGCCGTGCCTTGTTTTCACCGAGGATGTTAGAACAGCTAGGTGATTATCACGCTTTAGCAGTCTTTAGGGAGCATGAAGAAAACTTTGATGGTAATGACCCGTTATCGCTTATTCAGTACTTAGATATTAAAACCTATTTAGTTGGTGATATCTTAACGAAAGTTGACCGAGCAAGTATGGCACACAGTTTAGAAGTTAGGGTGCCATTTTTGGATCATGAGTTTGTTGAATGGTCAGCACAAGTTCCTGCAACAGTTAAATTAAAGGCTGGGCAAGGTAAGTATATATTGAAAAAAGCAATGGAAGATTATTTGCCTCATGATGTGTTGTACCGAAGTAAAATGGGTTTTAGAGTGCCGTTAGCCGATTGGTTTAGAGGACCTCTCAAAGATAAGTTAAAAGAAGCTTTACTCAGTCAAGAAATGAGAGAGTCTGGCTTATTTAATATGAACACCATCAGAAAGTGGATTGATGATCATCAATCAGGTAAAAAAGAATATAGTGCGCCTTTGTGGACCTTACTGATGTTTGCTTCTTTTTATCGTCAAGCTAAAGGTCGGTCATAATGAAAATTTTACACGTACTTGATCATTCCATTCCTTTACACAGTGGCTACACATTTAGGACGCGTTCTATTTTAAAAAAACAGCATGAGCTGGGCATTGAAACGTGTCATGTGACAAGCCCAAAACATGGAAATATAGAGAAAGAAACTGAACAGGTTGATGACCTTCTTTTTTATCGCAGTGCGGCGCCCAAAGGTTTACTTGCAAAATTTCCCGTATTGAACCAATTAGCATATATCGAACCAATGGTTGAACGAATCCTCGAAGTTATCGCTATTGAGAAGCCAGATGTGATTCATGCCCATTCACCAGCTCTCAACGGATTAGCGGCATTAAAAGCGGCCAAAAAAAGTGGTTTGCCTGTGGTTTATGAAATTCGCGCTTTTTGGGAAGATGCCGCAGTTGACCATGGTACATGTAAAGAAGGCGACCTTCGCTATAAATTAACACGAGCGATGGAAACCTATGTTGTTAAGCAGGCGCAAGCGGTAACCACCATTTGTGAGGGGCTAAGAAAGGATCTAATTTCAAGAGGTTTTGGCCAAGAGAAATTTACCGTTATCCCCAATGCTGTTAATGTTGAGCAGTTTGATCTGATTGAACATAAAGACAGTGAGTTGGAGCAAGAACTAAATCTAGCAGGCAAAACCGTGCTTGGCTTTTTGGGCTCTTTTTATGCATATGAAGGGTTAGATTTAACCATCAATGCTTTGGCTGAAGTGATTAAAGAGCGCCAAGATATTCATTTGTTGCTTGTTGGCGGAGGTCCACAGGAAAACAACTTAAAGGCTCAGGTTCAGCTTTTAGGGCTTGGCCAATATGTTACCTTTACAGGTCGGGTTCCTCATGACGTGGTTGGGCGATACTATAGTTTGGTAGATTTATTAGTTTACCCGAGAAAATCGATGAGATTAACCGAGCTAGTAACCCCGTTGAAACCCTTGGAAGCGATGGCGCAAGGTAAACTTTTGCTGGCCTCAGATGTTGGCGGGCATCACGAACTTATCACTGATAAGCAAAATGGTTACCTGTTTAAAGCGGACGATATAGATAACCTAGTCATCAAAATTCGCGAAGTTCTTACTGAAAAAAGCGATTGGCCTGAGGTAATAAGCGAAGGGCGCAGATTTGTTGAAGAAGTGCGTAATTGGCGCAATAGCGTTGCTAATTATGTTGGGCTTTACCAAGAATTAACTGGAAAGAAGGTTAGTGAGTAAGTTAAAACGAATTGCCATAGTTGGTCCTTTACCACCACCAGCAGGCGGTATGGCCAATCAAACGAAAAAGTTAGCCGAGTTTATTCGTACTGAAGGGGTAGAGGTTGATATCATTCAGGTTAACCCTGCTTATCGACCAGCGTTTATAGGTAAGGTCCCTGTCATTAGAGCTGGATTTCGACTGCTGAATTATTTTTTTGTGCTTTTAAAACAATTAAAAAAAGCTCAGCTGGTGCATATCATGGCAAATTCAGGTTGGTCGTGGCATTTATTTGCAATGCCGGCTATTTGGGTGGCGCATTGGTTAAATGTCCCTGTTATTTTGAATTACCGAGGAGGATATGCACAGGAATTTTTCGAAAAATCTTGGCGTTGGGTTAATCCTAGTATGAAAAAATGCCAACAAATATTAGTGCCATCTATTTTTCTACAAGAAGTTTTTGAACAGTTTGATCAAAAGGTAGCAATAATACCTAATGTACTAGACCAACAGGTTTTTAACCCTAAAAGTGCTAACAAGAACTCAGAAGGCCCTCACATTATTGTTACGCGAAATCTAGAAGATATTTATGATGTTGCAACCGCAATAAAAGGTTTCGCTATTGTCGCTCAGCAATACCCTCAAGCACAATTATCGATTGCAGGTACTGGACCAGAATTAGCTAACTTACAAGCATTAACAAATAATTTGAATATAGAGGATAAGGTGAACTTTGTTGGTCGTCTGTCCCCACAAGAAATTTCAGACTTATATCGACAGGCAGATATTATGGTTAACACCAGTATCGTTGATAATTCTCCTAATTCAATTATTGAATCGCTAGCTTGTGGCACGCCTGTGGTTAGTACCAATGTCGGCGGTATTCCCAAGTTAGTGACAGATCAGTATGATGCGTTATTAGTTCAACCCAAACAAGAACGAGCTTTAGCCCAAGGAATATTAAGCATCCTACAAGATGAAGAACTTAAAAATCGTTTAACAACCAATGGATTAGAAACTATCAGTAAGTTTTATTGGCAGAATGTATGGCAGCAATTAAGTGGCCATTATTTACAAGCAATCTCAACTAAAGGAGAGGCCTAAGCATGTGTTATACAAAACTGGTTTCTTCACTACTTTTTCCTTTGCATGAAAAGCTAAAAAAGCATAAAACGGTTGCGGTAAAACGTTCATTAGAAAAATCACAATGGTTGCCACAAGAACAAATTATTGAACAGCAAGGAAAACGCTTGCAACAATTTATCGAACAAGCGGTAAAGCATGTCCCTTATTATCGAAAAGTGTTTAGTGAGCTTGCGCTTACACCAAAAGAGTTTAATCAAAAAAGTGATTTACAAAAACTCCCTTTTTTAGATAAAGCGTTAATAAGAAAAAACTTTGATAACCTAAAATCTGAAAACGCGGGGGTAGTTAGTTCATTTACTACTGGAGGCTCTAGTGGTACACCGCTAACCTTTTTGCTCGGCAATGAGCGAGTTAGTCATGATGTCGCGGAGAAGTGGCGAGCAACACGATGGTGGGATGTTGATATCGGTGATAAAGAAATTGTTGCTTGGGGTTCGCCAATTGAATTAGGTGCTCAAGATAAGGTTAGACTGATTAGAGATAAGCTGTTTCGTTCGAAATTAATTCCTGCATTCGATATGAATGAAACAAAGTTACTTGGCTTTATTAAAGAGATTATAAAAGAAAAGCCTAAAATGCTTTTTGGTTATCCGTCGGTATTTAGCTTAATTGCAAAAACAGCTGATGCTCACCATATTGATTTAACAAACTTAGGAATCAAGGTTGTTTTTGTCACTTCTGAACGTTTATATCCTTATCAGCGAGATGCCATAGAAAAAACGTTTAACGCTCCTGTTGCCAATGGCTATGGTAGTCGAGATGCTGGTTTTATTGCCCATCAATGTCCTCATGGTAAGATGCATATTAGTGCCGAGGATATCATTGTTGAGATAATCAATCGCCAAGGTCAGCCGGTAGACGATGGTGAGCAAGGTGAAATTGTTGTTACGCATTTAGCAACGTCAGATTTTCCTTTTATTCGCTATCGAACAGGTGATGTTGCGGCGATTGACCCCGAGCCTTGCTCATGTGGTCGCGGTTTGCCTTGCTTAAAAGATATCGAAGGACGAACTACCGACTTTATCGTTGCATACGATGGCACCATTATGCATGGTCTAGCGTTAATATATGTATTACGTGAACTTGAGGGTATTAGTGAGTTTAAAATAATTCAAGAGAGTAAATCGTTAACTAAAATTGAAATTGTTCCTGATGGTGATAATTTGCCTTTGCAATTGCAACAAAAGATTATCGAAGGCTTTAAGAAAAGGTTGGGGGAGCAAGTAGACATTCACATTGTTGAAGTTAATGAAATAGCTCCCGAAAAGTCGGGTAAGTATCGCTATGTTATAAGTAAGGTTGAGTCTTAACGCTAAGGTTTTAATTAATATGGAAAGTTTCCTATGGGCATGCAATCTCGTTGCTGTTGTTTATTTATGCTACTGGGCTATAAAAGAAGATAATAAAGAAGAAAATGTTGACCACCAAGATAAAAAGGATAACAACTAAGTGAGAGATTTATTCGTCATTTGCATTATGTTTTTTATCTTTGCAGCAGTATTGAGGAAGCCCTTTATAGGTACCGCAATGTGGCTATGGGTCGCCATGTTCTTTCCTAAGGGGTGGGTTTACGGTTTTGCTAGTAGTATTCGGTACAACTTTATAGTTGTAATTTTAACGATTTTGTCTGTTATCTTTAATAAAGATAACAGACAAAATCAACGTATTGAGCTAGATGGATTAGCGATCTTTATATTATTATTTTTGTTTTGGACAGCGATAACAAGTTTTTTTAACATTACCGTCGATAAAGTGGTTTGGGCTGATTGGTTCGATTTTCTTAAAATTACACTTTTATTTTTCTTTTGTATTTTTATTGTAACTAAAGCGCTTCATATTAACACACTGCTTTGGGCTTTAGTGTTTTCAATAGGGTTTTTGGCAGCGCTGGAGAGTTTGAAATATATTGCTTCTGGAGGAGGGCATAATATTAAAGGTTTAAGTGGGCATGTTTTGGGTGATAGAAATGAGTTTGCCCTTTCTATTAATATGCTCATCCCTCTGATGTATTATCTCGCTCATATAAGTAAAAAGAAGCTAATTAAAATAGGGTTAAATTGTACTATTGTTTTATGCGTTATCGCAATAATTGGTACCGACTCTAGGGGAGGATTGTTAGCACTCTTGGTTGTAGCAGGATATTTTTGGTGGCAAAGTAAGCGGAAAATTCTCTATATCGTTTTATTCTCTGCGGCAATAGGTATTGGTAGTAATTTTGTGCCCGAAGAGTGGACAAATCGCATGAATACTATTGAGAGTGCGACTGAAGATAGCTCTTTTTTAGGTCGCGTTTTAGCATGGAAAACCAGTATTTTAATTGCCAATGATCACTTGTTCACCGGTGGTGGTTTTAAGTCGACTCAACATTCTCTAGTTTGGCATAGCTATCAAGGCTATGCTCATTTCAACAATATTGTTGATACTTCTAATATGGGAAATGTTGGCTACAAGGCTGCTCATAGCATATATTTTCAGGTTTTAGGTGACCAAGGGTATTTGGGGTTTATTATGTATCTCATGATTTTATATCTTGCTTTTAAAAAAACTGGTCAGGTGATCGCCAGATCAAAGCAAACCAATGAAAGAAATGATATTGAATTGCTTTGCAGAATGGTTAGGGTATCTCTTGTTGCTTATTGTGTTGGAGGAGCGGCTGTAAGTTTAGCCTATTTTGACATGTTTTATGCGTTACTCGCCGTTATTTGGGTGGTTGATAAACGCTTGATAAAAAATACTACTAAAGAAAATATTCGTTATTAGCGGTATTGATAACTTTTGCAAGTAGGTTTAAGAGTACTATTAATTTATAGTAACTTCGCAAAATTTCTTATTTATTCCGCCATCTTCAACTTATAGGGAGAACTAGAATTGACAGGCTTAAAAAATGTTCGTTAGTTGGTTATTAAGACAAACCGCTGGTTTGTTAAGCCGTGGACGTAAGTTAACAATACTGACTTATCACAGGGTTGGTCAACACTATGATGATAAGAACCCTAGAAATATACATTGGCTTATTTTTAAGTTGCAGATGAAATGGCTTAAAAAATACTTTAACGTTTTGCCATTACCTTTGGCATTAGATTTATACGCCAAAGATAAACTCCCTCCAAGAGCAGTGTGCCTGACGATTGACGATGGATACCGAGACAGTTATGACTATATTTTTAAAACACTGCAAGAGGAAAAATTAAAGGCAACATTTTTTATTAGTACGCAAGGGTTATCGTCAGGAGGTTTGTGGGATGAAGAAATCTATCACGCTATCTTTAATGCTCCTGAACACATACAATCGATAAATATTGCGGGAGATGTATATAAGATAGATAGCTTTGAAAACAAAATTGCATCTCGGTACCAATTAACAGAATTTTCAAAATATCTTTCTTTGAAAGAGCGTACAGAGATTGTTGATGAGATCAAAAAACAAACGTCATCTGAATTCAGGCTAAATTATTTTTTAAATGATGAACACATTAAAGAAATGCATTTAGCAGGTATGACAATTGGGGCGCACACCCATAGTCATCCTATATTACTCCAAGAAAATGATGATTTAGCCATAGAAGAAATTAAAAAAAGTAAAGAGATACTTGAAAAAATCATAGGTGAAGAAGTTATCTATTTCGCTTATCCGAATGGGAAGTGTAATCAGGATTATAGTGAAAAACATGTAGACATGGTTAAAAAATTAGGGTTTAAAGCCGCTTTGTCAACTGATTGGGGGTGTTTATCTAAACCAAATGACGATTTTTATAATATAAAGCGTTTTACCCCATGGGATGAAACAGAGCTCAACTTTATCTTACGACTGACATTAAATTATCGTAGATATTAACAAAATTTAACTAGTTTATTGGGAAAATAAGTGAATAAAAATAATTGGCGCAGTGATTACAATGTGTTGGTGCCACAAGCAGACTCTATGGGGGCTATTGCTGTAATTCGCTCTTTAGGACAACATGGATATAATGTATTCGCCACTTCTGAAAAAAAAGAAGCATTAGGTTGTCGCTCTAACTATGTCAAAGAATCAGCTGTTAGCCCAGCATATAACGAAGAATATTTAGCATGGCTGCGACGTTATATTATTGAAAAAAATATTGATGTGATTATTCCAAGCGAAGCTTTTTATTTAATAATAAAAGATCATTATCAAGAGTTTGCTCATTTACTCCCCATCACGAGTAATGAGCAAGAAACCTATAAATGCCTGTGTAAAGTTGACGTTTTTCAATCATTCTTAGAGGCTAAGGATACAAAACTCGCCCAGAATATACCGAATACTAAAATTATTACGCAAAATGAACATATTAATTGGAATGAATTTAAAAAATGGCGCTTTCCTTTATTTCTCAAAGGTGATGCATTCTACGCTAGAGAAAGTTCAGACGCTAAAATTGTAAAAGTGGATACGCTTGACGAAGCAAAACTGCAAATACAGAGTTTATTAGAACTTTTTAGCAAAGTGATGATTCAAGATTGTAGCTCAGGAGTAAAAGCTACGGTTAACCTACTTTTTCAAGATGGCGAGCTATTGGCTGAATCTATGGCATTGGCTACTCATGAGAATCCTCATACGGGAGGGTTGACAACATTGAGGCACAGTTGGTGGCAAGATGATATGTACGAAGATGCAATTAGGCGAGTTAAACACTTAAATTGGAATGGACCAGCAATGGTTGAGTATAAATGGTGTCATCGTAAGCAATCTTTTTCTTTTATTGAAATAAATTCAAGGTATTGGGCTGCCCTAAACTTAGATATTTTAGCAGGGGTTCATTTTCCATGTGTACATTTGGATTACTTCTTCAATAAATCAATCGCGGATAAGCCGGCAAGATTAACAACCGATATAGTAGTGAGAAACGCATTGCCAGCAGATTTTGGTTATATGCTTTCTTCGTTAAAAGACCAAGAAATCAGTATGACAAAAAAAACTCTAATATTTATCGAGTTTTGGTTGTTGTTTCTCAATCCAAGGATTAAAGCTGATTTGCTATACCCAGGAGATAATAAATTGTATTTTATCAACCTTTGGAATTTTACTAAGGAGCTGGGCAAGTCGTGCTTAAAGCGTTTAAGGTAATTAGCTTATACACCCTTAAGTTTATTGGCGTGTTTTGGTTGTCGCGTTACTTAACTCGAGGAAAAACCTGTGTCATTGCATATCATGGTTTTGCATATACGGATGAGTCTATCTTCCGCCCGAAGCTTTTTATGCGACCGGAAACCTTTGCTCAACGAATGGCTTGGTTAAGACACAGTAGTTATAAAGTTGTTTCGCTTCAAGAGGCTATTGATTATAGGGGGTTAGGTGTAAATACTGTCGCTCTAACCATGGATGATGGTTGGTCAGGAACTTACGAATTAGTTGGAGAGACGTTGGCGAAGTATAAGTTTCCTTTAATGCTTTATGTCACAAGTTATTATTCAGAAAAACAAGTGCCAGTGATTAACGTAGCTGTAAACTATATTATATGGAAATCTGTCGGTAAGACATTAGATCTCTCTAAGACGTTATTACCATCAGAAACTGTCTATTTAATAGACAGTACTAATGTTGCGAATATAACCATTGAAATATGTGAATTAATTGATGCAATTGACGGTATTGCTACTCGGCACAAAGCATTAATTGAACTTGCGAACCAATTAAAAGTAGCTTTAAGTGTTGATAATTACTCATTATTCCGTTTACTAAACAAAAAAGAGCTCGACAAATTGGTTAGTTACAATGTTGATGTTCAGCTTCATACGCATAGACATTGTTCCCCAAAAGAAAAAAATGATTTCTATCAAGAAATAACTCAGAACAAAGAATACTTGCAAACGATTAAACAGGACAGCTCACTAGAGCATTTTTGTTATCCAAGCGGGGAGTACTATTCTAAGCAGCTGCCGTGGCTTCGAAATACAAACATTTCTACTGCAACTACGGTTTTTCCTGGCATGTTAAGTAAAGAGACCGATTTATTGCAAATCCCACGGTTTTTAGATGGAGAAGATGTTTCTCAAATAGAGTTTGAAGCCGAATTGTGCGGGTTAAGTTCTTTCATTAGAAAAATATTTAAATAACTGACTTTAAAGGGTGATATCAAATAATGAGTTCAGATCAACTAAGGGGCTTTGAGCGTTTAAAGCGAACGTTAAGAATTATTGAAAAGGAAGCTGTGCGCTATAACAGAAGCTCACTCTCGATTATGTTTGAGATGTTAAAACTCTACGGGAAGTGTCGGTTTGGCCCTAATTATTATTTACTGGCAGGAATGGCAAACCCTAATATGTCATGGGATGAAAAATGCAGTCATATCAGTGATAAACAATATCACCAGGCATTGAATATTTTGAATCCCAAACCTTATCGAAAAATTACTCAACATAAGCTTACTGAAAAGGCTTTTTTAAAGCTCTCTAATATCGAAAGTTCGAATTTCATCGGTTTTTTACAGCCGCAAAAAGGGTTTGATTATCGCGGTAAGCCATTAACAACGGAAAAAGCCCTTTCTGAGCTGCTCTCTCAATTTTTAAATAAAAAAATATGTGCTAAGTTGCCTGAAGGTTTTGGTGGTAAAGGATTTTTGGCTGGAAAAGTAGTCTTAGATGGTGAATTAAGGCTGTTACCCTTAAATGATAAAAAATCTCTTTCAATGAAGGAGTTGGTTACCAGCTATGAACAAGTTATTGAGAGTGAGGGATTACTGTTTGAATCATATATAGAACAATCAGAAGCATATAGTGCATTTAACCCAACAAGCGTTAATACTGTTAGAGCCTGGGTTTTGCAAACGGGCGAGAGTATAGAAGTAATAGGTGGAAATTTTAGGGTAGGGAGAAAGGGCTCTCTGACGGACAATGGTGATAGTGGTGGAATAATATGCCCTATTAACCCTCAGACTGGCATTTTGGGTGCTGGGCTATTGACGTCTGACCCATTTAGAGAAAACTTTACAGAACATCCTGATAATGGAGCAAAATTGGATGGCGTTCGTTTACCAGAATGGGAAAAAATTGTCTCTTTTTCATGTGAAACCCTGAGAAAATTACCGAACACTAAATTCGCAGGTTTAGATGTCGCTATGAGTCAAAATGGCCCGATATTAATTGAAGTTAATGTGACGCCTGATAAGGACGGTGCGGCATACAGTTTTATCGCATCAAACCGTTTAGTTAACGCACTTCCTTAGTTCAAGGCACGTTGAAATGATAAATACTCCATTACCCACGCTTTGCTTAAAAATGTGTTTATTTTCGCAATATATGCGAATTTGATTTGTGGTAAAGCTCATGGTTTTTAGGACACTAAATATTAAGTCTAGAAATCGAATAGAAATATTCGAGTAGTCATAAAGTTTCAAATTATATTTTTATTGAAATTTTAATGTTGCTAAACGATAAAGCAGGATAACTCATTTGTGCATTTTTGTTATCCAAGTGGGGAGTACTATTCTACGCAGCTACCGTGGCTTAGAAATACAAATATTTCTACTGCAACTACGGTTTTTCCTGGCATGTTAACTAAGGAGACCGATTTATTGCAAATACCTCGTTTTTTAGATGGAGAAGATGTTTCTCAAATAGAGTTTGAAGCCGCGTTGTGTGATTAAAGCTCTTTTATTAGAAAAATAGTTAAGTAATTAATCATAAAGGGTGATGTCAAATAATGAGTTTAGATCAATTAAGGGGCTTTGAGCGTTTAAAGCGAACGTTAGAAATAATTGAAAAGGAAGCTGTACGCTATAACAGAAGCTCGCTCTCGATTATGTTTGAGATGTTAAAACTCTACGGGAAGTGTCGATTTGGCCCTAATTATTATTTACTGGCAGGAATGGCGAACCCTAATATGTCATGGGATGAAAAATGCAGTCATATCAGTGATAAACAATATCACCAGGCGCTGAATATTTTGAACCCCAAACCTTATCGAAAAATCACTCAACATAAACTAACTGAAAAAGCTATTTTAAAGCTCTCGAATATCGAAAGTTCGAATTTCATCGGCTTTTTACAGCCGCAAAAAGGGTTTGATTATTGCGGTAAGCCATTAACAACGGAAAAAGCCCTTTCAGAGCTGCTTTCTCAATTTTTAAATAAAAAAATATGTGCTAAGTTGCCTGAAGGTTTTGGTGGTAAGGGATTTTTGGCTGGAAAAATAGTCTTAGATGGCGAATTAAGGCTGTTACCTTTAAATGATAAAAAATCTCTTTCAATACAAGAGTTGGTTGCCAGCTATGAGCAAGTTATTGAAAATGAGGGATTACTGTTTGAATCTTATATAGAACAATCAGAAGCATATAGTGCATTTAACCCAACAAGCGTCAATACTATAAGAACTTGGGTTTTACAAACTGAAAATAAAATTGAAGTGATAGGCGCTTATTTCCGAATTGGCAGGCAAGGGTCGTTAACGGACAATGGAGATGGTGGGGGTGTAATGTGCCCTGTCAATCCTGAAAGTGGAGTATTAGGTAGTGGCTTATTGACTGTCAATCCTTTCAGAGATAACTTAACAGCGCATCCAGATACAGGTGTTCAATTGTCAGGAATTGCTTTAGACAACTGGCAGGAGATAGTTGCTTCTTCATGCGAAACACTCAGAAAACTGCCATACACAAGGTTTGCAGGTTTAGATGTAGCAATGAGTATTTATGGGCCAATCATAATTGAAATCAATGTAACCCCGGATAAAGATGGTGCTGCTTATGGATTTATCAATTCGAACAAATTAGTAGTCGCCGCTACATCTATTATGGATAGGAAAAAATATGCATAAAGTTTTAATGGTTGCACTGGAGCTACCACCATGCCGAAGTGCGGGCGTCCAACGCACTTTAAGGTTCATTGAGTTTCTCCCAAAATTTGGTTGGCAGCCATTAATTGTGACCGCTACGGACAATATTTATCAGCGCGTTGATCAAACACAAAGTATCCCTATTGAAACACCTAATAGGATAATTCGTGCACAAGCGAAAGATGCTTCTAAGCAATATTCATTTAATGGTCGCTACTTTCAATGGATGACATTACCGGATCGTTATTGGCCTTGGTATTTTGATGGTGTTAAGCAAGCAATTAAACTGATTGAACGAGAAAAGCCTGAGGTGATTTGGTCCACATACCCTGTTTTGACTGCCCATTGGATTGCGAGAAAATTACATAAGAAATTCGATATTCCTTGGATTGCCGATTTTAGAGATCCTCTGCAGTGTCGTTACGATAAATCAGCACAACAGTATAGCTGGGTTAAAAAGTGGATGGAAAAAAGTATCGTTCGAAATGCCAATAAAGTGGTTTTTACTTCAGAACGAGCAGCGTCATTTTATCGTGAGCTATATCCTAAAGAGCCTTCTGATAAGTTTATTACCATAGAGAATGGTTTTTATGCTGAAGCAGGCGATATTCCGTTAAAAAAGAGCAATAAGTTTCAATTGCTTTATAGTGGCTCATTATATGCGCAAGGAAGGAGTCCTTTACCACTCTTTAATGCGCTTGCCGCACTAAAGCAGGATGGAATCATCAGCTCAAAAAATTTCATTCTCAGTTTTAGGCCAGGACGAAAGGAAGGGTTTGAATCTATATTAACGTCATTGAATATTGATGAACTTGTAGAATTTTTGCCACCAGTGTCATTTATTGAAGCCACCGAAGAAATGAAACAAGCCAGCGCGCTTGTGTTAATTCAAGATGCAATATTTGAACGCCAAATTCCAGGAAAAATTTACGATTATATTTGTGCTCGTAAACCGATTATTGCAATTACTCCGCAAGATTCAGCGACAAGAGATTTAACTGAGCAAATTGGGTTTGGTTTTGCCACCTCAAATGAACAAGATTTGATATCAACATTAACTTACTTGATAAAAAATGAAGTTAATTGTAATGCTGATATCAGTAAATTTTCACGTCAAAGTAAGACTGCGCAATTGGCAAACGCACTAAACTTTCTTAAGAAGTAAAACATGTCCGATTTAAAAAATAAAACGATAAAAGGGATCGTGTTTCTAGGCGCAGGAAAAAGTGTCGGACGAATCATATCTTTTGTTAATACATTAGTTTTAGCTAGAATCCTATCTCCTGAAGACTATGGTTTGATGGCCATGGCGATGGTTGTTTCCGGTTTTGTTGGTTTCTTTAATGAAATAGGTCTAGGCAGCGCTATCATTCAGCGAAAAGATATTACCTCTGCTCAATTGTCAGGGGCATTTTTTATCGCTGTCTTTATAAGTGTAATATTATATGTCTTGACCTTTTTGGGAGCTCCTTTGGCAGCCGAATTTTATCAAGAGAATCAGGTGGAATCATTGTTACAAATAATTGCTATCGCATTTGTCTTCGGTGCAATGAAAACAGTTCCTGATGCGTTACTTGTTAAAGAAATGAAATTTAAGTATGTATCAATTATTGAATTCCTATCGATTTTACTAGTATGTGGGGTGACGCTAGGCTTTGCACTGTTTGAGTTTAAAACATGGTCTTTAGTATATGGTTTTCTTGCTGGGGAATTATTTAAGTTATTCGCAACGTATTGGTTAGCAAGTTGGCGTCCATCATTAAATGCGAGCATAAAAGAAGCGCTTGAGTTGATGAAATTCGGTTTGACGGTGACCTATTCTCGGCTTACTTGGTATTTGTATTCTAACGCATCCACACTGATTTTAGGTAAAGTGGCAGGTAGCGCCCAAACTGGTGTTTATGGGATGGCAAGTACTATTGCTACCATGCCTACAGCTAATATTACCAGTTTAATTATCCAAGTAGCGTCACCACTTTTTTCAAAGCTGCAAGAAGATCTGCGAGCGCTAAATAACGCATTATTTAAGTTGAGCGCGGGCATCGCGTTAATTACATTTCCTGTCTTGGTTGGTATGATTTTAACAGCTGATGAGTTAATTCCAATCTTATTGGGAGACCAATGGCTAGCAGCAATTATTCCTTTAAAGCTTTTGTGTGTGAGAGGTATGTTTAAATCAATTGATCCGTTATTAACACAAGCTTTTATTTCTATTGGTAAGGCTAACATTACTGCGCGGTATACTTCAATTTGTGCGGTGATAATACCCTTGGCTATATTTCTTGGCGCGATGACTGCTGGTATTAATGGTGCTGCATTTGCCCTTGCAATCATCTCCCCTGTTTTACTGACGCTATTGCTTTTCATGGCAAAGAAACATTTTCAATTACTTATCATGAATTATTTGAAGTTATTCACAACACCGGTATTGGGCTGTGTTGCTATGGCTGTTGTTTTAGTTTCACTCGAAAATTTAGTCTTACCGCACTTTGAGCTAAACATAGCGCTTGTTTTATTAATAAAAGTTTTATTAGGTGTTCTTACCTACATGGTTTGGATAGTCTATTTAAAAGGTGATGGTATTGAGTTATTAAAAACTGTGCTAACTGAACTAGGGGTTTCGGCTACTAAGCTAGAACGTTGGCCATTTAATCGTAGCAAGCTATAGGCTTATAGCAATGTAAAAGTACTATAAAGTAGATAATTTTAAGGGTTAGTTTGGAGAAGTATTTTTCTCAAAGTAACTATAGTAAACAAACTATTAGTTTTAAGCCATAATGCTAATGGATATAGTGTAGATAACTCGTTGAAGTAAAATTACTTGATCCGCAAAAATTGACAAGGGCAATATGCGTATACTTATCATTTTAGTTTATCTTTTAATAGCTTATGGCTCTCTATTTCCATTTGATTTTTCGTTCATAGAGTTCAACCAAGAATACAAAGAGCTGCTCAGTTTAGATATGCCAGGAATAGGAGATATTCTCGGTAATATTCTATTATTTACTCCGCTTGGGCTGCTCTATTATCTCACTGAAAATAAAGCAAAATCGAAATTTTATAGGTTTTCTCTATGGGGTAAAGTCTTGCTGTTTGCAACATGCTTACAGGTAGCACAGATTGCCATTCCGGAACGAGATCAAAACATTATCGATGTGCTATTTAATCTCATCGGCTTTTATGTCGGTATCATCAGTGTCACCTATTTTGAACAATCGAAATTGATTGATAAGCTTAGTTTGCGCCTGCTGCCATTGGGAATCGCGGCTCTATTTTTTACGTCTGAACTCATACCGCTGATCCCTTCGCTTGATTGGCAGTCATTTAAAGATAGTATTAAACCACTATTTGTGACATACAGTTGGACTAAAGCCGCAGACATTATTTTAGACACTATAGTTTGGTGCATAATCATTCGATTGATGTTTAGCAAAATTGATCGAGAGTCAATGAAGCAGTTTTTATTAATTTGGCTTGCCTTCCTTGGTAGTAAGCTCGTAATTTATACAAACACTCTGGATCTTTCGAATTTTGTCAGCCCAGTATTGGCTATCTTGCTATCGAAAAGACCGAATTTTTTTGAGGAAAAGTCTACTAAAATCCTCTTGGTATTCTTTGTTTTGGCAATCAGCTATGCGTCTATGGCAAGTCTCGGGGCTAACGAATTTTCCGCACAGACATTTATTCCTTTTAGTGGTTACTTGAATGGTCAGTTACAGTATGGTGTTCAAGAAATGTTGTTTAAGTTGTTCGCCTACAGTTCCATCATTTGGCTTGCTTTCGAACTAGGGATAAATGCGCGAAAAGTAGCTTTATTCCTCGCGATTTGGACATTAATTGTAGAATTTTTACAGTTATTTATGCCCCAAAGAGTTACTGATTTAGGTGATGTGCTATTGGTATACGTCGCATATTTAGCGGTTCGTCATATTGGCGATTATCTAGCGACAATAGAGAGTAAACAAGATGGTTCTCTCAAGATTGCAAAGGCTAATGATAAACAATTTACTGTGGGATTTGATTCTAAACAAAAGTTTTTTCTTTGGTCAGCCTTTGGTTTTATCGTTTATTACCTAACAGTTAAAGCGTTTTTAGGCTTGCCTGATATTTCCTATAACATAGCCGAATTGTTTCAACATGATGGTTCCATACTAGATTTACTTTTCTTTTGGTTGTTCATTTTATTATTTTTAGGAGGGCAGGGGATCGCCGCTAAAGTTGATGAAGATACGACAATAGCAAAGTACGTTGTTATGCAATTAATCTGTTTGTTTACAATGTTTTCGTTTTTAGCGCTCGCGGTTACAAGTGAGAGTATTGAAGATATTGTAGGCTCGTCGAAACTTTATCAGGCGGTATATTTCAGTCAAACTTCAGAAAGCTTTCTGGCGATGTTGGCAAATGTATTAAGTTTGTCTGTGGTTGCCAATATCTTAAAGTATATTGAGTTTTTTGTTAGAGGGGCCTCATTACTCTCCCTGTTTTATTTACCGTTAACGCTTTCATATCTCTTCTTCTCTAGAAAGCTTTCTTATCTTACTATTTTTAAATATCTACTCGTAACGGGTTTGTTGTATTGTTTAGCATTTTACGTCGTTTTTATTGATGCAATTACAGATAATGTAACTGAGTTGATTGTCAATCCGTATGCCTTAGGTGTTGGAATACTTATTTTCACACTTAGCATTGGCTGGCAGTGGCTATTGATAAAAGAATCAAGAAAGACTCTCGCAATAATCATTTTACTGGCCACCAGTATTTTATCTTGGTATATCACACCAGTTATATTCGAACAAAAACTAGTCAAATATGGATACACTTATTCCGCACTAGATTTTTTGATTGGATATGGCCGAGAAAGTGTTTTAGATGGTAATGAATTATTAATTCGTTGGATAGTGCTTATTTTTGCGGTTCAAGCATTGTTGCACTTTGTTGCTTGCTATTGGGGTAAAGTCCCTAAAAACTTGTTTTGGAACAAATCAAACATCAAGCAAGTTCTTAAATATATTTTCTACATATTAAGTGTTTGGATTGTTCTTTATATTAGTAATCGACTCTTTGGTGAGCATTTACATTGGCAAACGGTTCAACAGTTCTTTAGTACTCCAGATAGTTTGGGTTATGAAATTGATAAATCAAAAGCAAATAAAGTTCAAGTTGAAGAACCAGGAAAAATATTTTTAAATGGCAAGCTTATGGCTAATTTAAGCCAGGCGTTTAATCAAGCAAAAGCAAATGATTTTATCAAAATTACCCAAGGTCACTATCGTCAAGCTGGAGTGCTTAGAGCGGATAACGTCAGTATTATTGGTGAAGCAGGGGTGATAATCTTTGGCGCGACTAAGGAAGGTAAAGGAGCGCTTGTCATTAAAGGCGATAATACATATATAGAAGGCATAGAATGCCATTCTATATATGTTCCAGATAACAACGGAGTTTGTGTTCGTTTAGAGGGGAAAGGAATTACACTAAATAACGTGTACTTTCATCATGCTCAAGGAGGGTTTTTAGGCTCTAGCAAGGGCGGTGATATTCGTATTGAAAATAGCCGATTCGAACATTTAGGAGATGGTGCGTTCTACCATGGTTTATATTCATTGTCACCAACACGACTTTTTATAAGCAACTCATACTTTTTAAATACGCGCAACGGCGGGCATGAAATAAAAACACGTTCTAAATATACAGAAATTACTCATTCTGTAATTGCTTCGAGTCAGAGTCGAGACAGTCGTTTGATAGATGTACCAAACGGTGGTTCACTGGTTTTGAAGAACAATGTACTAATTGAAGGAGTGTTTAGTGAAAATCATGATCTGTTGAGTTGGGGAGTTGAGGGGATTACTCATGAACCTGAAATAGTTGAAATTGAAGGGAATACTATTATTTCAGATAAAAGTAGAGCTCGATTGATAAACTTGCAACGAATCCCGAAGAAATTCAGAGTAGAAAATAACATCATTGTGGGTAAGATTTTGGGTATAGATGAAAAGGATAATGTTATTTTTAAAAATCGTGCTGAACTCTCTATACCGCCAGCACCATTTATTCTAAATAGTGAATTTAAAAAAGAGTAAATAGGATGATTCTGAGAGTATCGAGTCCCTTTAATAATAAAAGATTTTTTCTGAAACCTTAAAGGACTTTATATCAAAAAGTTATTGTTTTATTTAACCTATCAAATAGTTTAATTACATATTGATACAAGAGTTGAGAAAATAACGGTATTATTTATGTAATGAGCTTTTAATATAAGTAAAAACATGAAATTACGTAATGAGAATGTAGTTGTCGTTGGAGCAGGTATAAATGCTTTAGGGGTAATACGCAGTTTGGGCCGTCAGTTTGACGTGCTATTGGTAACTAAGAAGGATAGTTACGTAGATAAATCTAAATATGCAAATCGTTATTATGTCGATTCAACGACAAATGAAAGCATTGTTGAAATACTAGCAAATCTATCGAAGACTTTTCGTAGTCCACCAGTATTATTGTTAACTGAAGAGAAAACAGTTTATTACGTTAGTTTAAATAGAGATCGATTGTCGGGCTATAAATTTGAGATGGCTTCTCACTCATTAATTGAATCCTTGCAATCAAAAGAAGGATTTCAAGCATTAGCCGAATCTGCGGCAAGTCCGGTACCTAAGTCAGTTGTTATTAAAACCCCTGCGGATCTTGAATTGCTTAACAAACTAACCTTTCCTTGCGTTTTTAAACCTATGGTTCAATCTAAACGATATAGTGAGCAAT
Source organism: Thalassotalea ganghwensis (assembly GCF_053485795.1). Taxonomy (NCBI): domain Bacteria; kingdom Pseudomonadati; phylum Pseudomonadota; class Gammaproteobacteria; order Alteromonadales; family Colwelliaceae; genus Thalassotalea; species Thalassotalea ganghwensis. Next base: position 284,044 of record NZ_JBQRUM010000003.1, read on the forward strand.
TCAAAAAGGCTTATAAAGTTGCGAATAGTGACGAGATACAAAGCTTATACGAAGATATTGAGCGAGTATGTAGCGACATGATAGCTCAAGAGTGGATAGAGGGACAGGATAGCGATATCTATTTTTGTCTAGCCTACTTTAATAAGAGAGGGGAATTGATTAGCTCATTTACAGGGCGAAAATTACGTTCATGGCCTTTGAATATAGGTGGAACTGCTGCTTGTACTTCGGCTCCGGAATATCATTTAGAGCTACTGTCATTAACATCCAAATTTGTGCAAAATACCAATTTCATTGGATTAATGGGCATGGAATTTAAATATGACGTTCAAAGAAAAGCGTTTTATATGATTGAGCCGACGGTTGGCCGAACAGATTATCAACATGAAATAGCGACATTAAGTGGAACTGACTTTTTAGGAGATATTGTTCGAGAAGTGCTTGGTTTATCGGAGAAGGAAAGAAAAAGTCAAAAGAAAAAAGCGGTAATTTGGTTTGATGAATTTGCTGATGCCAATGCGTTGGCTAATGGGGCACAGAAATTCCCGGAATTTACCTGCCAAAAAATAGGAGCTTTAAAGCGTTGGTATGATTTAGGGCCTTATCTTAGTTACGTGATTTTAACATTAAAAAAACGATTTAGGCTCAAAACGTGATTAAGTTTAAGGTTGCTGATTGGGGGAAAGCAGAATATTTTTCTGCCATAAACTACATGTGTTCTTTCGGCTTGTTATGCTCTGATAGATATGTTGGAAAATTGCAACATGAGCTGAGTGAGCAAACTAATGCGGATAAGGTGTTTTTACTAAATTCTGCTCGAGCAGGCATTGTATTATCTTTAAAGTGGGCGAGGGATAAAGCTCCAAATAAAACCGAAGTGTTGGTACCCTCATATATTTGCCCAAGTGTAATTGATACAATTAAAAGTTTAGGGCTTAAACCTGTTTTAATTGACGTTGACAAAGAATTATTGATTGTACCTGAAAAGGTAAGAACTAAACTTTCAGGCCGGTCTTTAGCCGTTGTTGTTGCTCATATGTATGGTGCGATCGCCAATACACGATTAATCACGGAATATGCGCATAGATTTGGCGCAATTGTTATAGATGATGCTGCTCAAAGATCTGGAACACAGGAAGGTAACGATTTTGTTGGTCATGACGGAGACATCGGCATTGTAAGTTTTGCTCAAGCTAAAACGATTGTCACTGGCGTGAAAGCATCTGGAGGGGCTTTATTTTCTCACAATAAAGCGTTTTCAGAATACTGTAAAAAACATTACTTGTTGTTACCGAAAAGCAGAAGTCGTTGGTATCCAATGCTCCACTTTAGTCTATCTTACTTGTTAGGAGGTTGTTTTAAGAGAATTGATTACTATATTCAACGAGTATTATTCAAATTCAATTGGTTAGCTGATTTTTATGAAGTGGCGCATATTTCTCCTATCGATGCACAAATTGCATTTGCTCAATATAGAAGCCTAGCCTCTAGAATTAACACTAGCTATGAAATTTTAAAAATCTATCGGCAAGGTTTTACTCAGTTGACTATTTTTGATGCATTGCAATTAAGAGACAACACAACTTACCTTTCACGTTTTATAATTCAAACTAGCGTTATCCCTCCAAAGGAACTTGCAGATAAACTATATAAGAGAGGTATAGAGAGTAAATTTTGTTACTTAAATTCATCAAGAAAATATGATGGTAGTGCGTCTAGCGGGTTGCTCGAGCTACCATTGACTGGGATTACGCAGCTACAAGCTTGTCGCGTTCTCGAAGTATTACAAGAGCTCAATGACAGTGCAGTTTAACCATATCGGTTAAAATTGAGCTGGTTTTAGAATCTTGATATTAAACATTTGAAGTTAAATAAACTGAGTCATTTGATTGCGCGAAACTATGCTGGCAATAATGAACCACATAAAAATATGTTAGTACTCATGCTTAAGCTAAAGGCTTGCTGATGGTAAACATCAAACCACTTTCAGATCCAACATTTGTGGCATTATACAAGCAAAGGTCATCAGGAATTATCCCACTAGGTAGGTAAATGTAGGCATACTTTGAACCATTTATGCTAGGACTCGATTGATAAGACAGGCTTTTGAGCTTTTGCCAGCTTATGCCATCTTTCGTAAACCAAATGGCTGCCTGAGGGGCTATTTTTTGCTTACAACCCGGCTCATAATTTACTCCTAAATAGTAATATCCAGATGCAGTTGAAACTGCATGATATGCTGGTGCATCAATTCGTTGTACTTTTGTCCGCTTTTTGCTTGGCAACGATAATGAGTATATATAGTTGATATCTTCTTCTTGAGCATCTTTACCAGCATCCATTCCCCAGGCGATACTATTTTCAAAAAACATCAAAGAAACCGCTCGCCAAGTTTGGTCTCCACCCGCAAAATGCTGCAAGGTCTTAAATTCATCATCAGTGTAATAGAAGTTTGATTCTGTATCACTATCACCGGTTGTCACCCAAATTCGTTGTCGGAACTTATCCCAATAAATGCCATGGGCATGCTTAATTTTTTTTCCACTAAAAGTAAATGCGCAACTCACCTGAGTCCCGTCATTGGTAATTGCAAGAATACGAGTGTCGCGGCCTTTAACATTAGCATACTCAGCAAAGTAAACATTGTTAGAAGGACATACCGCAATTCCATTTCTAAGAGGGGGCAATATGCTATTAGCTTTTAAGCTGTAAACGGGCTCTGCGAAGTTTTGCATTGTATTCGGGTCAAAGCGATAAATTTTATCATAAATGACGATGACGACTTTATTTGGCAGTTCAATAACATGCCCTAGCCCCATTTTTGAGGAAAAATATCGAATCATATGTCGGGCGATGAAATCTTTCAATTTGCCTGCCAATGAGTTACTGCCAGCTGGAATACGAAAGTATTTTTTTAAAGATTTGCTTTGATAAAAGTACTTGTAAACGTAGTGGTCATTCACAACTAAGCAGTATTCTGAATTTGAGTGATGAGGGTAAAAATGCTTCTTAATTGATTCCACTTTTTTTACTTCGACATGATGAGTTTTAGCTATGATAATTCAATTATTAAAATTTGTAACTGCCTCTTTAAGCATTAACAGTACTTTCGAAGTTTAATTAAATCCCTTATGATAGAGCCAATAATAGATTTAAGATTATGGAAAAGAAATGGAAAAAGCAGTCATCACGCCTGTAGTGCTTTGCGGTGGCAGTGGTACACGCTTATGGCCTTTATCACGCACTTATACACCTAAACAATTTTTACCGTTGATTTCAGAGAAGTCGATGTTACAGGAAACTGTTCTCAGGTTACCGGAAAACGTTGGTCAAGGGTTTTTTATTTGCAACGAAGAGCATCGCTTTTTATTGGCAGAGCAACTTCGTCAGATCGGCATAGAAGAAAGCACAATATTATTAGAGCCTGAAGGACGAAATACAGCTCCGGCTGTTACTCTGGCTGCTTTACAAGCTTTAAAGGAGAGTGATGACGCATTGCTGCTAGTGTTAGCGGCTGATCATGTTATTGCAGATCATCAAGCGTTTCATAAAGCTATTATGTTAGCGAGTGAATCAGCTGAGCAAGGTAAACTCACTACTTTTGGTATTGTGCCTAATCGTCCTGAAACGGGTTATGGTTATATTCAACATGTAAATCATGGCGAAAGATATCATCAAGTTAAGCAATTTGTTGAAAAGCCACCACTTGAAGTGGCTGAGCAATATGTTGCGTCAGGCGATTACTTGTGGAATAGTGGCATGTTCTTATTTAAAGCAAGTTGCTTTCTTAATGAGCTTAAAAAACACTGCCCGCAAATTTTAGAGCAGTGTCAGCAAGCTCTTGCTGGAGCCGAAAAAGATTTAGACTTTATTCGACCTGATAAAGAAGCCTTTTTGGCTTGTATGAGTGAGTCGATAGACTATGCGGTTATGGAAAGAACAGATAAAGCTACGGTCGTGCCATTAGCTGCAGGTTGGAGTGATGTTGGTTCCTATGATGCGTTAGCGCAAGTGTTATCAAGTACCGACGAAAACGGCAATGTGATTGTAGGGGATGTGCTAACCTCTGAGAGTACCAACTGTTATATAAACAGTCAGAGCAAGCTTGTAGCAACAGTCGGTGTAGAAAACTTGGTCATCGTCGATACGCCTGATGCAGTTTTGGTTGCTGATAAAGATAAGGCGCAAGATGTTAAAGCTATCGTTGAGCAGCTAAAACAACAAAAACGCAGCGAAGTGTCGTTTCAGCGAGAGGTTTACCGCCCTTGGGGTAAATATGATTCGATAGATATGGGAGAGCGTTTTCAAGTTAAACGTATTACGGTTAAGCCGGGCGCAAAACTCTCCGTGCAAATGCATCATCACCGTGCAGAGCATTGGATCATAGTCTCAGGCACTGCGAAAGTAACTATTGGTGAAAAAACAACACTGTTAAGTGAAAACCAATCAACTTATATCCCTATTGGGGAGGTTCATGCTTTAGAAAACCCTGGTAAATTACCGTTAGAGATGATTGAGGTTCAGTCAGGTAGTTATCTTGGTGAAGATGATATTGTTCGCTTTGAAGATCGTTATGGTCGCATTAAGTAGATGCAGAGAGGTGATATGAAATATCACCTCATTAACCTTTAAAGCAATAGATTTGCTTTTAAATGAATCCAATTTAGTCGATGCTTTTCTAGAAGTATTCTTTCCCATGTTAAGGTTTGAGTAATATTTTTTCGGGTAAGTTTTTTACCAAAATTATTAATAGCGCTATTTTTGTCATGTATTTTTTCTAATACAAGCTCTCCTAATTTGCTATTGTAGTGCGCGGGTTCCCAAAACCATTTTAAATGCTTGTTCGGAGTGTTAATGTCAACAGGATCCATTATATAGCTTGTTATACCACTAAAATCCCATAGTTCAATTTCACCTTTTCCCGAATCTTCAACAACTGTAACAAGAGTCCTTTTCCACTGTTCAAAGTTTTGCCATTGCCCTCGGTCATCAATGGTATACAAGTAACTATAATGATATGGGTTTATAAAAATAGTCAATTTGACATTATTGTTACGCGCAGTATTAATCAGCCTTTCTAAGTGTTTAAACTTGTTTGAATATGGGAAGCTTGAATTCACATTGATTACTAGTCCATCTTTCATTCTATTGGAAATTTCTGCAATTTTTTGTTGGAAAAGGGGCTTTATTCCTTCAGAGCGCATTATCTTTACAAAAGAATCGGCAGTGTTAAAGCCAAGAGGGGTTAAGTTGTCAACCTCTAAATGTTGCTGGGCGATTGTTTTTAAACTTGCAATAAAGGCATTTAGTGAAAAAATCATAGCAAGTTTTTCATTACTTCTCGCGATAAATGTCGAGAGATTAGCCGAGGACAAGCTATTCAAGCGAAAACTATAACTAGGCATGTCGGCATCTTCATCTTGAATAGAAGGCACAGTTAAAAAGTCTAGAAAATCAACGCTGGCTATAATTTGTTCAAGTTGCTGGGAAGATTCAATGACCTCAATCGCATAGTCAACTTGCATCGCAATACCCGCTCCCCGAATGCCTAAATTATAAGTAGATTTATTGCCAAAAAACTCACTCTTTGGATTGATACCCATCTCAATTCTAGAATTACCAACCAGAAGAATTTTTGGAGAAACATCTTGAGCCTGATAGGCTTTGGTGACCCTTGAGCGTGTTCCTGCTTTAGGCTTTTTTTGATTAATATGTTTTAGCTGTGGAGACCAGTACATTCCGAAAGGATCAATAAACCAGTTAACTAGACCAACTGTTATTAAGACCGTAACGGCGCTAAGAAACACCTTTTTTAAATAAGTCATAAAAATCACTTAAAACTGAAAATATAAAAATTCGCTGACTTGCGAAAGCGTTAAAATACCCAGAGTCAAACTTACCCCAGCTAACAGAGCCCACTTATTTGTTTCTTGCCATCGAATATCTTGTATGTACTTGTAAAATGGCCAAAAACACTGTTTTTTGCTGTAGTATAACGCATTTAAAGTACCATTCTGGTGGTGGAAAAGGTCTTGGATACTTGGCAGCAGCACAACCGCTATTAATAATAAAATATTCCACAGCCAAGTTTTTAAAAACACGGCCCCGCCTGTTGAAGGCTCAATTCCCCATGACTGTATTATCCCCCCAAGCTCACCTAACCTCGCTAGAATAGCATTGGGAACTGAGATACCATTTAGACCAATCATTCCTGATAGTATATTTAGCGCTCCATCGAGAGTGACGGCTCTAAAAAACACCCAACCAATAACAACAGCTATAAATGTTAATGACCAAGCAACAAAGTTATATAGCTTTCCTTGGATAAAGTTGACTTTTGTCTTATTAATTATTGCCTGCCAACTATGATTGATAACGAGGTAAGCGCCGTGTAGGCCTCCCCAAATAATAAAATTCCAACCAGCGCCATGCCAAAGACCACCTAACAGCATGGTGAACATTAAGTTAGAATAGCGTTTAGTATTGCCTTTTCGATTACCTCCAAGAGAGATGTAAACATAATCTCTTAGAAACTGAGACAGGGTCATGTGCCATCTGCGCCAAAATTCTGAAATATTAGCCGCTTTGTATGGTGAATAGAAATTTAGCGGTAAAATTATGCCAAACATGCGAGCTAGGCCTATGGCCATATCAGAATACCCTGAAAAATCGAAATATAACTGGAAAGTGTAGGCTAAAGCACCTCCCCAAGCGGTAAAAAAATCAATTGCATCTCCGTTATCTGCAGATTCAAAAACTGGTGTCGCATAAATCGCTACACCATCAGCTAGCACGGTTTTTTTAAATAATCCGATGGCAAAGATAGTTAAGCCTATCGTCATATGATTGGCATTGAAACGATAACTTTCTTGCTTAGCAAACTGTGGCAACATATCTTTATGGTGAACGATTGGTCCGGCAATTAGCTGTGGGAAAAAGGATACGAAAAGACTGTAATGTACAAAACTATATTCTTTTGTTATGCCTCTATACGAATCAACCAAATAAGCGATTTGCTGAAAAGTAAAAAATGAAATCGCTAATGGTAAAATAATCTGCCCTAAACTCCATTGTGTTTCGAGCAACGTATTCAAGTTGAAGACAATAAAACCGGCATATTTAAAGTAGCCAATAGCTCCAAGGTTAATGATGACGCCAATTGAAAGCAACGATTTACTTTTGGTATTCCCTAGTTTTTTTCCTAATTGATAATTAAAAATCATCGAACCGATAAGAAGCAATAAATACGCAGGATTCCACCAACCGTAGAAAAAAAGAGAAGCTATTACCAAAAAGAGAATGGCTGCTTCATTCCCTTGTTTTTTGGCAATAGTAAAGAATCCAACCAAACAAAGAGGAAGGAATAAAAAGATAAACTCAAAAGAATTAAATAACACTACTATCTTCCATGAAGATTCATTACAATTTCTTTCTATCTTAATAATAAATATCGTCTTTGTCTTGAGGTTTGTTTATGACCATACCGTTAACTTGTTTTAAAGCTTACGACATTCGTGGCAAACTTGGAGAGGAGCTCAATGAAGACGTTGCTTACAGAATAGGGCGTGCATTTTCTGAATATACCCAAGCCCAAAGTGTCGTAGTGGGTGGGGATGTGCGTTTGACCAGTGAACCTCTGAAAAATGCACTGGCTAAAGGATTAACCGATGGTGGCAGTGACGTTATTGATATTGGTTTATGTGGTACCGAGCATATCTACTTTGCAACAAGTTATCTAAATACCGATGGTGGTATTTGTGTGACAGCAAGCCATAACCCTATTGATTACAATGGGATGAAGCTCGTTCGGGAAAGTAGTAAACCAATCAGTGGAGACACCGGTTTAAATGAAATAAAATCGCTCGCTGAAAACAATGAGTTTAGTGATGTAGAAACAAAAGGTGTTGTTTCTACATTTGATATTAGTGAAGCATATACCGCACATTTGATGACTTATATTGATACCAATAACATCAAACCGATGCGCCTTGTAGTTAATGCTGGCAATGGTGCTGCTGGGCCTGCATTGGATGCTATTGAAGAAGCTTTCGTTGCTATGCAAGTTCCTGTCGAGTTCATCAAGATATATCATCAACCTGATGGGACATTTCCTCATGGGATTCCTAATCCTTTATTGCATGAAAACCAACCGGTTACTTCACACGCGGTATTAGATAATCATGCTGATATGGGGATCGCTTGGGATGGTGACTTCGATCGTTGCTTTTTATTCGATGAAAAAGGCAGTTTTATCGAGGGGTACTATATTGTCGGATTATTAGCTGAGAATTTTTTAGTGAAGAATGCCGGCGCAAAAATTATTCACGATCCAAGGTTAACGTGGAACACTATTGATATTGTTGAAGAAAATAATGGTATTGCTATTGAAAGTAAAACGGGACATGCCTTTATCAAAGAACGTATGCGTGAAGAAGACGCTGTTTATGGCGGAGAAATGAGTGCACATCACTATTTTCGAGACTTTGCATACTGTGATAGTGGAATGATCCCTTGGTTATTGGTTGCGGAGCTTATTTGTTTGAAGGGGCAGCCGTTATCGACGCTAGTGCAAGATAGAATTGCTAAATACCCGTCGCCTGGAGAAATTAATAGTAAGCTTTCTGATCCTAAGCAGGCTATTGAACGAGTGTTAAACCATTATCGAGACCAAGCATTAGCCATTGAACATGTCGATGGTATCAGTCTTACTTTTGATAACTGGCGATTCAATTTACGTTCTAGTAATACTGAACCCGTCGTTAGGCTGAATGTTGAAACTCGTGGTGATGTCAGCTTAATGAAAGCAAAAACAGATGAAGTTTTGGCATTATTGCGCTCGTAAAGCATAATGGAATATCGTCTTTTAGCGCTAGAGGAAATGACAGAGTTACATTGGCGGCAATGTTTAATCAATTATTATGAGCATAGTTTGCCTTGGTTAAAGGCTACCGCCGAGTTTGTGATTAAAAGGCCATGTTACATTCACAGCTTGTGGAATAACGATACACTTGTCGCTGCGATTCCTTTTTATCAGGCTAGCTCTCGGTTTGGTATAACTACGATGAAAAACTTGATGAGTTTTTATTCAACTCAGGCCCCCTTGGTTGAAAACCCAGATTACATTGGCTCTGGAAAAATACTGTTAAAGACAGTCTTACAAAGCAATTATTGGCATATGTTCGAATTTGGTCCATCGTTTAGTGTTTATGACGATCTAGGGTATCTCTGGGCTGAACGTGCTGTTCAAGTAAATTGGCATTGCGGCAATATAGAATCGAGCCAACAATATTTTGCAGAGCGACCCAGTCAATTACGTAATACCCTCAAGAGAAAAAGTCGCCAGTTGGAGAAGTTAGCACACCAGTATCACATTGCCGATGTTAACAACTTTGAGCGACTATTTGCTGACTATATAAGTATTTATCAGCAAAGCTGGAAGGGGCAAGAGTACAGTGTAGAATTTATAAAATCTGTCTGTGAACAAGCATTAAGTGATGGCAAGCTCTGTCTCGGTATTCTTTATATTGAAGAGGAGCCAGTTGCCGCCCAGATCTGGTTTATTCAAAATCAATGTGCATCTATTTTTAAATTGGCTTATGTGCCAAAATTTAGCAAACTATCGGTTGGCAGTTTGCTATCAGCTTACATCTCTGAATATGTGATTGAGCATTACAAGGTAAACGAAATCGACTTTGGTATGGGTAATGAGCCTTACAAAAAAGATTGGATGACGAGCTTAAGGCAGCGTTATACGGTGTTGTATTTTAACCAAAAATCACTTTTAGGAGGACTTTGCTGGTTAAGGTATGCTTTCGCGCCCAAGATTAAGTCAACATTCATTGATTGGTTAGGAAAAAAGAAATGAGCCAAGATAGCGTTAAGCAACAAATAATGGATATTCTATCAGAGCTGATGCCAGCTTATGATAATACATATTGGCAATCGAACCCGGAACTTATTGGTGTTGTGCCTGAGTTTGACTCGATGACAATTGTTAATTTATTGGGCGAAATTGAAGAGCGTTTAGATATTGTTCTTGATGATGATGATGTTACAGCTGAAAACTTTGAATCGGTAAACTCGATCGTCTCCTTGTTAACGAGATTGTAATTCGTGAATAGTGGTCCGCAGTTTATTAATTTGAATAATAAACAATTATTTTGTTTTGCTCGCTTACCTAAAAACAGTCAATTGATGGTAGTGTTTATTCCTCCACTTTTTGAAGACGCTAATAACACTCGTCATGCTTTTACTAAGTTAGCTGAGCACCTTGAAAAAAATAAAATAGCATCGCTTATTTTCGATTTTTCAGGTACTGGAGACAGTGAAAAAGAGCTATCAGAAGTATCAATTTCTGATTGGTTTAGTGAATTAGTATCCGTTTGTGAACACATCAGAGAACAACTTTCGGCAATAAAAATCGCTTTTTTTTCTTGTTGTTCAGGGGCGCTATTACTTACACCGCAAGTCAGTGCTAATGCCGAAAATATCGTGCTTTGGCAACCAGAAAGTTCAGGCAAAAAATACATTAACCAGATAAAGCGTCTTTCGAAATTGCAACACACAACACCTGAGTATTCTAATGCTGAGAAAACTCTCCTAGCAGGATACGAAATCCCTAACAAAATGTTGGACGATATCTCAGAGCTAACGCTGAGTTCCATTAGAGATAAAAAAGTATTCTGGCTGGAGTTTTCTCAACAAGAAAAAATACCAGCAGCTAGAGAAGTGCTTTTTTCATCATTACACTGCCTAAGCTCAATATTAAAGATCACAACAGAGAGCAAATTTTGGCAAGCAACCGAGTTAACAGTGCCACACCAAGCTATTTCTTTAACAACTGAATGGTTAAGCAATGCTTAAGTGTAATGAAGTCCCAGTTAGCTTTTTAAGTAAAGGCAAGCTTTTACATGGAATTTTTCATCAAGTAGAGGGGGCTGAGCGTGCGTTAATTATTGTCACTGGTGGACCTCAAACTCGCGTTGGTAGCCATCGAATGTTTGTGCAATTAGCGCGCTTTTTAGCGCAGCATAATATCATGGTGCTGAGGTTTGATTATCGTGGGGCTGGCGACAGCGAAGGTGATACTCAGGGTTTTGAGCAAACTGCGGAAGATATTGCTGCAGCTGTTCAATACCTCAACGGTCATTATGACATAAGTAATATTAGCTTGTGGGGTCTTTGTGATGCCGCATCAGCAATCTCGCTTTACTTAAAACACTATACAGAAAATAATATTACTAATTTGAATCATGTGATTTTGGTTAATCCATGGGTAAAAGAACCATCTCTGGAAGCACAAACCTATCTGAAGTTTTATTACTGGCAGCGATTCAAACAGCTTGAATTCTGGAAAAAACTACTGACAGGAAAATTGAAGGTGTTAAATAGCATTCGAGATATTAGCATTTATAAAAAACAGGCGAAAAAGCCATCATCTGTTAGTTTTGTAGACGAGATGCTTGAAGGATTATTAAGCTTTAATGGGCAGAGTCACTTAATTTTGGCAGAGCAAGATTTAGTAGCTCAAGAGTTTCTTCAACTTAGAAATAAAAATATCGATTGGCAAAAAGTCAACTTTACTACCCAATCCACCATAAAATATGCCAATCATACTTTTTCGTCACCAAATTGGAAAATGCAGTTATTTGAAGCGGTATTAACTACTTTTAAAAAATGCTAAAAGGATAGTAAGTACAAAACTAAAGTTTTGGCAAACATATTGTGCACTTGCTTTTTATATCATGCTTAATGATGATAAATTACTTTGTAATAGGTTTGTTAAACGTTAAACTAATACGCTATTAAATTTAATGAGATTTTAAGGAAGTTTAAATGAAGATTGGGATTGTTGTTGGCACTCGCCCCGAAATAATCAAAATGGCGCCTGTGATCAGAGAGTGTCAAAAGCGCGCTATTCCGTATTTTATCATTCATTCAAATCAGCATTATTCTCAAGAAATGGACAGTATCTTTTTTAAAGAGCTGGAACTTCCCAAACCTCATTACAACCTTGGTGTTGGCTCAGGACTGCATAGCAATCAAACGGGGAATATCTTGATCAAGATGGAACCAATATTAGTTGATGAAAAGCCTGATGTGGTGCTAGTTCAAGGTGATACGAATACGGTACTTGCTGGCGCATTAGCGGCATCGAAATTAGGTATCAAGGTTGGTCATATCGAAGCTGGCCTTCGTAGTTACGACCGCACAATGCCAGAAGAAACTAATCGTATCATGACCGATCATATCAGTGACTATTTATTTGCGGTTGGACCCAATCAACATAGTATTTTAACAAAAGAAGGCATTGACCGAGAATTAATCCATACCGTCGGCAATACCGTGTCAGACTCTCTTTTCCAGCATTTAGAAATTTCAGCTGAAAAAAGTAATATTCTACAGGAACTTAGTGTAGAGTCGAAACAGTATTTTTTGGTTACCGCGCATAGAGCCTCCAATGTCGATATTCCTGCTAATTTAATGGAATTATTAGCACTTTTTGATAAGTTACATCAAAAATATAGTCAAACAATTGTGTGGCCAATTCATCCAAGAACTCAGGCTAAGCTTAAAGAATTCAATATTGATGTACCTGAATATTTAAAGTTATTACCACCGATAGGGTATTTAGACTTTATTCAGCTACAAAAACATGCACAATTAATTTTAACTGATTCTGGTGGTATTCAAGAAGAAGCATGTTTGCTTGGTGTTCCATGCATAACATTGCGCGAAAATACAGAGCGACCAGAGTCTATTGAAGTTGGTGCCAATGTTTTGGTCGGTCGGGATGGTGATAAAGCTTTAGCCGCTGCTGATAAGTGGTTAGCCACTGGTGATTTCTCATGGGAGAACCCTTTTGGCGATGGCCATGTTGCGGAAACAATTTTAGATATTATTACCAATACCAAAAACATCGAAGAAGAAGAAAAAATAGTCGCTAAAAATGAATCCATCGCGGTGATTGGTATGGGTTATATGGGGCTACCTATTTCAAGTTTAATCGCACAAGCTGGCTATTCGGTAACTGGTGTAGATTTAAGTCAAGAGAAGGTGGACTCAATTAATCGCGGCGAATGTCCATTTGATGAAGTAGGAATGCCAGAGCTACTAAACAAAGTTGTTTCACAAGGTTTTTTAAAAGCATCAACTCAAATACCAAGTTCAGATACGTATTTGGTGGCTGTACCAACGCCGCATAAAGATAACCGTTGTGATCGCAGCTTTGTATTTAGTGCGGTTGATGCGATCGCCAACGTTGCCAAAGATGGTCAAATCGTTATTGTTGAATCGACGATATCACCGAAAACAAGTTTGGCGGTAGAACAAAGGTTTGCTGACAAAGGTTTAAAAATTGATGTGGTTCATTGTCCAGAACGGGCAATACCTGGACAAACGTTACATGAATTAGTCAACAATGATCGTATTATTGGTGCTAGTAATGAACGAGCTCAGCAGAAAGTGAAACGAATTTATCAAAGTTTCGTTAATGGCGAGGTGTTTTTAACTGACGCAACAACGGCAGAGTGTATTAAGTTGGTTGAAAATACTTCTCGTGATGTTGGTATCGCTTTTGCCAATGAGTTGGCTCAAATTTGTAGCGAATTAAATGTCGATGTTTATGAAGTGATTAAATTGGCCAATCGTCATCCTCGAGTTAACGTGTTAACGCCCGGCCCAGGTGTTGGTGGGCATTGTATCCCAATCGACCCTTGGTTCTTGGTTGAAAGTACTCAATCAGGCGAGTTCGTAAGATTAGCGCGTAAAATAAATGACGAGCGACCTAAACTTGTTGCTGATAAAGCCATAACTCAACTAAAGAGTATGCAAGGTAGTAAAATAGGTATTTTAGGCGTAGCTTATAAAGCGAATGTTGATGATTGTCGTGAAACACCAGCCGATGCAATTCTTGAAAGATTAAAAGATCAAGGCATAGAAGTTAAATATCACGATCCATTCGTGCCCAATTGGTCATGTGAACGCGTTGAATCATTATCTGAGATGGCACAATGGGCGGATTTGGTCATGATAGTGACGGATCATACGTGTTACTGCGATTTAAACTTACCCGTGCCAATTTTTAACACCCGAGGGTAATTAATTGAAAGCTCATCTTTGATGAGCTTTTTGCATTATAAATGACATTGAAAGAATAGCTTTAAAAGGAATAAAAATGAAGGTTACCAGTACAACATCCATTCTAGCATTGACGATAGCGCTATCTTTGAGCGGCTGTGGTGAGCCTGAAAATGCAGAAAACTACCTAAAGCAAGCGAACCAATATTTGGCTGAGGGTAAATTTCAAGAGTCGATCATTGTACTGAAAAATGCGGTAAGGCTTGCCCCTAAAAGTGCAGAAGCAAGACTTAAACTAGGGCACGCCCATTTAGGGGTGGGTAACGGCTTAGATGCAGTAAAAGAGCTAGAGAAAGCACAACAGTTTAAAAGCCCTAAAGCAAAAGTTTTGCCCTTGTTAGCACGAGCTTATTTAATCACCAATGATAACTTGGCTATATTGTCGTTAGAAGATATTGACTCGTTGCCAGAAGAAGCTAAGTTGCAAGTGATGGCATATAAGACATTAGCAGCTATTCGTGAGCAACAAATCGACCTTGCAGAAAGCATCGTAACTGAAATTGAACAACTTAATTCGGCTAACCCATACGCTACGCTAGCAGCTGCTTATTATGCGACAGCCAAAGATGACGTCGATCACGCTGAGGCTTTAGTAGCTAAGGTTAATAGTAACTTTGCTAACATCCCAGAAGTGATTATGTTGGCGGCACAAATTGCTAGTGCGAAACAAGAGCACGTCAAGGCGAGTAAGTATTATCAGCAGTATGAAAAGCTCCAACCGCAATCTCGTCTAATTTATTTACTTGTCAGTAACAGCTTACTTAAAGCTGAAAAGTATCAAGAAGCAGAGGCGTACGCGGATAGAATTTTGAAAGCGATCCCAAATCAACCTCTAGCAAATTACGTTAAAGCAAGTGTTCGATATGTGGAGAAAGACCACCAAGCTGCGCTAGAGCATATAGAAGTTGCTATTCGAGGTCAGTATGCGCCACCGTTAGCACGATTAATTGCTGGTGTAAGTGCTTATCAATTAGGTTATTTTGAAAAGGCCCATCTCCACCTTGGTTTTATCGTTGACAATTTATTGCCAGAACATCCCGCGAAAAAGATGTTTATCATTAGTCAATTTCAACTAGGATTAATTGACGATTTAACTGAAAGCATTGGTGATTTTTCTCCTCAAAATGAAGCAGACCAAAACTTTCTATCTTCATTAAGTTATAATCTTTATTCTATCGGTGCGATAAAAGAAGCTAAAGAACTGGTCGGTAAAGCAGAGGCAGTTGAACAGCAAGGAAACCAAAGTTCAGCCAAGCAAGGTTTATTGAAGCTGATGATGAATGACAGCAGTGGTTTTGAGGATCTTGAAGGGGCATTGTCTGGTGACGAAAGCCTTAAAGGTAAAGAAATGTTGTTAGCTTATGCTGCATTGCATTCAGGAAACATCGAAAAGGCAGAAGAAATAACCTTGCAGTGGCAAAAGGAACACCCTGAATCACCCGGTAGCTATAATATGCAAGCTGCAATATATCTGGCGAAGAACCAGCCTGAGCAAGCAATTAAAGCGCTAAAACTAAGTTTAGAAAAAGACGACAAAAATTTTTATGCGTTAACAGAGCTAGCGAAGGTCTATTTCCAAACTAAACAAATAGAACTCGCCAAGACATACGTAGATAAAGCAGTAACTGTTTATCCACAAAATCCCAAAGCATTGCGCTATTTTTATGCTGTTAACAAAGATCAGAGTGCACTTGATAAAATTAATCAAGCGTATCAAGAAAAAAAACAAAATGTAGAACTAACGTTGCTTTATATTGACGCGTTAATTGATGCTAAGCAGTTTGATAAAGCTCAAACTGTTTCAACTACTATCGAATTTGATATTAAAACGCCTAAAAAAGCATGGTTTCAGCGCATTAATATTTATCGAGCTCAGCAAAGTGATGAGTTAACGTTAAAAACGATAGAGTCTTGGTTAAATGTTAATCCTTACCATATTGAGCCCGTTTTTTTAATTACTGATTATTATGCTAAAAATGGGCAAGCTGAAAAAGCATATTCTTATTTTGATAAAGCTTTGGCAAACTATCATAAAGAGAATTTACCTTTGAAAGCTGCTTATCTGCAGTTGTTACTCGATACCGGTAAAGCTCAGCAAGCTAGTGAACTTTTTCAAGATGAGCATTTTGAGCAATTAAATCCTGATGTTTACTCAGGTTTTGAAGGACGACTGGCTATTTTTGCGAAGAATTATTCATTAGCCGCTGAGAAACTAACGCCATTTTATCAACGTTACCCAAGTACTCAAAATGCATTATTACTGTCGTTGTCATACCAAAAGTTAGGAAAGAACGAGGTGGTCGTTGAGCATTTAACCCAACACCTTGAACAACAAGGCGATGATGATCGAGTGAGGATGATGTTGGCGAATAGCTATTTAGGGTTGGATCGTAAAAAGGCTATTCAACATTATATAAAGCTATTAGAAACACAACCAGAAAACATTATTGTATTGAATAACCTCGCTTGGTTATCGATGGATTTAGGAGATCTTGATCAAGCTTTGAATTATGCTAAGCGAGCTTATGAAATTAAACCAGATCTCCCAAATGTAGTTGATACCTATGGTATGGTTACTTTTAAGCAAGGCGATCAATTAAAAGCCTGGAAATTACTGAAGAAAGCTTATGAGTTGTCTAATCATCAAGAGCCTGATATAGCGATGAATTTTGCAGAGGTTTTGATAGCAAATAATCAAGATGATGAAGCCAAAGAAGTGCTTAAAAGCACTTTAAGTAACACTAAGTCAGTTAACGAGAAAAAGAATAGTTTGCTAAAAAAAATTGCTAACAAGGATTAAAAATGAATAAAAACAAATTAGCTTGTACCATTTTAATGCTCAGTATGTTTGGTATGGTCGGTTGTGGCCCGAATAAAAATACCGCGGAATTAATTAACCTAGCAAAACAACAAATTGAGTCCAGTGAACTATCATCAGCAATTATTTCATTAAAAAATACGGTTCAACTCGAGCCAAGTCATATTGAAGCTCGTGAGTTACTAGGGTATGCATACTTGCAACAAGGGAGCTATCAAAGTGCAGAAAAAGAGCTTTCTCGTGCTATAGAGTTAGGCAGTGACAACCCGCAAACCGTTTCAAGGCTGGCGTTTGCTTATATGAACCTTCAGGATATTGTCGGCTTGGAATCTCTTATTAATCAAGCTATAGAAATAGACAAAGACAATTATGCCCTGTTAATTTTATATACAGGGCTCACCTACTATACAGAAAATGAACTTGAGAAAGGGCAAGAATATCTACATCAAGTAACGAGTAGCTCACAAAATGAAGAAATCATTTCAATCGGCCAAGCTTATTTAGCATTTAAAGATAGTCAATATGAGCAATCGCTTAACCTATTAAACAAAACATATAGCTCTGCGGAGTTAAGGCATCTTAAGAACTTGATAATAGGCCATAGTTACCACGCATTGAGTGACTATGATATGGCTCAACAAGCCTATCAAAAGTTATCTAAAACAGCCGTGTTTGATACCAGAGTTATCTTATTTCGCATTAACAGTTTAATAAATGATAATAACCTCGATGTTGCTGAACCAATTATCGATAAGTTGTTAGTTCAAAATGTAAATGCACCGCTGTTAAATCAATACAAAGCGCAAGTAGAATACTCAAAAGGAAATTATCGAGAGGCATTAACTTATGCTGACAAAGCAACAACTAAAACAGCGTTAATGCCTATGGCACGAATGATTGCTGGTGTTAGTGCATTTCAACTTGATGAAATTGAAAGAGCGTATAGTAACTTAAAGAGTATTGAAGGCTTCCTTAGTAAAGAGCAACCTTTAGGAAGAATACTGACGTTAATTAAAGTTAAACTTGGTTATATGGCTGATGAGGCAGATAACCTAGCGTTAGTTGAAAATTGGTCAGCGTCTGATATCGACTTATTGAAGCAATCAACAGTTGAGCTAATAAAACTAGAAGACTTTAAAAAGGCAAATGAAATTATCAGTAAAGCTTTAGCGGCTAGTCCGAGTGATCCTAAGTTACTTGCCCACCAAGGGATGCTACTTTTAAAAGAAAACGATAAAACAGGTATAGAATATTTAGAAAAAGTTATCGCTTTAGAACCTCAAAACCAACAGGTTATTGTTGCTACGGTTTTACAGTTTATTGCGCAAGGTCAGACTGATAAAGCCTTAGTCTTAGCTGATAAGTTAGCTAAAGATGAATTAACTCAAAAGCATGGTTTGATTATTAAAGGGTTAGTCCATAACCATCAAAATGATAAAAGTAAAGCGAAAACGCAGTTTAATAAGGTGCTCTCTCTAGAGAGTAACAATTTTGCTGCCTTGTACTATTTGGGATTAATCGCTCATCAAGAAGGTGAGTTAGCGCAAGCAACAGATTTTCTAAAAAAAGCGCTAAATGAGCAACCATCACACACTGGTGCTTTAACGCAACTAATTGCTATTCAATCCAAAGCCCCTAATCGTTACAACATCACAAGTTTTCTAGAATCGCTTTATGCTAAATACAATAATAACGAATCAATATTGTTAACGCTGTCTGCGGTTTACCTGCAATCTGGTGAGACCCCAAAAGCAATCGAAGTACTCAATAAACAAAAAGGGAAAAGCTATTTAAGTGATAGATATTGGCTAGCGTTAGCTACTGCTTATCAACAAAGCGATAATATATCAGCTGCCATTAGTGTTCTGGAAGAAGCAAGTACTACAGAAAGGACGAGTGATAGACTGGTTTTTAAGCTATTGGATACCTATAGATTAGCGGCACAATATAAAGAAATGGAGGGCTTTGCTAATTTGTTATTAAAGCAACAGCCAGATAATGGTAATTACCAATTAGCATTAGCTAAAGCTTTGGTAGAACAGAAAAATTTTGAGCAAGCAAATAACATAATAACGAGTTTGTCTGCCAAATACCCAACGAGTATCAATGTTAAGCGTGTACTATACCGTTTAGCTGAGTTGGAAGGGAACTATCAACAAGCAGCGAATACTGCCAAGCAAATATTTGCCCAAACCGAAGGTTCCAATGCCTTACTTAAATATGCCTATATGTTAAGAATGCAAGGCCAGCAAAAAAAAGCATTAACAGTGCTGCAAGAATACTCAACCAAACATCCTGATAATGTTGCTGTAAAAGCGCTAATTTCTGAGTACTTGTTGACAGATGAAACGGAAAAAGCTTTAGCGAACTATTATTTGCTACTAAAAAAACATCCGGATAATGTGGTTTTGCTCAATAACATTGCATGGGGTGAGTTGCATCTTGGTAATGCCGATAAGGCTTTAGGGTATTCTCGACAAGCCAAAGAATTAGCACCGGCTAATGTTGCGGTGTTAGATACTTTTGGGGAAATCCATGTTGCGCTAGGCAATATTGAAAAGGCTGTCGAAGTATTTAATCAAGCCTTACAAATATCACCTGATAATGTTGAAGTAATGTTAAGCTTGGCTAATGCTCACTTATTAAATAACAATAAAGAAAAAGCTCGCGAATTGGTTGCCAAATTAAATAACATAAGCCCTGATCTTCAAGAGAAATATAACAAGATAAAGCAACGATTATAGATGTCAGAAAATTTTACAATGTTACAAGATGAAAAAAATACCAACCTTATAAGTCGTTGTATATATTGAGTTTTAATTTTTTGGCATGCTAGTTGTATATAGGTTAGCAACAAATCTTTATTAATTGATTAAGTGAGAAAGGGAAAATGAAAAAATTACTTTTAGCAGGTGTTTTAGCTGCAACAACAACGTTCGGTGTAAACGCGTCTGTTTTAACCTTTAATGGTTCTTTATTCGGTGATGCTGATGTTACTTTCGATAATATTGACTTTGACGATGATTTTGCAACAGTGACTCAAACAGATGATGGTGATGGAGCAATTACAGGTAATGACGCTTTTACCGAGTTTGGTTTAACAAGCTTAATTTCTTTTGGTACTGGTGGTGCTAACTATACGCCTTCTGCTTACGAGTTTTGGTTGGACTATAGCTTCTCTGGTGAAGCATCAACTGACCCAGGTTTCTTGCAAGTGTTGTTTGCTGGTGGTAGTGCAGATTTGGTTATCGACACTGATTTGACATTAGATGGTCAAGGTGCGCAAGTGTTTAACGGTGGTACAACAATCGGTAGCATGACCATGAACGGTGGTAGCTGTAACATCTTCGGCACCGTTGGTGTTTGTAACTTGTTCTTGGATTTTGTACCTGTTGATACATACTTCTCATACAATGGTGAAGAGTTAAACAATCACTTAAATAATGGTGCGGTTGCAACAGCTAACTTAATTGTAACAGTTCAAAATATTATAGGTTTGTTCCCTACTTATGCAGAACAAGAAGCATTCTTAGCGGCAAATAACTTACCATCTGATGGTGATGACGTGCAAGTTTTCCAAATCAAGCACGATGGTAACATGAGTATTGAAGTTCCAGAGCCAACATCTATTGCTATCTTAGGTTTAGGTTTACTAGGTTTAGCTGGCTTACGTCGTCGCGCTTAATCTAATCAAGCTTAGAAAAAACCGAGCGTTAGCTCGGTTTTTTTATGTCCAAACTTTAACCAGAGCTTTGATTGCCAATGTCGAAGGTTCGTTAAAGAAAGTTGTGGGCTAGCGGTACAGATTGAGTAAGAAGAGCTTAGAACACGTTTATACAGTTGTACTTTAATGACTAGGTGATTTTGTAGGGGGGGCGTTAATGGCAGATAAAACCATAAGTATTCTATACGGTTTATCTGCTACTTAATTTATACAATAGGACTATGGCTGATACATTAGCTCTTTAAGAGGCTTTCTAATCGACCGTGATTTAGGGAGCTGTGAACGGCCTATGCGCCCTAAGAAAAGTGTCTTTTCACTATCAGGAACAATTTTATCAAACATTGCTTTTCCTTTCTTAGCATTCTTTATAACACTTTCATTTTTGGTGAAAGGAATATCTTTGCGTAAGTACTTAGCAAATATGACCGGTGTTTGTTCAGGCTGAAAGCCCAAACCAAGCTTGGCTGCTGTCAGCCAAAATCGTTGGATTACGCGACCCGCTTCAATGTACTCTTCAATAGTTTCAGGTTCTTTATCAGCCTGAATAGCAAAGTGAGCAGTACTTTTTAGGCTTGGAATAAAGTCAAGCTGGATACGGGGTAACCAAGTGCCAGCGAGGAACTTATTACAGAATTCAACACGCTGCCAACTTTTAAATAATGATTGCATCATGCGCGCGGTTAGCCAATCAACGCCTAAGGCTTGTTCTGGTATTTTGGTTTCACTAAATTGTTTGTGCCATTCAATAATATTTTTATGGGTGTGAAAAGCTTCTTCCATGGTAAGGCGTGTTTTAGCATTACGAAAATTGAGCTTTGCAATTGCCAATTTTTGATCAAAAGTTTCATACCAACGAACGCTGTAACCTGCAGGAATACTTAGTGTTAATTCTGCTTTTTCACGTTCAGTTAACGGGCTACTACCCATGGAACGGCGCTGAACAGCGCGTGTTTTGATGTATGGAAATAACGGGCTAATCTCAACATTTTCGTCTCGTTGAAGTTGACAATGTATTTGAATGTGCTCTGGATAAGTACTGTCAATTTTATGAGTTAATTTAAAACCAAACTCAGCGGCGGCGATAGACAGGGTTTCTAATAAAATACCATGAGAAAGATGACTAGAGTGGCCATCTAAATCATAAACGCAATGACGTCTGGTATCTAAACCGTGAATAATGACTTCATTTTCATTTAAGATTTCAAATTGCCATGCTTGCGCGTTATCACCACTGGGGGCCCAGCGGGCCAAATCTAAGATCGATTCCATTATAGACAATGGCTTTTCTTCTTTCTTTACCGGCAAAGGATTGTCCAGGAGTCTCTTTTTACCGAGCTTAAATGCTAATCGTTGTATCGGGTTATTGTTACCGCCTGGGCGCCACGTCTTTTTGAATTGATTGGTGTAGGCATCAAAATGCAGCCCCCAAGGCACATTTAAAACATCACCACGATTGAGTAATATCTTGACGACTTGCGACCCAGCAACGCCACTGGCGAGTTGACACCCCATCATGGTAGAAGGGCCTTTTTTATTAGCAAGATCAAGCTTAGTAGGGTCGACTAAATAGCTTTTTTGCAACGCTGCCGGCGTTAGACCAAGAAAGAAACGCAAGTATTGCTCATTTTCACTATAACCATTAAGTCGAAAATATTCTTCAAAGGTCATTTTTCCGGGTAAAAAATTAAGATAGGCGGTGCCCATACCGATTGGAGCAGCGGTTGTCGCGGGGATTGCTTTATCAGCGCAGAGTTTAAAAACTAGTTTACGGGGTTCAATAGCAAAGAAATCAAGTGAATCGAGATAACAATCAACATCTTCTAGGAATGTTTCAGTATTTTCAGGATTTATGCCATCGGGGAATAACTTAATGTCAACTTCTGGGTTAATGGCTTTGGCCATTTCGACCATGACATCAAGCTTTTTTTTGTCATAGGTATGCGTATTTGCGCCAACTTGGCGGTTGGTATTTTCACAGCCAAACTCATCAAAATCGGATAGGTTAAATTTAGTGATGCCGACACGCACTAAAGTTAGCAAATGAGAGCCACCAACACCGCCCATGCCTGCAATAGCTACGCGTTTAGTTTTTAAAATGGCTTGTTCTTCTTCTGTGAACCAGCCGATATTGCGGGAGAATGCTAGATCGTAGTCAAAATTAGACATGTTAATTATCTATCGGTTACGTCAGTATTTGGAATTCGATATCCGCTATCGTTAAAGGGCTTAAACTCTACCTGTTCAAGCAAGTCGTTATGAATAATGCCGTATAGTTGCTCTAACTGGTCGGTAAGCTCTCGATGAAAGTCTTCGCGGTGCAAGTAAAACATAGCCCTTTGCCCATGATACTCCATCACGTCGCCTATTTGCTTAAAAGGAAGTCCGAAGCGCTTTAATCGTCTATTTAAACGAGGCTCCATCATTACTACAATACCTTCATGCTCGCACAAGCTTGCTAAAGCTAAGCCTGATAAATATAAACCCATGGCAATATTTGGAAAATTACGACGCTCTTCTTCACTATAAACTGTTTTAGGGTCGATATTTTTCAATACGAAAGGGACATTCTTCTCTTTGTCACGTCGTCTGAAACTCGCGAGCACTGCAAGACGTGAAATCTCTCCAAAAGATCCACGTGGAAGTTTGGTGGTGTCAAAAACATCTTTGCGGGCGCTGCTTAAGCAATTTTCTTCAAACGGCAATTGCTTATCTGGTGACTCAATAGGAGGAATAATTAATCTTATACATCCTGCGAATACTCCTGTGCGCCGATGCTCAAGTAAGCAATGAAACGCATAGTCATCGCACTCATCTGTTTCCATCTTTTCACTATTTTGAGGTTCCCAACCTAACTCTTCGCTATAAACACCGTAGCGAATTTTAAAGGCTTCTTGTCTTAGCGCTTTTGTATCGGCAAACCGAATCCTAAAATATTGATTAAAATGCTCTGCAATTGAATAGTTTGTCATTGTCCATTTACAAATTATTGATGTTTCGGTCAGGTATCTCTAAATATAACAGCTAATGCTGTTTTTACCTCATATTAATTGATATTTTATTGATATATCAAAGCAAAATTTCGCTAACTAAGGGTTGACTTAAAAAGCCTTGTGGGCTAGCGCTGGCACCATAAGCACCTGATTGATAAATCACCACATAGTCTCCAATATCGGCACACGGCAAGTCAACCGATTGAGCAAGTATGTCCAAAGGGGTGCACAATGGTCCAACAATATTTACCCGTTCTACATTGTTTGATTCTGCACTCAATTTGTTGCCAATACTGACGGGGTAATTTTTTCGAATGACTTGCCCCAAATTTCCAGAGTTTGCTAAATGGTGATGCATCCCCCCATCGCAAACTAGAAACGTTTTTTCACGAGAGTGCTTTTTATCAACCACTTTGCATACATAAACTCCCGCTTCACCTACCAGATAACGTCCTAACTCTAGAATAAGATCAGTTTTATTAATTAATTCTTGGTGTTTTGTCATTTGATGTTGTAAAGCGGATAAAATAGCATCGATATCAAGTTCTTTATCTCCTAGGAAATAAGGAATACCAAAGCCACCACCTATATTAATGTAATCTAATTTGTTTGGATTATAAGGTATCAATTTTGCCATTAAGTTAAACGTTTGCTCGATAGCGTCAATAATCGCTTGCTCGTTGAGGTTTTGAGAGCCAGCAAAAATATGAAAGCCACGTAAATTTACCCTATCAAAGTTTAAGTGTCTGATGATGTCTTCAACAAGCTCTTCATCAATGCCAAAAGGTTTCGCTCCACCGGACATTTTCATTCCTGACGACTTTAGCTCAAAAGCAGGGTTTATTCGAATCGCTACATCAGCAATTACATCAAGCTCTGTGGCAATTAAGATTATTGTGTCGAGTTCATTGATAGATTCAGCATGTATAGTGACACCAGAAACGATTGCCGCCGTTAAATCTTGTTTACTTTTTCCAGGTCCAGCGTAGCTGATATCTTTTGGCGACATATCCGTTTCAAGAGCTAAAAGCATTTCTTTTCGGGATGCGACATCAAAGCCATCGACTAATGGCGCAATATAATGTACTAACGCTGGGTAAGGGTTCGCCTTAATGGCATAGTGCAGTTTGACTTGTGAAGGAAGCTTTTTAATTAAATGATTCACTTTTTCACTAAGTTTGTTTCTGTCATACGCATAAAATGGCGTACTACCAAGCATTAGTTCAATTTCTTGGAGGGATTTTCCACCAATCAATAGTTGTTGATCTTGCTGAGCAAACTGACTTTTTATCGTGTCATGTATCGTCATGTGTTTTCACTGGCTGAAAAATGGTGCTGATAAGTTGCTTTTAGTTGTTGTCGGTCTATTTTTCCGTTGGCATTCAATGGTAATTCACTCAAGGTTATAAATGCTTGTGGAACCATGTAATTGGGTAAGTTGCGTAAACAATGTTGCTTAACTTCCTGGAAAATGGTTTCACTTGAATTTGGTATTGGAGAAATAATTGCAATTACAGCTTGTCCTAATTCAGGATGCGGTATGCCAAAACAAACTGCCTGATGAATCGTATCTAGTTGAAAAATTACTTCTTCAACTTCAGTTGGACTGACTCGGTATCCAGAAGATTTAATCATGTCATCGTGGCGAGAAACAAAATATATATAACCGTCTTTATCCTTTTTAGCATAATCCCCTGTCCATACGGCAGTCTGAGGAATGGTTATACCCGACAAGGTTTTGGGGTTTATTTTAAATCGAGCAGCGGTTTTTTCTGGTGCGTTCCCATACCCTAAACTCACTAAAGGCCCCATGTGCACTATTTCGCCTTCTTCTTCAAAATCACATTCACTGCCATCGGGCCTAGCGATGATGATATTCGCATTCGGGATAGCTTTTCCAATTGACCCCTTGCGTTCATCAATTTTTTCGGGGGCAAGGTAAGTCGAGCGAAATGCTTCAGTCAAGCCATACATTAGATAAGGTTTGGCTGTTGGCAGGAGTGAGAGCAGTTTATCGAGTATTGGTAATGCAAGTGCTCCACCAGAGTTAGTAAAATAACGCAATGATACGCCATCGTTTAGCAGTTTATCTTGCCGTGAAAGCTGATGCCACAAAGGTGGGACTCCAGCCAGCCCTGTTACTTGATATCGCTTAACGGCTCTTAGGATGTCATTGGGAAATAAATAATTGAGAAGTACACAGGTCGCATTACTTAAAAAACTGGTGGTTATTTGATTAAAGCCATAATCAAAGCTCAACGGTAATGCGGCCAAAATGACATCATCTTCGTTATTTTCTAGATAGGTCACCACAGATTGTGCCCCCAAGGCAATATTGCTGTGTGATAAAACTACACCTTTTGCTTTTCCTGTACTTCCTGAAGTATAAAAAATTGCAGCGACATCTTGTCCAGTAATTGGCCCGGTTAATGGAGAGGTCGCGGTAAGCGAAAAATAGTGTGCCCAGCTTAGGACTTTTATTTTGCCGATGTTGGATTCGTCAATATCACCGTCAATAAGAATGACATGGGTTAAATCGTTAAACTGTTCGAGTGTATCGTTTAACTGCGCTAACCTTGCTTGGTTGGTGACCAGTAGTTTTATATTACAGTCGTTGGCGATATGTTTAACTTGCAACGTTTTCAATTGGTGATTTATTGGCACGAAGATAGTACCTGCGACACTACATCCAAATATCGCCGTGAGTGCTTCAAAGTTTTTATCAATGAATATGCCAACACGCTCATTTGTCTTAATAGACAATAATGATAGATTCGTGGCAAATCGTTTTGTTTGTTCATCAAACTCGCGATATGTTAAATATTGATCTTTGTAGATTAGCGCAGTCTTATTGGGATGCTCGCTAACTGCCGTTTGGTAAAGCTGATGAACAAAGGTAACCATATCTTATCCGTAGTGTATAACAATATGCTAAATGGACAATGCAGTTAGCAGAGTCATTATTACAAGCTATGCTAAGCTCATCAAGTAGAGTCTAAGTAAATTAATAATAAAAATAGATGTATGGCAGTATTTTAACTGACTAATGCTTGGCTTAACGCTTTTACTTTTATCGGTAAAATTTTTATCGCTGTATGATAACCCTTAAAATATAACGCTTCTTTCTGTGCTGGTGTCATGGTGAAGTCGACGGCTGAAGATAGCCCCGTATTGACGACGACAGTATTATGCCAAAATTCATTGTTAATATATTCTCGCGAAATGGTGGTCATAAAGGTTCGAATTAATAGACTGATGTATTGTACTATCGGGAAAAAACCGTTGGTCTTTATTTCGTCGTATTCATACTCTCCCTTGAGTCGAAAACAGATCACCGGAGTTCCGTCTTTAGCCCAGTCGCGATGCAGAGCATCTTCAGATAAAATACTGCCATCGACCATTAAGTGCTTACCAAAGGTTTTAAAACTAAAGACTAAAGGGATCGACATTGAAAACCTTACCGCTAATGAAACCTTGACATCAGGCGTGCGCTCTTTATCAAAAATTACCGGTTTACCACGAGCAACATCGGTAGCCACGATGTGAAGGTTTTTATCAAGCTCAGCAAAGGTTTTACCACCGAGCAGGCGATCAACCCATCGTTCGAAAACATCACCAGAGCTCAGGCCACCGTTACGGATTAACTTAATCAGCGAGAACTCTCTAAATTGGTTGTAGTCGGTATGCAAAGCAACATGTTTTATTTCTGGTAAGGTCAGTCCTGCGGCATAAAGGCTACTGATAATACTGCCACCTGACACGCCAACGAGGTGATCAAACTCGATGTTGAATTCTTGCAATGCTTGTAAAATACCGACATGGGCCGGTAAGCGTGTGCCACCTCCCGCAAAAATAGGGACTATTTTTTTTGTAACCGTCAACATGAATTCCCAAGGGTCAGTACTTACTTATTTGTAATTATGGTAAAAAAAAAGAAATTTACCTAATGACAAACTTTTTTTTGATACACTAAAACCAACATTTGATTAGATATCACGCCTTGTTATGTTTAACTTTTTTAAATTACTGACTTTATTGTGTTGCTTAGCATCTCAACTATCCTATGCCCAGTTAAGCGATACGGTAGCGAAGATAAAGCCATCTATTGTTGGTATTGGGGTTCATACACCGACAGGGCGGCCGCAAAATACCTTAAATGGTAGTGGCTTTGTGATCGGCAATGGTCACTATGTAGTAACTAACCTTCATGTATTACCCGATGAGCTTGACAGTCAATTATTGCAACGGATGGCGGTGTTTGTTGGCCAAGGAAAAGATGCTGAGGTCAGAGAAGCCAAGCTTGTTGCTTCGTCGGCCAAATATGATTTAGCCGTGCTAAAATTAGAAGGGGCTCCATTACCCGCATTGTCTCTTGCTGATCCTGATTTTATTGCAGAAGGCAGTTATGTCGCATTTACTGGTTTTCCAATAGGGTCGATATTAGGACTGTATTCTGTTACCCATCGTGGCATCGTTGCTGGTGTTACACCAACGATCACACCCGTTAGTGATGCCGGAAAAATTAATGTTGCGATGTTAAAACGATTGCGTGATCCTTATCTCGTCTATCAACTAGATGCTACCGCATACCCTGGCAATAGTGGCAGCGCACTTTATCGAGTAGACACGGGGGAAGTGATCGGGGTGATCAATAAAGTGTTTGTTCAAAAAACCAAAGAAGGGGTTATTAGTAACCCGAGTGGGATTACGTATGCAATCCCGGTAAAGCATTTACAAGAATTATTGGCAGAGCACAGCATTAGCTGGTTGGTTAAATAAGCCGGTTTATGACCGTCTGAGTAGTGTCTGGACAGTCAATCATTCAAAGCTACTCAGCTTAAAGTGCGTTATTCTTCAGAATGAACGCGCTCTTCTTTATAGCTTGGTTCGCTAAATAAACCTGAAAGTGGTACTAAACTGATACCATGCTCAGCAAGCGTTGGTATCAAATCAATTAATACTTCTACTGTTTCTGGGTGAGGGTGAGCTATCGCGATCGCTTTTTTGTTACGTTTGCTATAGCGAATTAACGCGTTAAACTGTTTAGTAATGTAAGCTCGTTCAAGCTTATTATCGAGAAATATTCTTCGACCAAGGTTGGGTACGCCAAAATGGGCAGCAACCTTTCTTGCTTTACTGTTTCTGGTGGTCACACTATCGACAAAAATCATATTCTGCTCTTTTAAATAACGCATCGTCCATGCCATTGGCGTGTACTGCGTGGTTAGATAGCTTCCCATATGATTGTTGATGCCTATAGCAAAGGGAATTTCATCAAAAGCTTGCGCCAAGGTATCGCGAATAGCTTGTTCATCCATATCGCGTGTCAATGCACCAGGCCCAAGGGCTTTAAGGTTGTTATTTGACTCCATGGGGATATGAAGAATGATGTCATGATCGTTTTGATAAGCAATTTCTGCTAACGCTTTTCCATACGGGGTATGCGGTAGTATTGCAAAAGTGACATTGCCAGGGAGGGTTAACGTAGCAATATCGGTTTTTCGATAACCGATATCATCAATGATAATTGCAACTTTCGCTTGCTCATAAGCATGAGCGAAGGTTGACAGCAATAGTGTTAAAAAGAGAAGTATTCGCACGTGAATAATTATAGTTATATGCTTAGTTAATGTTATTTAGGTTAGCAGTTCCGCAGTGTTAAATCGATAGTCTTTTGTATTTTTATTATCGACACCACAACTTAGGATTAACTGCCTCGCCATTGTGTCGGATCTCGAAATACAGACCCGGTTGACTTTGTCCACCACTTTGGCCAACTAATGCGATAGGCTCCCCCGTCTCTACGCGGTCGCCAACTGACTTCAGTAGTGCTTGGTTGTGTCCGTAAAGGCTCATGTAACCATCACCATGGTCAACAACGATGACTAATCCATAGCCTTTTAGCCAATCTGAAAATAGTACGGTGCCATTGTGTATCGTTTTTATGGTGTTACCTAATGGTGCAGACATCAACACACCTTTCCATTTTAGGTATCCTTGTTTTCTTGAACCAAAACTACGACGTATTTTGCCGTTAACCGGCCAGGATAATTTTCGTTTTAAATGATCAAGTCCTTTGAGATTAACCTCTTGCTGGCTCAATTTGGCAATGCGAGCTAAAGCTGCAACAAGTTCAGCTTCTTGTTGCTCTAATTGTTCAAGTTGCTGTTGACTAGACAGCAACTCTTTATTTAGCTCTTTTAAGGTTTGTTCTCGCTGAGCTTGGCCAGCATCAAGATCTTGTTTTTGTTTTGCTTGCTGTACTTGCAAGCTTTCTAATTGCTGAGCTTGTTGGCGTTGTGCTAGCTCCACTTGCTCGAGCTCATCAATGGTCGACTTAAATTGTTCTATTTCACTGATGCGAGCTTTGTTGAGGTATTGGTAGTAACTGACATTCCGTTGCACTTCACCTGGGTCTTGCTGGTTGAGTAATAGCTTAATGTAGTCATGGTTACCGGAGGAGTATGCGGCTCTAAGTTGTTTTGCTAGCAAGGTTTCTTGTTGCTTTTTTTGTTTACTGAGGTGTTTTTGTTGTTGATCTAACTGTGCTAACTTTTTCTTGGTATTTGCTAAACCTTGTTGGGTTTGGTTAAGTTTTTTGACAACCGCGGCAATGGCTAACTCGTTTTGCTTTAATGTTGATTCAAGTTTTGCTCGCTCACTGTTGACCCTGCGAATGGTTGTTTTTTGCTGATCTATTGCTTGTTTTACTTGAGACAGTTTGTCATCTGAATCTTGAAAGGCATTAACAGGGCTAGCTGCTATGAGAGAGCAGGCTAGATAGAAAAAGCTACCTAACCCTACAGCACTATTCAACAACAAAGACCGAATTGCCATTATCTAATTTAAGCTCTCGGCGTTAGCGTCATTAGTGATGAACCGGTCATCTCCTGAGGTTGCTCTAAGCCCATTAAATAGAGAATGGTTGGCGCAATATCACTTAGGGCACCTTGTTTGGCAACGCTAGCGTCACGGCCATAATAGATTAATGGTACTGGCTCACAGGTGTGTGCGGTATGGGCCTGTCCTGACTTTTCATCAACCATTTGCTCGGCATTGCCATGATCTGCGGTAATTAAGCATTCGCCCCCGGTTTTATCAAGTGCTTGAATCACTCGACCAATACTGGCATCAACCGCCTCACACGCTTTTACTGCAGCATCAAATTTACCGGTATGACCGACCATATCACCATTCGGGTAGTTACAAACAATAAAGTCATAGCTTTTGCTTTCAATCGCTGCGACTAATTTGTCGGTAAGTAATTCTGCATTCATTTCTGGTTGTAGGTCATAAGTGGCAACTTGTGGAGATGGCACCAAAATACGTTCTTCGCCCTTAAAGGTGTCTTCTTTTCCACCACTAAAGAAAAAGGTAACGTGCGCATACTTTTCGGTTTCGGAAATTCTAAGTTGGGTTTTGTCATGCTTTTCTAACCACTCGCCTAACACATTGTTTAATGGGGTAGGTGGAAAAGCGCAGCTGGTTTTAATATCAGCTGCATATTCAGTAAGCATAACAAAATCTGCGAGCTTAGGCTGTTTTTGGCGAGAAAAACCGTCAAAGTTTGCTTCGGTGAATGTGCGGGTAAATTGTCTTGCGCGGTCAGCCCTAAAATTCATAAAAATTAATGCATCACCGTCTTCTAATTGAATGGTCTCACCAGAAGCTGTTGTTATGGCTGTCGCTTTGACAAATTCATCGTTTTCTTCGCGGATATAGGCTTGTTCGAGCGCTTTTACTGCATTATCGTATTGAAATTCTGCTTTGCCTTGGGTGATAAGGTTATAGGCTGCCTCGACACGCTCCCAGCGTTGATCGCGATCCATTGCATAATAGCGTCCAACAATTGAAGCGACTTGCCCTGAACCTATGCTGGCAAATTTTTGCTCCGCTTTTTCAAGTGACGCTTTTGCGCTACGAGGAGGCGTGTCACGACCGTCTAAAAAGGCATGAAGATAGATTTTTTGAATACCGCGTTGGTGAGCTAAGTCAATGGCAGCGAAAATGTGCTCTTCATGACTATGAACACCACCCGGAGATAATAAACCACAAATATGGACGGCGTTGTCTGTCTCTTTAGCTTTATCTATTGCTTGGCAAAGTGCGGGGTTAGTATAAAAATCACCACCTTGTATTGCTTTAGTGATACGCGTGTAGTCTTGATAAACAATGCGACCAGCCCCTAAATTAACATGGCCGACTTCTGAATTACCCATTTGTCCATCTGGAAGACCAACTGCCATGCCAGATGTTTGAATTAACATAGTAGGATATTTTGCCATTAAATTATCTAATACAGGAGTGTTAGCATGAAATATTGCGTTAGCATCGCTTTCTTCTCGATATCCCCAACCATCTAGTATTAAAAGTACAGTAGACTGCTTATCAGACATTGTTATCCTCTTCATTATCGCGTTTAACAAACCAACACATTATAACAAGCTATCCTCGACATTTCTTTAGTAAAGCAAGACAAAAATCGCCTATTAAATACAGTAAGTGATATTATTTGTTCAATAGACAGTAAAATCGGCTTTTATAGTGTAAAAAATACCGATAATCTGTATACTGTCGCCAGTTTTATTTATTAATTTATGTGAATCTTTATGGAACAATTTATCGCTTTTTTATCAGCACATCCAATATTAAGTGCTGCATGGGTTGGTATTTTTTTGGCTATCGTTGTGGTGTCAATACGAATTAAGTTATCCCCAATTAAACAAGTGAGCCCACAAGAAATGACCTTTATGGTTAATAAAGAAGGCGCGATTATTTTAGATATTCGCACCGAAAAAGAATTTAAAACCAGTCATATTCTTGATGCAAAACATTTGAGTACCGAAAAAATCAATAAGAATGAACTTAGCAGCCTTGAAAAGTTTAAAGATAAACCCATTATTGTAGTGTGTACTGCAGGTATAACCGCTTCAACTATTGCTAACAAGCTATATAAAGCTGGATTCAACCAAACAGCCTTGTTGAAAGGCGGTATGAATGCTTGGCTTAATGCGGGATTACCTGTTAAAAAGTAACAGATGTAAGGGCGCATAATGGCAGTTGAAATTTATACCAAGGTAACATGCGGGTATTGTGTAAGAGCAAAAGCCTTGCTAGATCATAAAGGTGTTACCTATCGCGAGATTAAGATTGATGGTAATAACGAGCTTCGCGAACAAATGATTGCGCGCAGTGGTGGTTATACTGTCCCACAAATCTTTATTAATCAGCAACCCATTGGGGGTTGTGATGAACTTTATGCATTACATGCACAAAACAAACTTGATGACTTATTGTCTCAAGAATTTGACTAACTTTTATTAAAATTAAGTGCGCTAGCACTTTATCAACAGGAAATTATAATGGCTGACGAAATTCAAAATAATGCCGGCGAAAATGCCGCACAGCAATCTGCTCCACAATTTGCAATTCAACGTGTGTACACAAAAGATATATCCTTTGAAACACCTAATTCACCAGCGATCTATCAAAAAGAATGGAAGCCAGAATTAAAACTTGACCTAGATACTCGTTCAAATAAGTTAGCCGAAGGCACTTACGAAGTTGTATTGGCATTAACCGTTACTGCGACGGTTGAAGGTCAAACAGCGTTTTTAGCTGAAGTTCAACAAGCGGGCATTTTTACCATTGGTAACTTACCGGAAGCTCAATTGGCACATACTATTGGTGCATTTTGTCCTACGACATTATTTCCTTATGCGCGTGAAGCCGTAGCTAGTTTGGTAAATCGTGGTTCATTCCCACAGATTAACCTTGCACCAGTAAACTTTGATGCTTTATTTGCTTCATATGTTCAGCAAAAAGCAGCCGAAGCGAATGCTGCACAAGAAACGAACAGCGAAGCTCACTAGTTGAAACACGTATGACTGACATCACTGTTTTAGGCGCTGGTTCGTATGGCACGGCCCTAGCGATCTGTATAGCCAGAAATAACCATAATGTATTGTTATGGGGTCGTAATGCAGATGACATTACTGAGATGTCAGTTAATCGTTGCAATGAAAAATATTTACCAGGGATTACATTTCCAAGTAGTTTAGCCGTTGAAGCTGATTTAGAAAAAGCGGTTAAAAGCAGTCGTAATATCTTAGTTGTGGTGCCAAGCCATGCTTTTTCGGATATTTTGACAAAAATAAAACCTTGGTTACAGAAAGACTCGCGCATCGCTTGGGCAACCAAAGGCTTAGATCACGAAACAGGTCGCCTTTTGCAAGATGTTGCTATCGATGCACTTGGCCAAGATATCCCCCTAGCCGTATTGTCAGGGCCTACCTTTGCTAAAGAAATGGCAGCAGGCATGCCTACGGCTATTTCGCTTTCGTCAGTTGATGATGGCTTTACTCAAGATTTATCTGCCTTGTTACATTGTGAAAAATCATTCAGAGTCTATCCCAATAAAGATTTTATTGGCGTTCAACTTGGCGGCGCAGTGAAAAACGTTATCGCAATAGGCGCTGGTATGGCCGATGGGATCGGTTTTGGTGCTAATGCGAGAACAGCGTTAATCACTCGTGGTCTTGCAGAGATGACTCGCTTAGGAGCGGCTTTAAATGCAGAGCCTTCTACCTTTATGGGCATGGCGGGTTTAGGTGATTTAGTGTTAACCTGTACCGATAACCAGTCTCGTAATCGCCGTTTTGGTTTAGCGCTTGGTAAAGGGGTAGACGTTGAGCAAGCTATGGCCGATATCGGACAGGTTGTCGAAGGTTATCGAAATACCAAAGAGGTACATATGCTTGCAAAACGCATGGGTGTGGAAATGCCTATCGTTGAACAAATCTACCAAGTACTCTATTGCGGCAAGTCGGCGAAATTAGCCGCATATGATCTGCTTTCTAGAGAGCAAAAATACGAATAGATTTAAGGCTCGCCATTAGACACCGTTGGCAAAGCCCATTTGACGCCACGCTTCAAAAATAATCACCGCAGTGGCATTTGATAGATTCATGCTACGACTATCTTTTAGCATTGGGATCCTGATTTTATCTTGATCAGGTATTTGATCGCGCACATAGTCTGGTAACCCCGCAGTTTCTGAGCCGAAAAGTAAGTAATCCCCTTGTTGAAAGCTAACGTCACCGTAAAAGTTAGTTGCTTTGGTGGTGATGGCTAACACGCGATTTGGTTGTTCAGTCGTTAAAAACTCTTGGTAATTTTTGTGT
Source organism: Thalassotalea ganghwensis (assembly GCF_053485795.1). NCBI lineage: Bacteria > Pseudomonadati > Pseudomonadota > Gammaproteobacteria > Alteromonadales > Colwelliaceae > Thalassotalea > Thalassotalea ganghwensis. The sequence goes on from NZ_JBQRUM010000003.1 coordinate 318,898, forward strand.
CGTTTAGTCGCGGCGAATTCATGATAATCGAGCCCAGCACGTTTAAGTTTTTTATCGTCAAAATCAAAACCAAGCGGCTCTATTAAATGCAGCCGAAAGCCCGAATTTGCGCACAAACGAATAATATTTCCTGTGTTTGGTGGAATTTGTGGTTCAAACAACACGACATCTAACATAATTACTTCTCTTAAATTGCTAAGCTGCTTATTATAACGATAATGGGCATAGTCGAGAACTATTTGTCGTTACTATTACAAGATGAGCACGTAATGAATCCAAAAGATCAACACCAACAGTATCGCTATTTAGTTAAGTTTGCTGCGCTATGGGCAACACTCACAGCGTTGCTTTTGGTTTCTTTAAAACTCTATGCTTGGTTTGTAACGGGTGCTAGTGCAATGCTGGCCTCTGCAACGGATTCACTGTTAGATCTTTTTGCCTCGCTAATGAACGTTATTATTTTGCGCTTTGCACTTGCTCCAGCTGATGACAAACATAAATTTGGCCATGGTAAAGCCGAAAGTTTAGCAGGTTTGGTACAATCAGCCTTTGTGCTTGGTTCTGCGCTTTTACTGATTATCAATGGGGTAGAAAGAATTATTACTCCCAAGGCTATTGTCAATTCTGAGGTTGGTATCATTGTCAGTGTCGCTGCTATCGTGTTGACCCTTGCGCTGGTGTTAGTGCAGCATTATGTCATTAAGCATACCAATTCAGTCGCTATTAGCGCCGATGCGTTGCATTACCGCTCAGATCTTGCGTTAAATATTGGCGTATTACTCTCGTTGTATTTAAGTGAAAGTATTTTTGTTCAAGCGGATGGTATTTTTACGCTAGCGGTCGGGGCTTACTTAGTGTTTGGCGCACTAAAAATTCTGTGGGTGAGTGTTGACCATCTTATGGATAAAGAGTTATCTGAACAAGAGCTCGAACAAATCACTCAGATTATTCAGCAACATCCTCATGCCAGAGGGTTTCATGATTTAAGAACGCGCCAAGCCGGTAATATGCGCTTTATTCAGCTTCATTTGGAGCTAGATCAGCAACTATCGTTGTTTGACGCACATCAGATAGGCGTGTTCATTGAAAAAGCAATTGAAGATAGGTTTGCGCCTTGTGAAGTGCTGATACATCATGATCCAGTAGATTCTAGATCTTCTTACTCATAGCAATTGAATAAATATTTATTTCAATTGCTATCATTATTAAGGGATAGCTCATTCAGCCAGTTGAGTATGGCTTTAATGGTGGGCTCACGAAAACGGTCTTGCTCAAATAGCAACTCATGGTGTGCCCCCTCAATTGTTAGCGGCTTACTTTGAGGACAAACCTCTGGTTTACGTTGATGCAATAACTGACAAAACTTATCTTGCTCTGTGTTGTCAACAATTTCATCACAACCTGCTTGAATCATGTAAAGCGGAGTGATGATCTTATCCATGTCAGCAAAAATGATTTCATTTGCTTTAATTGCTTGCGCTAACCAATGAAAGGTAACGCCTCCTAATTGCAATTGAGGCTCCGCTTTGTACAACTCAACAAAAGATAGATACCTTTGTTTATCATGGGTTAATTTATTTTCTACGAACGGGGTCGCTAAATAATCTGCTTGCCCGAAAAAATACCAGGGTGACTTGCTCAACAATCGATTAATCCAACATCCAGCGGTAATTAGAATTTTAGCGAACCATTTGGGTATTTTTCCTCGGTTTATAGCTATCATCGGTGAGCATAAAACTGCTGCACTCAACAATTTTGAATGCTTTTGTAGCAGCCTAATGGTAATGGCTCCACCCATTGAATGTGCAATGACGTAAGGCCCTGTCGAGTCGAGACGTTTATTACTAACAATGTTGGTAATAAAATAAGCGAGGTCTTCACAATAATCATCAAAATTTTCAACAAAACCTTTGTGAGGATTTTCGGTGAGACGTTCTGATAAGCCTTGACCGCGATGGTCGATGATATAAATATTATAACCTTGCTGAAAAAGCTCGAAAGCGACTTCTTGATATTTAAGATAGCCTTCACAACGTCCAGGCACAATGATCAGGTCCTGACATGGCTGCTGATGGGTAAACTCGGCATACTCGATTCGCTTACCATTTATACCACTAAACGCTAAGAAAGCGCCTTTTTGCCAAAACTCGTGATAGGTCGTTTGCGTTGCTGGTACTTCCATGAAAACTTAATTCTCGTCATTACATCGTTGCGCAGATATCGTCCTAGCCTACCGCTAACTTTGTTTAATTGGAAGTTTGACGGTAACCGTCAGGCCACCATCGGGGTTATTTTTAGCAAATATATCGCCATGGTGTGCATTTACCGCTTGTTGTGCAATAGCCAAACCTAAACCTGTGCCACCAGTTTGCCGATCTCTGGCCTGTGCCACACGATAGAAGGGTTGGAACAACTGTGCTAAGGACTCTTCGGGAACACCTGGTCCGTTATCTTGTACAGTAAGAGAGACAAAATTGCCATCAAGGCGTATCAGTTGCACGTTGATTATCGAGTTATTAGGACTATACTTCACCGCATTGGTTAAGATATTGGTAATGATGCTGATGACTAAGTTCTTATCTGCTTCTATTTCAATTGCTGAAAGTTTCTCCGCTTCAATGGTAATGTGTTTCTCGTTAGCTAAGTATTGGCAGTCAGCAATACAATTGCTCGTGAGCTTTTGCAAGTTGAGTGGTTCTATATGTAACTGTGCCAGTATGTTTTCTAAGCGTGATAAAGAAAGCACATCTTCAATCATTTTATCGAGACGACTTACCTCTAACTCGCATCGCTCTAGGTGCGCGCTGAGATCACTATTGTTATCTTTATTCGTTTGCAATGCTAAGCCGATGGCCATTTGCAACCTTGTCATTGGCGACCTAAGCTCATGGGAGACATCGCCAAGCAATCTTTGCTGCGCGGTGATATTCTGCTGAAGCTTCTCTGCCATTTGATTAAAGCTTCTACCCAGTTCACCTAATTCATCTTTGCGATCGGTGGCTTGGGCATCAACTCGAGTGGTTAATTCACCATTGCCGAGTTTTGCTGCGGCAGCTTTCATCTTGACTAATGGTCTGCTGAGTGAACGTGAAATCAGCCATGCTAATAACATACTGACGAGAATAGGGATGATTAACCGAGCCCATGCGGGGAGATGCATGACAAAGTTTTGAAAATGGGGGTTTTCACCTCGCACCGCCAAATAGAGCTGATAGCTCTTGCTGTCCACTTCAACTTCTAGTGGGCCGGTTAATCGAGCGTTGGCAAACTGGATGCTAACGGGAGTTGCAAAGCTATTTTTTTCCAAATACGGAATTAACGGCGTTAAAAAACGTCTTTCGCTGGCTTGAACTTTATTCGTTATCACATCTTTGAGCAAAATCGTTTCGCCGCTAAAGGGGGGAGTTCGTTCGAGGAAGCGTTTAATAGACAATTGTCGGTGATTATCAAAGCGCTTTTTTATATGCCGTAATTTTGAAATATCATTTTGATGCAGTGGCATAACGATACTTTCTTGTGCCAATTGAGCGGAAATTAGCCGGGTTAAAGCGATAGAGAGTAGGGCAAATAGCCAGAATGAGATAAACAATTTAAAAGCGATAGATGAAAGGTACTTGCTAATAACACTAAACATTCGAACCCTCGCCAGTTAAGAAGATGTATCCAGAGCCTCTCACAGTTTTTAATCGTTCGTTCGAAGGTGCTACTTTCTGTAACTTTCTTCTAATATTGCTGACATGCATATCGATACTACGATCAAAAGGGCTTAAACGGCGATTAAGGACTTGCTCAGACAGTTTTTCTTTACTGACGATGTGGCCATGATGATTCATCAGTAACTCTAAAATTTGATATTCAGTTCCGGTTAGCTCAACCAGCTGTTGGTCGCAAAAAACTTGTCGGGTTGTGTTGTCAATGACGACATCATTGACGGCAAGCATATTGGTTTGCGGCTTTTGACTTTTGACGATTTCAATACGACGTAAAATGGCATTAATTCGAGCTAAAAGCTCTTTATGTTGAAAGGGTTTAGCGAGGTAATCGTCTGCACCAAGCTCCAACCCTAGCACTCGATCGTTATCATCACCTTTGGCAGTGAGCATGAGTATCGGGGTGCTATGCTTTCCGCCCAAGGCCTTTAATACCTCAAAGCCATTAAGACCCGGCATCATCACATCTAACAATATCAGGGAAAAGTGTTGCTCATATGCCCTAGCTAGGCCGCTAACACCATCGTGACAACACTCGATAATATAACCTTCATTACTAAGGTAATGGCTTAAGAGATCAGTTAGCTCTTTGTCATCGTCAATGATCAGAATATTTTTAGTCATAAATAATTTGATTCGCCATTATCCTCGGTAGTTGACTCTATAATAAACCAATCTCGGGTTTTATGAGCAACCTTTACAAAACATTTACACTCATTTGCGTTTCTTTTCATTGCCAGCTGTAGACTGTAATTGAACTTTAACAAGAGGAGTTATCTTATGATGACATCAATTAAAAAATTGGCCTTGATGGCAGCAGTTTTCTATTCAGTCAGTTTAAGTGCTTGGGTGAAACCGGTACTAGCAGAAGCGTTTGAAATGGATGAAATGATGGTAGAGCATCATGAAAAACGTTTTAAAAGAATGGCGCATTTTCTTGATTTAACCGAGCAGCAGCTTGAGCAAATGAAGCAACTACGTCAATCAGCAATAGAGCAAAGGCAATCGTTCCGTAATGAACTAGCTCAGTTTAAATCACACGTAAAACAACTTACCGAAGTGCAAGATTTTGACGAGCAGGCATTTACTAATCTTTATGTAAGTTATCAGGATACGTTCGCTAAAATGGCATTAGCAAGGGCGAAACATAAACATCAAATGACGCAACTATTAACGGAAGAACAACGCGAAAAAGCCGAAAAAATGCATCACAGAAAGCATTCAATGCGCCATTAAGCCACTTTGTTGACGATGATATTTGTTCGATTATGTTTTAATAAACCTCTTATTGATAGTGAGAGGTTTTTACTATTTCAACAGATTGAAAGAGAAAATCTTTGCCATTTTACTTTCTACTGGCTTTTCATTGACCTTAGCAGGCAAAAAGCGCCATTGATTCATAGCGGTTCTAATCGCATTCCTAAAATAGCTAACTCTATTTTTTTGCTCAAATTCTAGATTTGAAATACGCCCATCTTTATCAATAACAAACTCAACCAAAATATCTATTTCAATACCCCTTCGTTTTGCAATTGATGGATACTTTGGATCTACAGAAGACACTAACTTTGCAGACGTTTTTCGAGTAATGGTTGGCTTACTAAATTTCGGCTTATCGGCAGGTGGCTCAAGTTGAAGCTTCGTTTGATTGATCACTTGATTATAGGCAGCGTTGAATTTTTCTGTGCTTTTACTTTGCGGCAACGGTTTATCGATTAGCGAAGCAACTTGTTTAGCGTAGGGATTTTCAAACATTGGCTGCTGAGCGTCTGAGTCGGTGCGTGCGAATGCCTGTTCTGTCAGCGTTGATTGCTTATCTTCTTTGATTTCATCAAGTAAAACGTTGGCTTCACTATTCTCAGAAGCTTCTAGTTTATCTGTTAATGGGGTATTATCGTTGTCAACTAGCAGTTCGTGATTACGCTCTTCAACATTGCTTTCAGCCTGAGAAAAATGAGCTATTTTTTCATAAGACTTTTCATCTTTTTCGATACCTTTATTGCTTGCTTGTCGCACTAAAACATCATCTGAAATAGGATCATGGCTTCGTTGTGGTTTAGTAACGGCGTCAGTGGCTAATACCATGACCGATTCTTTGTCTGTTAGATTAACAAAGTTGTCATTGACTAATAATTGCGCCAATGAGCTGCGCGGCAGCGCGTCAATGTCGTTGTCTCTGAAACGACTTGTATCAATAAATTCACTTGCTGATTGCATCAGTGAAATACGTCCAGCGCCCCAATCAATGACTTCATTGTCGATAATTGGCTTTGAAAAGATACTTAAAATAGCAAACAGAATAATTAAAGAGGCAAAGACTTTACCTGAATCACTTGCTGCGCTACAACTATGTTCGTCACCCACCAAACGTACAATGCGCTGTTTTAAATCACCACCAGAAGCTGCCATCGCCATGTTAGGGATTGGCTGATTTCGATGTTGGTGACAGTGACTTGCGGTATCTGCTAGCGCATGTGCGTAGGCGACCGCACAGCCACAATGTTTAACGGCAATATCGTCACTACAATATTCGCGCTCATTGCGCATTTGCTTGGAAATCCAACTGACAGCGGGATGGAAGAAAAGTAAAATTTCTACCAATGTCTGTAAGAAATTCACTAAGTAATCGTGACGTTTTATGTGAGCAAGTTCATGTAAAATGAGCATCTCTAATTGCGCGGTGTTTAATCCAGATACCATACTCGCAGGTATTAAAATCGCGGGTTTCAACCAACCAACAGCCATCGGAACACTGGTCGCAAGTGAGACAATTAATGTCGGTTTACGCCATAAACTAAACTGCTGATAAAGTTGTTCGAAACGAAGTTGTAACCCAGGATTTACCGCCACTTGATGCTTTAGTGTTAATAGTTGAACATTGGTCAATTCAATAATCAGCTTGATACAAAGCATGATCACCACGAAAACCCATGCGAGCGTAATTAATGGTAAACCATCGATGGCGGAATAATACCAATGCGGGTTTATGACTGAAGGAATCACTTGCTCACTGAATACGACAAGGTTATCGCTATTTAATGATATTGAATTTAAGTAGTCAGGTGTTTCAACTATATTAAAAGTAACGATTGGTAACACAAGACAAATAACTAACGCGCAACTAGCCCAAGCATATCTCAATTGTGGATTTTTATAAGATGTGATTGAAAGTAAAACTTTTAATGCGAGCGCTACTAAACAACCTTGCCATAAAAAGTGCAACAAGGTTAATGCAACAGTATAAAGAACTGGGCTGTTTAGTATGCTTTCTGACATCATGTTAACTAATTAATCGTGTTTCTCTAATTGATTTAACAATGCTCTTATATCTTCAATCTCTTCTTTACTGGTTGATTCATCAAGTGCCCTCATCACCAATTTTGAAGTTGAACCACCGAACGCTTTGCTGACAAGATCTTTTAATAAGGATGATTGAGTTTGCATTTCACTATTCGCAGCAGCATAAACATGTGCACGGTTGCTTTCATCGCGGATCACCAATGATTTTTCGTGCATGATTTGCAAAATTTTTAACACGGTAGTGTACCCAGTATTCTGCGTGGCACTAATTGCTTCATGCACTTGCCTAACAGTTGCAGGACCAATCTTCCAGAGAATATTTAATAACGAAAGCTCTGCTTCAGTTGGCTTTATTGTGGCATTGTCTCGAGCCATTGAATTTCCTCAATATGCAATAAAATTACTATATTTTTGTCATTTTTTAATGATAATACGAATCTAATCGTATACTGTGTCGAATAAATGAGCAATAGTTTTATGACAAAATTATGTATTTGCTGATTTTTTCACTTGTTTTCAATTTGCTAAGGTTAAGCGACTGCGTTGAGGGGTATTGGTAAAGATCGCATCAACTCCTAACTGTTGGCAATACTTTATATTGTCGGGTAAGTCTACGGTATACACCCAGCATTCTAAATTACGGTTATGAATATCGTCGACAAATTCTTGCGTTAGATTCTCAATCGCTTGTACGATAGCAACAACTTCTAATGGTTCTGCAAATTTGCCATAATCTAAAGGGCAGTGGGCGATAATTGCGGCTCTATCAATATTCGGGATCAGTTGTTGGCACATTGCAACAGCATGGTGGTTTGAAGAAGAAAGCAATAATTGCTGTTCACTGATTTGGCCTTGCGCTATGGCTTTTTTTAAAGCCGTCGCTAGGTGAGATATCTGCTCGGATAAACTCTTAGCACAGTTGGTGACAATTTTAAGCTCTATGTTGAGTTTAAGTGATGTTGTCGTTATTAGAGGGAAAACATCAGTTAACGTCAAAATCGTTTGTCCAAGTCCCAGAGGCATGGCTTTGATTTCATCGAGTGAGTAGTCAATTAACCGGCCAGCTAATCCTGTTAAACGATTCAATCCATGATCGTGAAAGACTATAAATTGCTCGCTGGGCTGATGATATTGAATATCTATTTCGATACCATCGGCCTGTTCAGCAATAGCCTTTTTTAATGCTAATGCTGAATTTTCAGGATACTGATCACTTGAACCTCGGTGTGCAATAATCAGCATATGTCGCCCTCTTAATGTATTGGTATAGTTTTACCGTTTTAGTTTTGCCATTCAGTTTGCTGGTGCTGTTATATCAGCGTAGTGTTCACCTAAACGTGTAATGGTTCCAGGCTTTGCTTGCTCATTAAACTTGACCATATTTGGAGCAAACGTCGTGATGACTGTTGAGCCAAGTTTAAAGCGGCCCATCTCATCGCCTTTTTTAAAGTTTATCGCCCCCGCGCCTTCTGTTGGATATTGCCAACGAAACACATCTTTGCCAGCGGGTGGCGTAATGGTGCCAGCCCATGTGGTTTCAATGCTCGCTACAATTGTAGCACCGACTAAGGTCATTGACATTGGGCCATGCTGAGTATCAAAAATTACCACAACGCGCTCATTGCGAGAAAACAAATTTGGAACATTGTTGGCAGTTAACGGGTTAACTGAAAATAAATCACCAGGAACGTAAATCATTTCTTTTAAGGTTGCATCCATTGGCATATGAATACGATGGTAATCTTTAGGGGCTAGATAAATGCAGGTAAATAATCCTTGTTGAAAAGGTGCAGCGGTTGCTTCATCACCACCTAATAACGTTTGTAAACTGTAATCAAAGCCTTTGGCTTGAATCAATTTTCCGTCGGTAATTTGGCCAAGCTGACTAATTTTTCCATCTACCGGATAACACAGTGCTAACTCATTTTCGTCGATTGGGCGAACGCCATCAGCAAGCTCTCGGGTAAAAAAATCATTAAAGGTGTTAAAGTCTTCAGCATTTTTTAATTTGGCTTCAGCCATATTAATATCATAGGCTTTAATAAATGCTTTAATTGCTTTGGTGGTTAACCATCCACATTCTGCAGCCGCAAATTTACCAACGAGGCGCGAAAGCGCATGTTTTGGCATAATATATTGGAGTGCAATTTTGACTTTATCGAACGACACTTAATGTTCCTTTAGCTATTATTTTAATTAAAACGAGATGTTAATGTATTTGTATTAAGACTGGCTAGTATTCGTTGAAAACTGGCTAATCTTTCTGGATAAATTTCACCGTTCTTGGCTGCGCCTACTAATGCACATCCAGGATCCGACTGATGTTTGCAATCTCTAAATTTACAAGTACCAATATAGTGAGCAAACTCTATAAAGCCGTTAGTAACTTGTTCTGGAGATAAATGCCATAAGCCGAACTCTCTAATGCCTGGGGAATCTATTAAATCACCGCCATCGGGAAAGTGGTACAGGCGGGCGACAGTAGTCGTATGTTGTCCTAAGCCCGAATTTTCCGATACCTGTTGCGTTAATATCCCTAAATCTGGCATTAAGCTGTTCGTTAGTGTTGACTTACCAACACCAGATTGACCGACAAATATGCTAGTTTGTCCATCTAACTTTTGTTTTAGCGCAGTTAAGCCATCTTCGGTTTGGCTGCTGACATATAAAACCTCGTAGCCAATATCGCGATAAATACTCAACATAGGCTCAATTTCATTGTTCAATTCATCGGTTAACAAATCGGTTTTATTGAGCACAATGATAGGTTTGATTTTGGTGTCTTCAGCGGCTACTAAATAACGGTCAATAATGTCACTATTAAATGCAGGCAGCACACTTGATACTATAATAATTTGACTAATGTTTGCGGCTATCGGTTTAACGCCATCGTAAACATCTGGCCTTGATAGCACTGATTCACGTTCGTGAACTGCTTCAACAACACCAAAAACGCCTTGTTCGTTGGCTTTACCTTCTCGCCATAATACTTTGTCACCACAAACTAAAGAGGAAATGTTGCGGCGCAAATTGCAACGATATATACCTCCTTGGCTATCTTCGATATCTGCGTGCTGACCAAAACGACTGATGACAGTACCCTGTTGAACATCACCGAGCTCTTCATCTTTCCATTTGATATCATCAGCACTACTGCGAAGTTTTTTCGCCTGATTCGCTTTAATGCGTCGGTGCTGACCTTTGGTTAATTTTTTTGCTTTAGCCACGAAGATATTTCATCACATTAGTTAAACTGAGCGTTAATTTGCTGACAAAGTATTTTAAACATTATAAACAGTGGCGTATTATACTGATAAAATAATGATTGACCTAATACTTGTCGGTATTTGTCAGTTAAGTGTAATTATCATTTATAAAAACGTTAACCTGAGGGATGTCTATGTCTTGCAATGAGACTCATTTAATTTGGCTAGATCTGGAAATGACAGGCTTAGAGCCTGAGCACGATGTAATACTCGAAATAGCAAGCATTGTAACCGACAGTCAGTTAAATATTTTGGCAGAAGGACCTGTCTTTGCAATTCATCAGCCAGATGAAGTGCTTGATAACATGAACCCTTGGTGTATCGATGTCCATGGAAAATCAGGTTTAACTGAACGATGTAGACAAAGTTCAGTCACCTTGGAGCAAGCTAGCCAAGAATCTCTAGCGTTTTTTGCTAAGTACGTTCCTAAAGGTTGCTCGCCAATGTGTGGCAACAGCATTGGACAGGACCGGAGATTTATTAATAAATACATGCCGGAATTTGAAGATTACTTTCATTATCGCAATTTAGATGTCAGTACGGTTAAAGAGCTAGCTCGCCGTTGGAAACCTAGCGTTCTAGATAAAGTTGTCAAGAAAGGTGTTCACCTTGCTTTAGATGATATCAGAGAGTCAATTGCTGAGTTGAAAGTTTATCAACAGCACTTTTTTAACATCTAAATATTTCTTCATAGTCAACTGATTTACTCAGCTTGCCCCTTAAAAAACTTGCAGGTCTGACCACTTTGGTGAACAATGACGAGAATGTCGCCAAAGTGAGAAAGGTATGAGTAATCGTTTAAGCAAAATGGTAGCGAAAATAAATCGTTTACCATCATCCATTAAACCATGGTTATTAACTAAATTATTTTGCTCGCAAGTGAAATATGCCAATACGACAGGCATTCGAATAGAGCGCATAGATGATAATGGCGTCGAAATAACCTTAGCGAACCGTAAAAAAGTACAAAACCACATCGGTGGTGTTCATGCTGTCGCTGCAGCATTGCTTGCCGAATCAGCGACAGGGATAGCTTTTGGTATTCATGTACCTGATAGCCAATTGCCGCTACTTAAATCAATGACAATCAATTACAAAAGGCGAATGCAAGGAAACCTCAAGGCAGTAGCGTTTCTTGAACCACAGCAAAGAGAATTGATAAAGACTCAAGATAAAGGTGAGCTTGCTGTTAACGTGGTGATTACTGATGAATCAGGTGAAGAACCCATTGAGTGTTATATGACGTGGGCGTGGATTACCAAAACGCGTTAGCTAACGCAGGTTAGCAAAAATGAAGTACCGTTTCGGTAGTTGTGCTTTATTTATCACTTTGCTTACTAGATGATATCCCCTAAACTGTTGTTTTTGTTTCGACTAAACCAATTGGTTTAGCCATCATTCAATTAACGCGGTTTTGTTATGGAACGTTTAAAGCCACTGTATCAGCAAGTTTCTCAGCGATTGTTGATTTTTATCACCCTAAATCTACTCATCATTGCGATATTGGGTGTTTTTTTATTTCAACACTTTCAACAAACACGATACGTTGAGCAGGCGCTTGTTCCCCAATTTACGCAATCCTTAGCCGTTCAAGCTGATGTTTATCGTGCAAAACAGCTGCTATCAAAGCTAGTTATCGCAGACGAAGCCACAAACTATCTGCAAGATTTGCAAAGCTATCATAAGCTTTTGGTGACATTTGATAACCTTGCACAGCAAGTAAAGTTAACAAGTGAAATAAGCACGGCATTAACTACGGCGGAACAACTAAGCGCGAATCATCAGCGTAATGAACAATTAAGAGAGAATGCCCTATTGCAGTTGACACTAGTCAATGAAGCTTTAGCTGAGCAATTTCAAACGGATCCTATTTCAGAGCAAGGCTTATTGATTAATAGTGTTCAGCAGTTTGCACAAGCTTTCACCCACTTTAATTCATTGACTATTCGCACATCATTAGCACAGTTTTCATCAGATGTTGATGCGCTGGAAAAGGTGGTTGAGCAATGGCGGCCGATTATTGCCAAAAATGATCAGCGCTTTAATGACAATGTTAAAGAGACGGTGGCCGAACTCGATAACTTGTTATGGCAACAACAACGGATGATTGCAAAATGGCGCAGCCAGATCCGCCTAGCTAATGAAATCAAAGTGATGTTAACCCGGCATATCGCCGTATTGGATGATTACTTAGTATTGCTTGGGCGTGGACAATTAAAACAAAGCACAGAATTTAACGGCAGTGTGTTAACTCGCTTGGTCAATAAAATAGAAAAATTTGGCCCTTACTCGATCGCTGCGAGTTTGCTGACAATTAGCTTATTACTGTTGGGTTTACTAATGTGGTTTGCGTATCGAATTGTTGCACATGTTAAAGTTAACGGCCAACAAACCGTGACGTTTTTAAAACAACTTGATAACGATGACCATGAATTCAACGTAAACAGCTATGAACAACAGTTTATCCAACAGACATTTAATAAATTAAAGACCTTCGCAGCACAGTTATCTCAAATCGAGCCGTTAAAGCAATCGTTAGCCGAGGTCTTATCTGTTGCTCATTCACACAGCGATATTACCATTTGGCAATATCCGGCTGCTGATGACGCTATGATAAGAGATATCAAAACATCACTAGGTTTAACCGTCAATCAAGCGTGGTACCATGCGTTTGAACGCAGTGAAGTGACAAAGATTATCGAATTAGCCAAAGCCGCACGTGAGCTAGGGGTATCGCAACAAGGAAAAACTCAAAATAAACAACAACGAACTTTCTATTTAACGGTTGAGTTTAATCAAGGGAAGTGGCAAGGAACGCTAAGTGAACGTCGTTGGCAAACAGAATTAGAACTCGACTTTAGCCAACAATTAAGTGAGTTACAACGAAATACGCAACAAGATCGCTTAATACAGCTTGAATATTCACAAGCGATGAGTAAAAAGTTAATCAGAACGTTGTTGCAGTGCCACCATTACCGTAATGTTAATGAACGCCAAATTAGCCACTTATACCGGCATTTAGTCAAGGCATATCAGTGGAGTCAACAGCAACAGTTAGCGATGATGCTGGCGAACACTGAACGACAGGTTAAGCTTGTTGATGTGAGTTTTTTTGAAGAATTAAAGTCCTTGCTGCACAATATAAGAGTTGATGCCAAGTTACAACACAATCAGGTTTATTACAGCTTGGATAGGCGATTAATAGAAGATTGTAAAATTAATGTCCGCTTATTCCACCAAACGTTAAGCGACGTATGTTTTTTATTACTAAACGAACCACTTCACGCGACGTTAATTATTGATGTCAGTCTGCTTGATAAAGACGCAGGGCAGCAAGTTTTAAAATTTAGTTTTGATGTCAGCAGTCAAGAGCATTTACGAAAGTCAGCTGTGCTTGAAGCGTTAATTGGTGATCATGAAGGTCCAAGTGAAGCAGCTGAGCATGCTGATAAATCTCAGCTAAGTTACTTTAAGCGATTGCTCAAAATTACTCATGGTCACGACTTGCAATGTAAAGATATTGAACAAGGCTATCAACTCAGTTTTAGCATGCCAATTACAATTGAGAAAATAGTAAACTCAGGACATCAAGATGTTGATTTATCGCAATCGACATTAATCATGCTCTCTAAGGATGCAAAAGCGTGTGATTGGCTTAAAGGGGTCTGTAAACGTTCGGGAGCTCATTACCTCCATACAGGATCATTGCAATACTTACACAAACAATTATCGTTAAAAATACTATCTAAACAACCGATAGATGCGGTCATTGTTTATGAGGATGCTTTTGATCTCCACATGGGAGAAGTGTATCAACATTTACAAACCTTACCTGAAAAAGTGCGCCCTAAATTACTCGCCATTCAACCATTTTCTGGCCAAAATTTCGCGCAAACTGGCTTGTATTATCACTCACGTGAAAATTTTTATAGCCAAAATTTCGCTCAACAACTCAAACAATTTATTAAAGGCAAAGAACAGGTAAATATGGCGCTAGACGCGACATTTTTTGCGCAATATCATTTTGATTTTTCACCGGTGGAAGTATTACTTGCCGTAGAAAATACCGCTTCACATCAGTTGTTGATTCGCTTGCTAGAATGGCTTGGCTTGCAAGTACACATTGCAACCAACGAATGGTTATGTGAAAAGTTATGGAAGTCAGGGCGCTATACCATCGCTATTTCAGAGTTGGCCGACACCGCTTTGGTTGAACCGGAAGTTGGAAAACGTATTAAGCGAACAATTTACGCGCTTTCTGAAAGTTCGCTTGCTAATTTTCAAGACAATCAATCAGCTTATCGTCAATCATGGCAAATTGAGAAGTTACCTAAGATCTTAGATCTTCCTGCGATAATTCGTACCTTTTCACCTTGGCTTAATGAGCAGCACCAGCAAATGAGACATCAGGTTGGTGAGCGAAAACTAACGAAAAAAGTGGTTATTGACAGTTCTGCACCCATTGAACAGAGCAAATCCAGCGATACTGTTTTTGATTTGGCAAAATATGCATTTAATCAAGGCTCGGCAGAGTTGGCTGCATTAATGGCGGAAGATTATTGCCAGGAGCTTGATGAACAGGTCGACAAAATCATTGAACTTTGTCATGGTGAGCACTTTGATGAGGCAGCTAACGTTTTAACAGCTATAATAAAAATAGCCAAAATAATGGCTGCGCAAGATGTATTAAAAAGTAGTCAACAGATTGAGCTATTACTGAAACAACAAAGTTATCGTGATATCGGTGATGCCTTAAATGTGCTAAAAGAACAGCAACAAAGGTTGACGGAATATGTTGAAGCGATTTAAATGAAAGATAATGAGTTAAAAATAAAGCAGACTCAACTAGTTCAAAGCCCGTGTATCGGTAACTGTTGTTTGAACAATAATGATATTTGTCTGGGTTGCTACCGGACGATTGAAGAAATAACGGGCTGGCGTGAATTTACCAATGACCAGCGTAGTAAAGTGAATGAGCGTTGCCTGCAACGTAAACTGGATAATCAGAGTTGATAGGTAGTTGAGGTTTAATGGATTTAGAAGTAAAGAATCGGTTGACGAATTTTGAACAGTTACGTGTCTTGGTGATTGATGACAACGTACTTGTCCATGATGTGCTAAAAAAAGCGTTTTATGATATCGGGATTCGCCTAGTCAGTTGTGCGCAAAACGCTTATTACGGGCTTCGACTGTGTAATGAAACTAAGTTTGACGTCGTTATTTGCTCTTTTAATGTTAATAGTGATCGTGACGGTTTTCATCTTCTAGAAGAGCTGAAAGTCAAAGGTTACGTCACTCGAACTACCGTTCTGATCTTCTTAAGTACAGAGACCGACGAATCACTAGTAAACTCGATTATAGAGTTAGATCCAGATGATTTTTGGGCAAAACCGTTAATTCCTAAGCGAGTTCAAGAGCGCCTAACTCATGCCCTCCATGTAAAACAGCAACTTTTTAATATTTACTACGCTTTGGATCATCGAGAGTATTCTAAAGCGATATATTTCGCTGAACGCCATTTGCAAAATAAAGCATTAATAAAATACCGCCCTCATATATTGAGAATGAAAGGTGATGCTTTGCTTTCATTACTTGAATTTAGTGAAGCCGAAGTATTTTATAAAAATTTGCTCAATGAGTATCGTTATGGCTGGGTTTATATTGGTTATGCCAAGTCACTACTCAAACAAGGTCGAATTGACGAAATACAGTCGTTAATAGAATCGTTGGCAATGAAACCCGATACTCGCTTTGCGACCCATGATCTGCTGGCGCAGTATTATATTGAACATGAGCAGTTTGATAGAGCTTATGAAGAAATTAAAAAAGCGGCGGAGCTATCACCTCGGAATATCGAGAGAAATCGAAAATCATGGGATCTAGCGCGACTCAACCATGACCACCAAGGCCAGTTTAAAGCGACCAAAAATATCGCTAAACACGCTAAAAATTCAATTCATGACTCGCCAGATATTTTATTAAATGTTATTCGTTCTGCCATTGATCTTGTTTGCACCGTTTCTGATGAAAATGCAGCGGGATTAATCTCACAAACAGAACGCTATATTAAAAGGCTTGAGCTCGATTATGGGCGAGAAAACAATCTTGAGCAGCAACTTCATGTTATCAAAGCAAGATTGCTCAATGCCCAAAAAATGTCTGATAAAGCGAAACGTATCGTAGAAACTCACGTTAAATTAAAACCGAGCCCATCGATTGAAGACAATTTAGATAAAGTAAAAGTTTTTCACGAGTTAGGGATGCGAGAAGAAGCCGGCGTCTTGTTACAAGCGATAAAAAATCAGATTGTTGGTGATACCTTGACCAGTCAGGTTGTTAATCGCTACATAGAACAAGAAACCCAAGAGCGCTCTGATATTCACTACACCCCCAAACATTTACATGAAATGGCCGAAGGACATGTTAAAAAAGGGCGGTTTTTACCCGCCTTGGAAGCTATTATTCAAGCGCAACATCTGGCGCCTACATCAATAAAATTTGCCTCTTGTTTACTGAGTATTATGATCACCATGAAAAGTAAAGGCGAGCTTGATGACAGTTACCTTGAGTATGTAGATAAAGCGAAGGCCACGTTTGACTCAGCAGACTTAAGTGAAGAAGGTCAGGCAAAAGTGAAAAGCTTGATTGAACAGTGGCAAGCATTATTCCATCAGCCAGAAAAAGAAGAGCAGCTTGATTCTAACCAGTAACTGTTACGCTATTTTTAGGTTTTGTTGCATTTGAAAGAATTTTCTTCATTATTAACTCTGACTAAGCGTCTCTAGGTAGACCTTTTCTGATCGAGCGTATCAGGCGGCCATTGAGTCTAGCGCTAGGTGAGTGATTATCTATATTTTGTTGCTGCGCTTTTTCTTGTTGCTGAGCTAACGCCCAATCAATATGTTCCTGCACTAAATCATTAACGCTTGGTTTGCGATGAAGTAGCGCTTTACTGATGTCTGGGTGATAATCACAATTACCTAAGGCAATAGCAATATTACGCAACCATTGTTGATGGCCTATGCGGCGAATCGCTGAGCCTTCCGTTTTCGATAAAAACTCTTTTTCAGACCAATGAAACAAAGTTAATAAATCGGTTTTATCGAGCTGATGTCTCGCTTGAAAATCTTGCTCCACTGTTAATTGAGCATATTGATTCCACGGGCAAATAAGTTGGCAATCATCACAACCGTAAATACGATTTCCAATCGCCTGCCGGTATTGAATAGGAATGGCTTCTTTATGCTCTATGGTGAGATATGAAATGCACTTTCTAGCGTCAACTACGTAAGGTTCAACGATGGCGTTAGTTGGACAAATTTTAATACAAGCCACACAAGAACCACATTGGTTTGTCTTGGGCTTATCGCAAGGCAGAGGAAGGTCTATTAGTATTTCGCCGAGAAAATACCAAGAGCCGGAGTCTTCACTTAATAACAAACTATGTTTTCCTACCCATCCAAGACCTGCCTTTTCAGCAAGCGGTCTTTCTAACACCGGTGCGGAATCGACAAAAGGTCGAAGGTTTGCGTTAGCACACTCGTTGATAATTTTATCGCCCAGTTGCTTTAGTCGTTTTCGCATTAATTTATGATAATCTCTACCAAGTGCATATCGACTAATATAAGCGGTATTTTTATTGGCCAGGGTATCAGCAAATTTTGCTTGATTGGGTAAGTAGTTCATTTTTACCGATATGACCCTTATGGTCTCTGGCATCAATTCGGCTGGGCGAGCACGCATCAAACCATGGCGAGACATATAGTCCATGTCGCCATGATATTGATTATTTAACCATTGTGTTAATTTTTCTTCATGCTCTGCAAGATCAATATCAGCGATACCTACTTGGGCAAAACCTAGCTCTTGGCCCCATAACTTGATTTTTTCAGCTAATTCTTGATAGTTAAAGGTAGAAGTGGCCATGTGGCATGAGAAACATTATGAATAAAAAGATAGATAGCACCAGTTTATCACAAAAACTTTATAGCGCGACACAGGTCCTAGAAAATGAAGCTAGAGTAGCAGCTCAGCATCAATTAACTTTGCTCCAGTTAATGGAAAAAGCAGGTCATGCAGTTTTTGAACATATTCATAAATTTCATCAAGAAATCAACCATTTAATTATTCTTGTTGGCAAAGGGAATAACGGCGGAGATGGTTTGGTGATTGCAAAATTGGCGTTGCAGGCTGGTTACAAAGTCAGCATTAGACTATTCATAAATGAGAAGCAGCTTAAAGGCGATGCAAAAACTGTGTTTGAGCGCTTGGATAAGACAAAGGTTAATTTTATCAATGATATTGATAAAATTATCAGCGATATCCAATTCAGTCGTACCGATAAATTCATGGTGATCGACAGTATTTTTGGTATCGGTTTTCACGGCGAACTTCCTGTCGATATTGCTCAAGAAACTCGAAAACTTAATACGCTAAACAACATTGTCGTAGTTGCGGTTGATACGCCTACTGGCGTCAATGTTTCAACGGGGCATTGCGCCGTGGATGCCCTAGTAGCAAATGAAACGGTGACTTTTATTGCACCCAAACAAGGTCTTTATACTGGTACATCAAGTAATGTTTGCGGAAAAATTTATCTTGCAGATTTAGGAGTAGGTCAAACGTTTCAACAGATAGTGCCAACCGATATAAATTTGCAACAAGCGTTCTCTTCTTGTGACTATCCATATCGAAGACCGGCGGCACATAAAGGCGAGTCGGGGTTATTGATTTGCTGTGGTGGTAATCAAGGAATGCCAGGTGCAATAAGGCTAGCGAGCGAGGCGGCATTAAGGGCAGGAGCTGGATTGGTATCGGTTTATTGTCATCAAACGAGCCAACCTTTCGTTGTTAACAATCGACCAGAGCTGATGTTAACACTAGCAACGGCTTTATCAGCACAACTCAAACTAGCCAAAGCGCTATTATGTGGACCAGGCCTCGGTCAAGATGATTGGGCCAAACACGTATTCTCAGAAGTGTTAAAGCAACCTGTTCCAATGGTTGTCGATGCCGATGGCTTAAATTTGCTCAGTCAATGCGGTGGTTATCGAGAAAACTGGGTGCTAACACCACATCCTAAAGAAGCGGCGAGACTTTTGGCGACAGATGTTGAAACGATTGAGGCAGACCGTTTTGCTGCCGTTAAAGCTATAGCTAAACGTTATGGCGGGATTTGTGTATTAAAAGGTGCGGGGAGCTTAATTTCTGATGGGCAAACGGTTTGGGTTAATAGTACCGGAAATTCAGGGATGGCGACTGGTGGCATGGGAGATGTGTTATCAGGTATAATCGCAGCATTAATGATGCAATGTCATTCGTTATTAGTGGCAACTAGGTTATCGGTCTATTTGCATGGGCTTGCTGCAGATAAAATTGCTCAGCAGCAAGGGTCTATCGGCATGTTAGCCAGTGACTTGTTTGAATGGTTGCCTCGTTTGATTAACAGAAAGTGATGAAAAATGAGTGAAACAGTTACAAAGGTAAGTGATAAAAAGCGAGTTGATCTTGTCAATGAGCAAGCAACTGTAGAGTTGGGTGTGAAACTTGCTGATATTGTAAAAAATGAACTAAATCATGGTATTGTAGTCTACCTAAATGGTGATTTAGGGGTCGGTAAAACTACGTTAACTCGGGGTTTTGTTCAAGGCCTAGGACATTTAGGTAATGTGAAAAGTCCTACTTATACTTTAGTTGAACCTTATGATTTAGGAAGTTGGCAGGTATATCATTTTGATTTATATCGACTAGCAGACCCAGAAGAACTTGAATTTATGGGCATTCGCGATTACTTTAACCCTCAAAGCAATTGTTTTATCGAGTGGCCTGAAAAAGGTGAAGGACTATTAGCGGCTCCAGATGTCATTATTGATATAGCATATCATGGCGAACAGAGAATCGTTTGGTTCAGTGGGCTTTCATCGATAGGGAAGCAGTTAATTAGCTTGTTGTAACCTAGAATTAGGAGTAGCGAAGTCAATGAGATTAGTGAATCTCTTACAAAAATTAACGTTTGTATTTTTGCTTGCATCGGTTTCAGCGCTTTCGGTTGCCAATACGATTGACGGTATCCGTGTTTGGCCTGCGCCAGAAAATACTCGCGTTGTTTTTGATTTGAAAAATCAACCTGACTATACCTACTTCACATTGAAAAACCCCAATCGTTTAGTCATCGATTTTAAAACGACGACCAATCTTGTCGAGCTTAAGAATCTAGCTAAAGACGATAAACGCATTAAACGCATTCGTACCTCAACGCCTAAAACATCGACTGGCACAAGATTAGTACTCGAACTTGCAGAGGATTATAAGCTAACGCTTTTCCCGTTAGCGCCAGCCGGTCAATATGGTGATCGATTGGTGGTTGATTTGTTTGATAAAAATAGAGTGAGTCAACGTTCACTAGCAAACCAAGACAATAACAAAAGAGATATTATCGTCGCGATAGTTGCTGGGCACGGCGGTGAAGACCCTGGTTCAATTGGAGCTTCGGGCACGTATGAGAAACACATTACCTTGGCGATTGCGAAAAAATTGTCGCGATTAATCGATAGTCGACAAGGCTATAAAGCGGTTATGATCCGAACCGGCGATTATTATATTAATCATGATAGAAAATCTGAAATGGCAAGAGAAAATGGTGCTGATTTATTGATTTCTATCCACGCTGATGCATTTACATCGTCTCAGCCCAGTGGGGCTTCTGTACTGGTTCAATCTACCCGACGTGCTGATTCTGAATTTACTCGTTGGATAGCCAATCGCCAAAAAGAGTCTGAGTTACTCGGCGGAGCCGGTGAAACAATCAAGAAAACTAAAGATACAAACTTAGCTATCACCCTAGCTGATATGAAAAAAGAATATACCATGGCGAGCAGTTACGATTTTGCTGAGCATGTTATCAAGCAGATGAAGAAAGTCACGAAACTTCATAAGAAAGAGCCAGAGCGTTTAAGTTTAGCCGTATTAAAATCTGCCGATATCCCTTCGGTACTGATTGAGACCGGTTTTATTTCTAACCCAGGTGAAGAACGACGGTTAAAAAACCCGAATCATCAACAGAAATTAGCTAATGCTATATACAAAGCGATCAATGATTATTTTGAAAGTAATCCACCTCAAGGGACATTAATCGCATCTATTACGCCTCGAAAACATAAAGTAACACGTGGCGAGTCGCTCTCGCTTGTCGCTCAACGTTACAAAGTAACCGTAAATGAATTAAAATCGATTAATAATCTTACCTCCAATGTTGTCCGTATTGGTCAAACGTTAAAAATTCCCAGAGCAAATTTGTAATTCATAATGACCATTGAAATTTTACCAGCTCGACTTGCCAACCAAATAGCTGCCGGGGAAGTCGTTGAGCGTCCCGCGTCCGTCGTTAAAGAACTCATTGAAAATAGCCTTGATGCGGGTGCCACTTCGATAAAAATAGATATTGAAAAGGGCGGTGCCAAACGCATTCGCATTATTGACAACGGACAAGGAATTGCCAAAGAAGAGCTTACCCTTGCACTGAGTAGACATGCGACCAGTAAAATCAAGAATTTAACTGATTTAGAAGGTATCGCCAGTTTAGGCTTTCGTGGCGAGGCCTTGGCAAGTATCAGCTCTGTAGCACGATTAACGTTGACTTCTAAGCCGGCTAACCAAGAGACTGCGTGGCAAGCGAATGCACAAGGTCGGGATATGCAAGTAGACGTGCAACCGGCCGCTCATGGTGATGGTACTACCATTGACGTGTTAGATTTATTTTTTAACACTCCAGCGAGGCGAAAGTTTCTACGTACAGAGAAAACTGAATTTACGCATATTGAGGAAGTCGTAAAACGCGTAGCGCTAGCTCGTTTTGATGTTTCATTTACCCTTACTCATAATCACAAGATTATTCGTCAATATCGGGTTGCCAAGACACAAGAGCAATATCAAAAGCGTGTCGCCCAAATATGTGGGCAAGGGTTTATTGATAATGCTATTTATATCGACTGTCAACACGAATCATTGCATTTGAAAGGGTGGTTGGCATTGCCTTGTTTTAACCGCAAGCAAAATGATCTCTGTTATAGTTACGTTAATGGTCGCATGATGAGAGATAAGCTAATCAATCACGCGATTCGCCAAGCATATAGTGACTTACTGCCTGTTGATACTTATCCTGCGTTTGTATTGTTCTTAACTTTGGATGTCAGAGATGTCGATGTGAACGTTCATCCCGCTAAGCATGAAGTTCGTTTCCATCAAAGTCGTTATGTTCATGATTTTATCTTTTCTGTTTGTCAAAGAAGCATATCGCAACAATTAGGGGATGAAAATGAACAAATACGTGAACAAGCACCTGAACAAGATTATGTAACTGTTCAACAGGAATATGTGTCGCCGCTAAGAAATGTTAATGAGCCAGTAGTTTCGAATTTTCAGCCAAATTACCAAGCAAAACCTTATACCAATTCGCCAAGCCGCAAATCAATGGAACATGCTAGTCAGGCCTATCAACAGCTAATGACCACGGCAGAACCGGTAAATTATGGTGAAATTAAACCGCCAGCAGGTGAACAAGAGATAGTGGTTGAAACCTGCCAATGGCTAGCGTTTGTCGCCCCTCATTATGTATTGTTTTCACAAGATAATCTTTTGCGATTAGTATCGACTCAATACTTGATGAAGGAAGAGCTACGAGAGAAAATACAGTGTTATTGGCAAAAGGGCTTTACCTCACAACCACTATTATTACCCGTTTCAGTGCGTATATCGACAAGCCAAATGACAATATTTTGTGATTATCAAGCTTCTTTTGTACATATGGGCATTGTCTGCGAATCAACTGGAAAGGACGAGGTAAAGATTAAACAATTTCCAGCTATTCTCCGGGAGAAAGATGTCAGCAAAAGCTTTGTTACGATTTGTGAAAGGCTCGACCAAATAAAGCAGTCTCAAGGCAGTTTGCTCGACGGCCACTTTCAACAAACAGTGATTGAGTTGCTTGTTGGTTCAGTCATTTCTGAGCAACAAGCAATAGATATCTGGCAAGGATTTATTTCATCGGCGAAAGACGAACAAAAACGACAATTGCGCTTGAATTCTGTTGAGGTTGACCTCACATCTTATAAAAATAAAGTAGAAGAGCTCATATGTCGGTAGAGTCGTTGACAACGCAGCAAAGTAAACAACCACCAGTGATCTGTATTATGGGGCCAACGGCGTCAGGAAAAACAGCATTGGCGATGCAGCTTTTTGATGCGATTCCAAGTGATATTATCAGTGTTGACTCGGCGTTAGTTTATCGAGAGATGGATATTGGCACCGCAAAACCAACACCAGAAGAGCTCGCACAATATCCACACCGTCTAATTGATATAAAAGATGCGAGTGAGAGCTACTCTGCAGCAGAGTTTTGTAAAGACGCTTTAGCAGAGATTGCTAAAATACGAGCGGCCAATCGAGTTCCAATTTTGGTAGGCGGCACGATGATGTATTTTAAAAGTTTAATTGACGGTATATCTCCTCTACCGGAAGCCGATAGTGATATTAGGGCTGCGATAGAGAAAGAAGCAAAACAGTTTGGTTGGCAACATTTACATCAACAGTTACTTGCGGTAGATCTTGAAGCTGGGCAACGAATACATGAAAATGATCCACAACGTATTACTCGAGCGTTAGAAGTATATCGCAAGACTGGTAAAACCATTACCGCGTTAACTCAGGTTAAAGGCCATAAATTAGAGGGTGATGTCTTACAATTTGCAATTTCACCAAAAAAACGACTTGATTTACATGATAGAATTGCATTACGTTTTGAACAGATGATTGCTAATGATTTTGAGCAAGAGGTGGTAAAGCTTAAAGCGAGAGGTGATTTGCATGAAGACTTACCGTCGATTCGCTGTGTTGGTTATCGTCAAATGTGGCAATATTTAGATGGGCTTTATGATCATGATGAAATGATTTTTAGAGGCATCTGTGCCACGCGGCAGCTGGCTAAACGTCAGTTAACTTGGTTGAGAAACTGGCCGAAATTACAGTGGATCGACATGGAAAATGAAAATAATTTGCAACAAATTTTGACAGCATTAAGCAAACTTTAAACATTGATGTATAATTAACAATGTTTACGGTACTAAGCAGCTAGTTTTATTATAAAAATAGTTATAATTGGCAAATAAAACAGCATATGTATTACTCACTAAAAATAACAAAAGGGGCCAAATAATGGCAAAGGGGCAATCTTTACAAGACCCATTTTTGAATGCGTTACGTCGTGACCGCATTCCTGTAGCAATCTACTTAGTAAATGGTATAAAACTACAAGGGCAAGTTGAGTCTTTCGATCAATTTGTTATTCTGCTAAAAAATACCGTGAGCCAGATGGTTTACAAGCATGCTATTTCTACTGTCGTGCCCTCTCGCGCAGTCAATACTGCACAACCAACTCCAACTGGCAATGTTCAAGAACCGGAAGATTAATGCCAATTAATAGTATTGTAAGGTGTAGCTCACTTGTTTGATCGTTATCAAGCTGGTGAGCAAGCGATACTTGTTCACATCGACTTTCCTGATGAAAACGCCCGAGAAGACCTGCAAGAATTTGAAATGCTTGTTGCTTCTGCTGGCGTTTCTTCGTTGTGTGTTGTCACCGGAAAACGTGACAAGCCTCATAGTAAGTTTTTTGTCGGTAGTGGCAAGGCAGAAGAGATCGCTGAGGCGGTTCAGCTTCATCAAGCCAACGTTGTTTTATTTAATCACAGCCTATCTCCCTCACAGGAGAAACAGCTGGAAGCATTATGTAAGTGCCGAGTCGTTGACCGCACCACATTAATTCTCGATATTTTTGCCCAAAGAGCGCGAACGCATGAAGGTAAACTTCAAGTTGAGTTAGCGCAATTAAAGCATATCAGTACACGCTTAATTCGAGGTTGGACTCACCTTGAACGTCAAAAAGGTGGTATTGGCTTGCGTGGTCCAGGGGAAACGCAACTAGAAACTGATCGCCGTTTACTTCGTGAACGTATGACAGCCATACGTAAACGCTTAGAAAAAGTCGAAAAACAGCGCCAGCAAGGTCGAAGAGCAAGAAATAGGGCTGAAATACCGACCGTGTCCTTGGTTGGTTACACCAATGCCGGCAAATCGACTTTATTCAACCGAATTACTGAAGCGGGAGTTTATGCCGCCGATCAATTATTTGCGACACTCGATCCTACGCTTCGAAGAATCGATGTTGACGAAGTAGGTAGAGTAATATTAGCTGACACTGTTGGTTTTATTCGGCACTTGCCACATGATTTGGTGGCAGCGTTTAAAGCCACTCTCACTGAAACGCGTGAAGCTGATCTGTTATTACATGTTATTGATATTGCCGATGAACGTCGACGAGAAAATATCGAGCAGGTAGAGGAAGTGTTGAAAGAAATTGAGGCAGGTGACGTTCCTCAATTGTTAGTGTGCAACAAAATAGACCAGCTAGATGATGTCGAACCACGCATTGATCGTGATGAGCAAGGATTACCGATACGTGTTTGGTTATCGGCAAGACAAGGCGTTGGCATTGAGCAGCTATTTATAGCCTTGACTGAAAGATTAGGTAAAAAAATTGTCAAACATTGTTTAAAGATCCCTCCAAATTACGGCAAATTAAGGGGGATGTTATATCGGTTAAACTGTATTGATCACGAGCATTATGATGAAAATGGTAATTGCTTGGTGGATATTAAGTTACCTAAAACTGAATGGGATAGATTGATAAAGCAAGATAATGCCCCCATAGAAAGCTTTATTGAACGTTAATGGACTGATATATTACAGCCCAATAAAATCATTATTTTTTATTTACTGACATTGCGGAGAGCAGTATGGCTTGGAACGAACCAGGGAAAAACGATAAAGACCCCTGGAATAACAATAAAGGTGGTAAAAATCAGGGACCACCAGATTTAGATGACCTTTTAAAAGACTTAGGAAATAAAGTGGGCGGGATCTTCGGGGGTAAACCTTCGGGAGGAAACTCAGGTAAAAGCTTTTCTAGTTTGGGGTTAAGCCTACTTCTTTTCGTCATTGTGCTCGTATATGCATTCAGTGGCTTCTACACTGTTAAAGAAGCAGAGAAAGGCATTGTTTTACGTTTTGGTGAATATGCCGAATTAGTTGAGCCGGGCTTACGTTGGAAATGGACTTTTGTTGATCGAGTCGTTCCTGTCGATGTTCAAACCACTCGAGATTTGCCAGCATCTGGATTTATGCTGACTCAAGATGAGAACGTTGTCCGCGTTGAAATGCAGATACAATATCGCGTTATTGATCCTCGCAACTATGTATTTAATGTTACCAATGCTGATGATAGTTTGAGTCAAGCACTTGATAGTGCATTACGTTACGTAGTGGGTCACTCAAAAATGGATGATATCCTTACCAGTGGTCGTGAAGTTGTTAGACAATCGGTATGGACTGAGTTAGAAAAAATTATCGAGCCTTATAATCTTGGTATTATGATTGTTGACGTTAACTTCAAGGATGCTCGCCCACCAGAAGCAGTTAAAGATGCATTTGATGATGCGATTGCCGCACAGGAAGATGAGGTACGTTACTTAAGAGAAGCTGAAGCTTATGCCAAAGAAATAGAACCAAGAGCACGAGGCCGAGTCAAGCGTCTAGAACAAGAAGCGTTAGCCTATAAAGAACAAATCGTATTAGATGCTCAAGGTGAAGTAGCTCGTTTTGAAAAGATCCTTCCTGAATATCAGGCGGCGCCGGAAGTAACTCGTCAGCGTTTATATTTATCGACGATGGAAAAAGTATACAGCAATACCAGCAAGGTGATGGTCGATGTTGATGGTGGAAATAACATGATGTATATCCCATTGGATAAAATCATGGAGCAACACTCAAATTCGCAACGCTTTATACCTCAGAGCCAACCTAATATGAATCAGCAGCCGATCAACTCAAGTAATGACGGTAGCCGAAATACATCAGGCCGTTCTGATCGTTCAGAGCGCTTTACCAGCGGGAGAAATTAATCGATGAAGAATTTTATTATTATCACGATAACCGCGCTTGCATTGTTAACCGTTTCTTCTGTTTTCGTGGTATATGAAGGACAAAGAGCGATCGTTTTTCAATTTTCTAAAATTAAGCGAACTGATACGGGTGAGATGTTAATTGCAGAACCCGGTTTGCATTTCAAGTTTCCACTGATTGAAACGGTTAAGAAAATAGACGCAAGAATACAAACGTTAGATGAAGCACCTGATCGTTTTGTTACTTCAGAGAAGAAGGACCTTATGGTTGATTCATACGCTAAGTGGCGTATTGTCGACTTTTCAACCTACTACTTGAGAACGTCTGGCTCAATCGATAATGCTAAAGCGTTATTGAAGCAGAAAATCAATAACGGCTTAAGAACCGAGTTTGGTTCTCGTACCATCAAAGAGATTGTCTCTGGTGATAGAGACGACATTATGGCGCAATCATTAGAAAGCGCTAAAAGTAGTCGTGAAGATCTTGGTATTGAGGTGATTGACGTTCGAGTTAAAGCGATCAATTTACCTACCGAGGTCAGTAATTCAATCTACGACCGAATGCGTGCCGAACGAACAGCTGTTGCTAAAGAGCATAGATCTAAAGGTAAAGAGCAATCTGAAATCATTAAATCTACGATTGATGCAAAAGTTACCGTTATGTTGGCTACTGCTCAAAAAGAAGCAATAGAACTTCGAGGTGAGGGGGATGCACTAGCATCTAAAATTTATGCAGATGCATACACTAAAGACCCTGAGTTTTATAGCTTTTATCGTAGCCTTGAAGCCTATGAGAAAAGCTTCAACAATAAGGGTGACATAATGTTAGTGAAGCCTGACAGTGACTTCTTTAATTATTTGAAGAACAGTACACCGAATAAATAACATTGCGTTAGCATAGTAAAAAGCCAAGGTATGTACCTTGGCTTTTTTAATTTAACATAGTTCGATACTTGAGGTAGCCCTTATGACTATTGATACTTTATTTATGGCAATGGCTTTAGCCTTTATTTTGGAGGGCATCTTTCCTGCGTTATTTCCAAACAAATGGCAGCGCTATGTGACTAAAATGGCACAAGAGCCGGTAAGCACTATTCGTACTGTGGGTATCACAATCATGCTGCTTGGCGCAATCATCTTATGGTGGCTAACCTAGAGCGTGTTGCTCTTTGCGGTACAAATTTTGTTCGAATTAAACGTGATTTATTCGAGGCGTAGCGAATACCGTATAGTTATTCTATACAAATGAGTTACAACAAAGCGTAAATCACGTTTAAACGAATCCGAAGGACAGCGCACATTTGAAATTTCTACTTCGTTATTGCCTATTTATGGGGAATAACCACATGACATAGGCTCTGTCTTGTATAAACTTCAAGTGAACTGCTGCAAAAATGTACATCAAAGATCAACACGCTCTAATCAATTGAAAGTTAGGGAAAACTATATCTCTTATGCCAAGCTGAGGTTAAATTCCCAATGACTTTAGCGTTAAATCGTTTTAAAAAGCAGCATTTACTACTTGGACTCAATATCGAATTTTGGTAGAATCCCCGCCTAATTTTTTTTCCAAAATGTGAACATGGGTAAAAACGTCGTAGTTCTGGGCACCCAATGGGGTGACGAAGGTAAAGGGAAGGTCGTTGACCTTTTAACAGATAAAGCTAAATATGTTGTGCGCTATCAAGGCGGTCACAATGCTGGTCATACATTAGTTATTAATGGTGAAAAAACTGTTCTTCATCTGATCCCATCTGGGGTTTTACGCGATAACGTAAAGTGTTTAATTGGTAATGGTGTTGTGCTTTGTCCTAAAGCGCTAATGACCGAAATTAAAATGCTTGAAGAGCGTGGCGTACCTGTTCGAGAGCGCCTACTTATCAGTGATGCTTGTCCATTAATTCTTCCTTACCATAATGCGCTTGATGCTGCGCGTGAAAAAGCGCGAGGCAGCAAAGCAATTGGTACGACAGGCCGTGGTATCGGTCCAGCATATGAAGATAAAGTCGCTCGTCGTGGTCTGCGTGTTGGTGATTTATTCTGTAAAAATAGCTTTGCCGCCAAGTTAAAAGAGATCATGGAGTATCATAATTTCGTTTTAACTAATTATTACCAAGCTGATCCTGTTGATTATGATCAAGTGTTAGCTGATGCATTAGAAGTCGGTGAAATCATCAAGGGCATGGTAGCTGATATTGCTGAGTTACTCGATCAATCACGTAAAGCTGGTGACTCCATTATGTTTGAGGGCGCACAAGGTACGCTATTAGACATTGATCATGGTACTTATCCTTATGTCACTTCATCTAACACTACCGTTGGCGGTGTTGCGACAGGCAGTGGTTTTGGTCCATTAAACTTAGATTACGTGTTAGGTATCACTAAAGCGTACACTACACGAGTAGGCTCAGGCCCATTCCCAACCGAATTGAAAGATGAAGTTGGCGAGCATTTGGGCACAGTTGGTCATGAATTTGGCGCAACTACTGGTCGCGAACGTCGTTGTGGTTGGTTTGATGCTGTAGCAATGCATCGTGCAGTGCAAATTAACAGTATCTCTGGTTTTTGTTTAACTAAGCTTGATGTATTGGATGGTCTTAAGACATTAAAGATATGTACTGGCTATAAAACAGCGGAAGGTGAGATTATCACAGTGCCACCGACAGCTGCTGAAGGCTATGAAAATGTGACACCGATTTATGAAGAGCTACCAGGTTGGAGTGAAACGACGGTTGGAGCTACCTCTAAAGAGCAGTTACCTGCTAATGCTTTAGCTTACATTAAGCGCATTGAAGAGGTAACTGGAGTGCCGGTTGATATTATTTCAACAGGTCCTGATAGAAATGAAACTATTATTTTGGTTAATCCGTTTGAGTAATATCACCTCTTAGTTTACTGAAAAGCCAGCGTTATGCTTAATGCCGATCAGTTAAGAAATATTTAATGATCCATTGACCGATCAACTGGTTAGTTTATAAAGGCTTCTGAATTTATTCAGGAGCCTTTTCTTTTGCAATTAACAACAGCACTTTCTCTTGCCAATGGCTATGCCCCAAATTCAAAAGGCTTAGGTCAACTAAGTGATTTTTTATGCCCAGATCTCATAAAACAATGTGCTGAAACTGCGGGTGTCGCTACGATAAGACGTAGAAGACTTCCTGTGGAAATGGCGGTTTGGACGGTTATTTGTATGTCGCTTTACCGTGAAGACCCGCTATGGAGCATCGTCAGTAAACTCGGCTTAGCATTACCCGGAAAAAAAGAACTCGTTGCGCCAAGCGCGGTTGTGCAAGCAAGGCAGCGCCTTGGTGCGGGTGCCGTTAAAGAGGTTTTTCATCAAAGTCAGAAAATGTGGAATGCAGATGCCAATCACCCCACATGGTGTGGCTTATCACTACTAGGTGTTGATGGTGTTATTTGGCGTACACCAGATACGACTGAAAATCATCAGGAATTCTCTG